>NZ_JAIUGR010000004.1:0-458990 GCF_020164695.1 Mesorhizobium sp. ESP6-5
CCGAGAATGTCGGTGTAGAAGTGCTCGGCGGCGTCGAGGTCGGTGACATAGAGGGCGGATTCAAGAATGGCAGAGGGAGTCACGAGGCACCCCCCTCTGGCCTGCCGGCCATCTCCCCCGCAAGGGGGGAGATTGGCAGCGTGAGCGCCGGCTCATGGTATTCTATGCTGATTATTGGCGAAGCTCTCGACAACAGCCGATCTCCCCCCTTGCGGGGGAGATGCCCGGCAGGGCAGAGGGGGGTGCCCAGGCTCCGCATGAAAAACTAAGCCACCGCCATCTGCTGCAGGCTGACCAACCGGGAAATGCCCTTCTTGGCCAGGCCCATCAAGGCCGCGAACTGCTCTTCGGAGAAAGGCTCGCCCTCGGCGGTGCCCTGGATCTCGACGATGCCGCCCTTGCCGGTCATGACGAAATTGGCGTCGGTGCCGGCCGAGGAATCCTCGATATAGTCGAGATCGATGACCGGCTGGCCGTCATGGATGCCGCAGGAAATCGCCGCGACATGATCCTTCAGCACTTTCGAAACACTGGCCATCTGCCGCGCTTCCATCCAGCGCAGGCAGTCATACAGCGCCACCCAGCCGCCGGTGATCGAAGCGGTGCGGGTGCCGCCATCGGCCTGGATGACGTCGCAGTCGACGGTGATCTGCTGTTCGCCCAGCGCCTGCAGGTCGACCACGGCGCGTAGCGAACGGCCGATCAGCCGCTGGATTTCCAGCGTGCGGCCGCCCTGCTTGCCGGCGGAGGCCTCGCGGCGCATGCGCTCGCCGGTCGAGCGCGGCAGCATGCCATATTCGGCCGTCACCCAGCCCTTGCCGGAATTGCGCATCCAGCCAGGCACCTTTTCCTCAAGGCTGGCGGTGCACAGGACATGCGTGTCGCCGAACTTCACCAGGCACGAGCCTTCGGCATGCTTGGAGACGCCGCGCTCGAAGGATATGGCGCGCATTTCGTCGAATTGGCGTTTGGAGGGGCGCATTCGGCCTGCTTTCTTGTCATTTTTTTGAATCGTGGCCGGCTTTTAGACGCATGCAGAGCACGGCGCAAAGGAAAAGGGGCGGTGACCCGACACAGACACCGGGTTGCGCGCGGCCCACCGAAGTCTATATCCTTGAACCGGAGGTTTTTAGCCGAATGACCAAGGCAGTCGATCCCGCCTCGCAGTCGCTGGCTCTTCAGTCGCTCGACATGCGCTCGCGCGACATCTTCCGGCGCATCGTCGATTCCTATCTGCGGGACGGCGAACCCGTGGGCTCGCGCAGCCTGTCGCGCATCCTGCCGTCCTCGCTGTCGCCCGCCACCATCCGCAACGTGATGAGCGACCTCGAGCATCTCGGGCTGATCTACGCGCCGCACATCTCGGCCGGGCGCCTGCCGACCCAGGCTGGCCTGCGTTTCTTCGTCGATGCCTTCATGGAGCTTGGCGACCTCTCCGACGAGGAGCGCCGCACCATCGAGGCGCAGGTGCGGGCCTCCGGCTCCGGCGCGACGCTGGAGCATATGCTGACCGAGGCCAGCCAGATGCTGTCGGGCATGTCGCGCGGCGCCGGCCTGGTGCTTGCCGCCAAGAACGAGGTGGCGCTCAAGCATATCGAATTCATCCAGCTGGAGCCGACCAAGGCGCTTGCCGTGCTGGTATCGCAGAATGGCGATGTCGAAAACCGTGTCGTCGAGCTGCCCGCCGGCATCACCGTCTCGCAACTGCACGAGGCCTCGAATTTCCTCAACGCGCATATCCGTGGCCGCACGCTGGCCGAGGCGCGCACCGAGATCGCCCGCATCAAGGAAGAGACGAGAGCCGCCCTCGACACGCTGTCGCAGGACCTCGTCGAGAAGGGGCTTGCGGTGTGGGCGGGCGCCGAAAGCGGCCTGCCTGCCCGGCTCATCGTGCGCGGCCGCGCCAATCTGCTGGAAAACGTCACCGCCCAGGCCGACATCGAACTCTTGCGCCACCTGTTCGAGGACATGGAAACGCAGGACGGGCTGATCCAATTGCTCGACCTCGCCGAGCAGGGATCGGGCGTGCGCATCTTCATCGGCTCGGAAAACAAGCTGTTCTCGCTGTCGGGCTCGTCGCTGGTGGTGGCGCCCTATCGCGACAAGGACGCCCGCGTCGTCGGCGCGCTCGGCGTCATCGGCCCGACAAGGCTGAACTATGCCCGCATCGTGCCGATGGTGGATTATACGGCACAGCTGATTTCCCGCATGCTGAGGTAAGGAGTCCGAGGAATTATTGCTTTGGTTTCCATGCCGGAATTCGACCGCGAACGACTTTCCTGGCGGGACCGTAATCCAGACAGGCTGCAAAGGAGAAAAAGAATGGCGCTGGAATCGTTCAAGGCCCAGATCAGTCTGCTGCTCGAGGAGATGGTCAACCAGCCGGAGGACCAGCACGAAATTCAGGAACAGCTGCGCGAAAAACTGCGCGAGATGCGCGCCATGGGCCTCCCATTGCCGGCCGATCTCGTTGAATTGGAAAAACGCCTGGACGACGATTTTTACGCTGCCGGGACCTGATCCGAGAAGTTTTGCGCATCGAGCGCAACGGAACCCACGAGCAAACCGATCGTTGCTTTCCTTCATGACGGATTGGAGGAAGTGATGCGATTGGCCGGACTGGCGCTGTCCGCACTGTTTGTCACGACCGCGGCGCTCGCCCAGCAAGCCGACCAGCCTGTGCTCAAAGGCCCGGCCGCCTTCGGCGACTGGCGGGCGGACAGGCCCGGCGTGCGCCGGCTGATCAAGCCGGAAGACCTGCCGAAACCCTATGTCACCAAATCCGCCTCCAACAGCGCCGGCGTGATCGACATGCCGGCGGACGCAAAGCCGCATTTGCCGCCGGGGTTTTCGGCCGAGTTGATCGCCTCGGGGATCGACAATCCGCGCGTCGTGCGCATCGCACCCAACGGCGACCTGTTCGTTGCCGACAGCAAGGCCAACCAGGTTCGGGTCTATCGCCTGGCGAAGGGCAGCGCGAAAGCCGCGGAGAAAAGCATCTTTGCCGGCGGTCTCAACCGGCCCTATGGCATTGCCTTCTATCCCCCGGGCAAGGACCCGCAATGGGTCTACGTCGCCAACAGCGACAGCATCGTGCGCTTTGCCTACGGCAATGGCGACCTGAAGGCCTCGGGCGAGCCGCAAACCATCGTCGCCGACATTCCTTCGACCCACCACTGGACCCGCGACATCGCCTTCTCGCCCGACGGCAAGACACTTTATCTTTCCGTCGGCTCCGGCTCGAATGTCGCCGAGGACATGGGCAAGAGGCCCAGGGGCGGGCTCGACGCCTGGGTGAAGGCTAAGCCGCTCGGCGCCAGTTGGGGTTCCGAGGCGGGCCGGGCCGAGGTCCGGGCCTTCGATCCCGACGGCAAGAACGGCCACACAGTCGCCACCGGCTTGCGCAACTGTTCGGGCATGACCGTCCAGCCGGCGACCGGCGCGCTATGGTGTGTCGTTAACGAGCGCGACGGGCTCGGCGACAATGTGCCCGCCGAATACGCGACATCGGTCAGGGAAGGCGCCTTCTATGGCTGGCCCTGGTATTATATCGGCGACAATGAGGACCCGCGCCACAGGGGCGAGCGCCCCGATCTCGCCGGCAAGGCTGACAGTCCCGACGTGCTGATGCAGGCGCATTCGGCGCCGCTCAATATCGCCTTCTACGATGGCAAGGATTTGCCCGCCGACACCGGCTTTCCCCAGGACTATCGAGGCGACGCCTTCGTTGCCCTGCACGGTTCGTGGAACCGCGGCAACAGGACCGGCTACAAGGTGGTCCGGCTTCTGTTCAAGGACGGCAAGCCAACCGGCGAATACGAGGATTTCATGACCGGCTTCGTCGTTTCGAACGGCGAGGTGTGGGGCCGCCCGGTCGGTGTTGCGGTGGCCGGCGACGGATCCTTGATCGTCTCCGAGGACGGCAACGGCACAATCTGGCGCGTGACTTATGGTGGCGACCGCTCCTGATCCTTGCTTGCGAACCGGGCCATGCCGTCTGGTGCAAGCGAATCCCGCGCTCAGGGGTTCACCTGGAGACCCGCCTCGTGCGACAAGGGTGCGACCGCCCTTGGACGCCAACGCCAATGACCCTCACCGGATTCCTCGCCTATAGCGCCGCTCTTGGTATCGCCGCCGCCATTCCTGGCCCCGGCATCACCGCGCTGGTCGCGCGTGCGCTGGGCTCGGGCTTTCGCTCGTCGCTGGCCATGTCCTTCGGCCTCATGCTGGGCGATCTCACCTACCTGACCGCCGTGGTGCTGGGCCTCGCCTTCGTCGCGCAGGAATTCGGCATGGTTTTCCTGGCCATCAAATGGGCCGGCGTCGCCTACCTGGCTTTCCTCGGCTGGCGCTTCTGGACCGCCGGCATCACACCCGAAACCGTCGAAGCCAGGAAGGGAAAGGGCGGCTTGCTGTCGAGCTTCGTCGCCGGCCTCACCGTGACGCTCGGCAACCCCAAGACGATGATCTTCTACCTCGCCATCACGCCGACCATCGTCGACCTGAAGACGATCACGCTTGCCGATTACGGCATTCTCGTCGCGCTGACGGTCGTCGTCCTGTTCGTCGTGCTGGTGCCTTACCTGGCGCTGGCGGCCAAGGCGCGCTGGTTCCTGAAGTCGCCGCGCGCGCTGAAGGTGCTGAACCGCACCGCCGGCGCCTTCATGGTTGGCGCAGCGGCGGCGATCGCCGCTCGTCAGTAGGTCGTTTCGGCCAAACCATTCCCTGCCCCGGCTGTTTCGGGAAATGCTTTTCCGAGGGCCAGGCGTTTTCAGCACGCGCCCCACTCGGATATTTTCCAGCCGCAGCCTATCTTGCGCGGTTGAAAGCCCTATTCTGTCGGCTACTGCCAATTGCCTGAAATCCAGGGAGCGAAACCAATGAACAAGCCCGTCACTTCAGCCCGCGTACCCGGCCGCGGCCGTATCTACGATTCCATCACCGACACGATCGGCGACACACCCCTGGTACGGCTCGACAAGTTCGCCAAGGAGAAGGGCATCGTCGCCAATCTGGTCGCCAAGCTCGAATTCTTCAATCCGATCGCCTCGGTCAAGGACCGTATCGGCGTGGCGATGATCGAGGCGCTGGAAGCGGCCGGCAAGATTGCCCCCGGCAAGACCACGCTGATCGAACCGACATCCGGCAACACCGGCATCGCGCTCGCCTTCGCCGCCGCCGCCAAGGGCTACAAGCTGATCCTGACCATGCCGGAGACGATGTCGGTCGAGCGCCGCAAGATGCTGGCGCTGCTCGGCGCCGAGCTGGTGCTGACCGAAGGCCCGAAAGGCATGAAGGGCGCCATCGCCAAGGCCGACGAACTGGCCGCGACGATCCCCAACGCCATCATTCCGCAGCAGTTCGAAAACCCGGCCAATCCAGAGATCCATCGCAAGACGACGGCGGAGGAAATCTGGAACGACACCCAGGGCGGGATCGACATCTTCATCGCCGGCATCGGCACTGGCGGCACCATCACCGGCGTCGGCCAGGTTTTGAAGAAGCGCAAGCCCGCGCTGCATGTCGTCGCCGTCGAGCCGGATGCTTCGCCGGTGCTGTCGGGCGGCCAGCCCGGCCCGCACAAGATCCAGGGCATCGGCGCCGGCTTCGCGCCAAAAATCCTCGACACCACGGTCTATGACGAGATCGTCAAGGTCTCGAACGAGGACTCGGTCGCCAATGCGCGCCTCATCGCCCGCCTCGAAGGCGTGCCGGTCGGCATCTCCTCGGGCGCGGCCCTGCAGGCGGCCATCGTCGTCGGCTCGCGCCCAGAGAACAAGGGCAAGACCCTGGTCGTGGTCATCCCCGATTTCGCCGAGCGGTATCTGTCGACGATCCTGTTCGAGGGGCTGGGGGCTTAGGCCTCGATACCCAAGAACAGCAGCGCTGGCGGGCCAGCGCCCTCAGGGGGGAGATTGGCAGTTTCAGCCCCGCGTCCTTTCTTCAGCGCCAAAATTGGCGAAAACGTTCGTGACATCCGATCTCCCCCCTTGAGGGGGAGATGTCCGGCAGGACAGAGGGGGCGCTGGCCCGCTAGCGTGGCTTGTTTAGCGTCCTGAGCCTGGCCCGTTGAAAAACCTGCCGTGGAGTCCTTACCCGACTTGAGTAGCCCCTGCTTCCGGTGCAAATCTCGAGCGCGCCCTGGTTCGGGCCGGGGGAGGATTTCATGTACAAGCTCTACACGCGTCCGGGCAGCGGCGGCTTTGTCGTCGAGGCGGCGCTGGCGCTGATCGATGCGCCTTTCCAGCAGATCGACGTGCCGAAGAGCGAGGCGCCCGATCCGGCCTTCCTCGCCATCAGCCCGTTGAACCAGGTGCCGGTGCTGACCTTGCCGGACGGACGCTCTATCACCGAATCGGCGGCGATCTGCATCCTGCTCGCCGAGCGTCACCCGCAAGCCGGCTTGGCACCGGCCGCCGATGAACCGGCGCGCGCGGAGTTCCTGCGCTGGATGGCGTTCATGTCCTCGGTGCTCTACCCGGCGATGCTGCGGCTCTACTACGCCCATCGCTACACGACGGATGCCGAGGGCACGAAGGCGGTGAAACAGGCGGCGGTCGCCGAGATGGACCGCGGGTTTGCCGTCGTCGATGCAGCCTTGCGCAACCGCGACTGGCTCGCCGGCGATCAGATGTCGCTGGCCGACATCTATCTCGTCATGCTGGTGGCCTGGCATCCCGACATCGACATGGCGCGGGCGGCTTGGCCCGGTATCGAACGCCTGTGGGCGCGGTTGCGCGAGCATCCGCTCATGAAGACGCTCAACACGTCGCACGAGATGTGGCCGGCCTGAACGAGGTGGTCCGAAATGCCGCCCGCGCCCGGGAGCTCATTGGATGAGAGCGGCGCGTCTTGCCTGCAGGAAGCGGCGCACCGCCGGATCGCGCTCTAAGCCGATCGCCCGATCATAGGCCTCGAGCGCCTGCGGTGCCTGGCCGAGCCTGGCCAGCAGGCCGGCTCGCGCGGCCCAGTAGGGCTGGTAGTCATTGAGCCGCTTGTCGTCTCCCAGCACGTAAAGAGCCGCCAACCCCGCCACCGCGCCCTCGGTCTCTGCGATCGCCACCGCGCGGTTGATCGCCACGACCGGTGATCCCGCGATCGAAAACAGCGCTTCGTAGAGCGCGCGGATCGCCGCCCAGTCGGTGCGGCCGCTCAGTCGTCGCGCCACATGCGCCGACTGGACCGCCGCCTCGAGCTGATAGCGGCCGATCGTGCCCATGGCGGCGGCACGGCGGAGCAGGGCTTCGGCCTCGTCGACCAGGGCGTGATCCCACAGTGCATGGTCCTGCTCGGCGAGCGGCACATACTCTCCGGCCGTGTCGCGACGCGCGGCGCGGCGCGCTTCGGCGAACAGCATCAGCGACAGCAGGCCCAGCGCTTCCGGCTCTTGCGGCAGCAGCGAGGCCACCAGCCGGCCGAGCCAGATGCCTTCGGTGGCGAGGTTCCGGCGCCGCGTCTCGGTACCGGCCGGGTCGGACCAGCCCTCGGCGAAAGCGGCGTAGATTGCCTCCAGCACCGCGTCCAGCCTTTCGCCGAGTTCGGCTCGCTCCGGTACGCGGAACGGAATGCCGGTCTCGCGGATGCGGCTCTTGGCGCGCACCAGGCGCTGCCCCATCGTTGACGGCGAGAGCAGGAAAGCGGAAGCGATCGTCGCGGCATCGAAGCCGAGGATGGTCTGCAGGATCAGCGGCGCCCGCACGCCGGGTTCGATCGCCGGATGGGCGCAGGCGAACATCAGCCGCAATCGTTCGTCGGGCAGGTCCTCATCGGTCATGCGCGCCTCCGCCTCCTCGGCAATCAGCTTGAGATGGTCGCGGCCGGCTTCGCTGGTCAGCCGCCGCCGCACCGCATCGACACGCCGCCGCCTTGCCACCGCGAGCAACCAGGCTTCCGGCTTTTCCGGCACGCCGGTGCGCGGCCAGCGTTCAAGCGCCGCCGCAAAGGCGTCGGCCAGAGCATCCTCCGCGGCAGCCACGTCGCGCGTGCGCGCCGCCAGCCAGGCGACCAGCTTGCCGTAGCTCTGCCGGGCGGCCGTCTCGGCGGCCACCCGGGCAATTTCGGGGCGTGTGTCCATCACGCCGTCATTTCCTGGGCAGATAGTCGGCCATTTCCCAGATCGGCCGCACCTCGACAGTCCCGGTGCTGGCCGCCGGACAGCGCGCCGCCCAGGCGATCGCGGCGTCGGCGTCCTCGGCCTCGATCATGTAGAAGCCGGCAAGCTGCTCCTTGGTGTCGGCATAGGGGCCGTCGAGCACGCTGGTCTTGCCGTCAGTCATCCGGACCAGGGTGGTCGCCTGGCTCGGGCGCAGCCTGTCGCCGGCCAGCCAGGTGCCGGACTTCTTCAGCGCTTCCGTGTAGGCGTCATAGGCGGCGCTCATCTGATAGGTCGCCTCGGTCGGCACGTTCGCCATCGCGGCTTCGTCGGCGTAGATCATAAGCATGTATCGCATGGGTCTTCTCCCGTGGTTTCGAAGGCCGCTTCGTTGCGGGCCGAACGTATGTCGCGCGACCTTGGCCGATTTCGACAGGCGCTGGAAAAACTTTCGGCTCCGGCCGCGCCTTGTGCAAGCGGGCATATGTTTGGCGACACTCTCAACCATTCGTCTAACGAGCGGAATTGCGGGTTGGCATTTCCCCTCCGCTGTCTAAACTCGCCCGGTTCGCGTCAGGGAGGCGATGCGGCCAATATTTCAGGGAGGAAACCGGATGTTGAATTTCAGAAAGACGTTTATTGCTGCCGGCGCGATGGCGCTTTCCCTTGGCCTTGGTGCGGTGTCCGCTACTGCGCAGGAATTCATCAATGTGCTGACCGGCGGCACTTCGGGCGTCTATTATCCGCTCGGCGTGGCACTGTCGGAAATCTACGGCAAGGGCATCGAGGGCGCCCGCACCCAGGTGCAGGCGACCAAGGCCTCGGTCGAGAACCTCAACCTCCTGCAGCAGGGCAAGGGCGAGATCGCGTTCGCGCTCGGCGATTCCGTCAAGATGGCCGCCGAGGGCAATGCCGAGGCCGGCTTCCCCGGCAAGCTGGACAAGCTGCGCGGCATCGCCGCCATCTATCCCAATTACATCCAGATCGTCGCCAGCCAGGAATCCGGCATCAAGACGCTCGCCGACCTCAAGGGCAAGAGCCTGTCGGTCGGCGCGCCGGCATCGGGCACCGAGCTCAACGCGCGGGCCATCTTCGCCGCCGCCGGGCTGAAATACGAGGACCTCGGCCGCGTCGAATACCTGCCCTTCGCCGAATCGGTCGAGCTGATCAAGAACCGCCAGCTCGACGCCACGCTGCAATCGGCCGGGCTGGGCGTCGCCTCGATCCGCGATCTCGCCACCTCCTTGCCGATCAATGTCGTTGCGGTGCCGGCCGAAGACGTCGCCAAGATCGGCTCGCCCTATCTGTCGGTGGTCATTCCCAAGGGCACCTATGAGGGCCAGACGGAGGATGTCGCCACAGCCGCCGTCGGCAATTTCCTCATCACCCGGGCCGATGTCTCGGATGAGACCGCCTACCAGATGACCAAGCAGATGTTCGAGCATCTCGACCAGCTTGCCGCCGCGCACGCCGCCGCCAAGGCGATCGACCCGGCCAAGGCCCTCGACGGCATGCCGGTGCCGCTGCATCCGGGCGCGGAGCGGTATTACAAGGAGAAGGGGCTGCTGAAGTAGGCGAGGACTATCTGAGATGTCTTCGCGACGCGCCTCGCACTATCATTCGCTCATTTTGGAGTGCGTCGGATGAGCGAAGCAGTCGACGGCAAATCCTCCACCTTCCATCTCCCCGTCGCCGAAGAGCAGGTCGAAGGACTGCCGCCGGGTTTCGGCGACGGCATCGCCGGCAAGGCGGCCTTCGCCATCGCGGTCGCTTTTTCCGCCTTCCAGATCTACATCGCCGCCTATGGCAGCCTGCCGAGCCAGGTGGTGCGGGCCATGCATGTCGGTTTCCTGCTGCTGCTCGGCTTCGGCCTGATCGCCAATCTGCGCGCCACCAGCCTGCCGGCCAAGGCCGCGTTCTGGACGCTGGGCGTGCTCGGCTTCGGCACCGGCCTGTACAATTGGGTGTTCTATACCGACCTCATCCGGCGCTCCGGCTTCCTCACCACGCCGGACCTGATCGTCGGCGCGGTGCTGGTGGTGCTGGTCTTCGAGGCGGCGCGCCGGCTGATGGGGCTGCCGCTGGCGGCCATCGCCTTCATCTTTCTCGCCTATTGCTTCGTCGGCAATCATCTGCCCCCGCCCTTCATCCATCGCGGCTATGACTTCGCCCAGCTGGTCGACACCTTCGCCTACGGCACCGAAGGCATTTACGGCACGCCGATCTATGTCTCGGCCGCCTATATCTTCATCTTCGTCGTCTTTGCCGCCTTCCTCGAACGCGCCGGGATGATCGCGCTGTTCAACGATTTCGCGCTCGGCCTGGTCGGCACCTGGCGCGGCGGCCCGGCGCAGGTCTGCGTGCTGTCCTCGGCGCTGATGGGCACCATTTCCGGTTCCGGCGTCGCCAATGTGGTGGCCAGCGGCCAGTTCACGATTCCCTTGATGAAGCGCTTCGGCTTCCGCTCGGCCTTCGCCGGCGCCGTCGAGGCGACCTCCTCGATGGGCGGCCAGATCATGCCGCCGGTGATGGGCGCGGTCGCCTTCATCATGGCCGAGACGCTGAACATCCCCTATGCCGATGTGGTCAAGGCGGCCATCATCCCGGCGCTGCTCTATTTCGGCGCCTGTTTCTGGCAGGTGCATCTGGAGGCAGGCAAGGCCGGCCTGCGTGGCATGGCCAAGGCGGACCTGCCCAACCCCTGGGACGCGGTGCGACAGCACTGGCCGCTGGTGCTGCCGCTGGCGGCGCTGATCTATCTGCTGTTCGCCGGCTACACACCTGTCTTCGCGGGTACGATGGGCCTGGCGCTGACCATCGTGCTGATCCTCGGCACGCCGCTGGCGGCGCTGATCGGGCCGCTCGCCTTCCGCGTCGTCTTCTGGCTGGCGCTGGGGCTTGCCGCCGCCTCCTTCATGAAATTCGGCGTCAACATCCTCAGCCTTGTCATCGCCGCACTCGTCATTGCCTGCCTTGCCTTCAGGGGTGGCCGCGAGACGCTGCGGATCTGCATCGACTCGCTTGCCGAAGGCGCCAAGAACGCGCTGCCGGTCGGCATTGCCTGCGCCATCGTCGGCATCGTCATCGGCACGCTGACGCTGACCGGCATCGCCTCGACCTTCATCGGCTGGATCATCTCGATCGGCGAGAACAATCTGTTCCTGTCGCTGGTGCTGACCATGCTGACCTGCCTGGTGCTCGGCATGGGCATCCCGACCATCCCCAACTACATCATCACCTCGTCGCTGGCCGGGCCGGCGCTGCTATCGCTCGGCGTGCCGCTGGTGGTCAGCCACATGTTCGTCTTCTATTTCGGCATCATGGCCGACCTGACGCCGCCGGTGGCGTTGGCCGCCTTTGCCGCCGCACCCATGGCCAAGGAGAGCGGCCTCAAGATCGGTATCCAGGCGACAAAACTAGCCATCGCCGGTTTCGTCGTTCCGTTCATGGCGGTCTACACGCCGGCGCTGATGCTGCAGGACGCCGGACCGATCGCCGCCCAGTTCGGTTATCCCGTCGAGGTCACCTACATCGTTCTCAAGGCCTGCATGGGCATCGTGCTGTGGGGCGCCGCCGCCGTCGGCTTCCTTGCCACGCGCATGGCCTGGTGGGAACGGCTGGTCGCCTTCGCCGCCGGCGTGCTGCTGGTGGCGGCGGTGCCGCTGACCGACGAGACCGGCTGGGCGCTGTCGCTGGCCTGGATCGGCTGGCATGTCTGGCGTGCCCGGCAGGCGCCGGCCAGGGCATGATCCCGAAGCGAAGGTCGGCGAACGCAAAATGCGGCACCCGGCTGGCGGCGGCGATCCTGCTCAGGCGAGAAACCGCATGAGCCTGTGCATCTTCGCCGCCGGCAAGAGCGTGACGCTCGGCGTTGCCGCCTTCACCCTGTCCTGGACGCATTCGGTGGAGCGGACACGCTGGGAGGAAGACTGGAAGGTGACGCCCTCCGGCCTGCAAGTGGTCGAGGCCCGTATCAAGGGCTCGGGTGCCGGCATGGAGCCGCCGGAAGGTGCGGTGCTGAAGGATGGCTGGTGGGCCTATTCGCCCAAGGTCGGGCCGCAGCCCCGTCTCGTGCTGGCGGCCTCCGGCGCGACGGCCGGTGGCTGGACGCTGTGCACGTCCCAGGATTGCCGCGAACTGGGTAGGGCGGCGGGCGGCGCGATTGTGCTCCAACCTTGTGTGGCCGATCGCTTGAGCCGGCCGCGGTAGCGCGCATTCATCCGATTGGCCGCAACCAGGCGCGACGCTCTCGAAGAGGATCAGCGGCTGCACCGAAGGGTTCAGAGGGGCGGCTTGCCTGGGGAGGGCTCGTCCGCGGCGGTCACGCTGGCCTCGGCTGCTTATGTCCTATGACATCAAGCCGGCCGATGGCGGCATCAAAGACGCGGCGTTGCCGCACGCCGCCGGTCGGCCAGGACAGGGCGTTCGGCGCGATAGGCGGTGGCGCGGCTGTCGGCGTCCGGCCTGCAGATGCGGCTGTTGTGTCGGCTTTCGAAGCTCATGGTCAGTGCGCGCCCAGCGACGTGCCGCGACGGGCGCAGGCCGGACCGGGGCCACGCATGTAATAGCGCTCGGGCCGATAGGTCGGCGCGACGAATTCGCGGATAGCGGCGGCATAGCCGATGAGTTGCGTGAGGAAGTTCATTTTACCTGGTCCCTGTCCCGATTTTCGGACGTCCCTTCCGAAGTGCGAGAACGATAGCATCGAGGCGTGAATACTCAGTGAACGTGATGTTAATTTTTGGTCGAAAACCCGTCGCTTCATGGCCGGATTGCGGCTGATTCGGGGTGTTTCGACGCCTTTTGTCACCATTTCGGTTGGTGTGACTTTTGCATCACATATGTTTCGTTTGAATGTCGCCTTGGCGCGCTTGTGTTTCAACTTTCGTGCCGCCCGGGAATTTCCTGCCGTGCGGCCGCGAGCGCTCGGAACCGGCCCCACCAATGGACGTTGAGTTCCAAGAACCGGCATTGCCGGCTCACAGGCACTGCCCAGGCAAGGCCGGGATCTCCCGAACAAGCAAGAGCAATGGAAAGGTTGAAATCATGGGCTTCTTTTCGAAGGACATCAAAACGCTGGACGACCTCTTCGTGCACACGCTGCGCGACATCTATTATGCCGAAAAGCAGATCGAGAAGGCGCTGCCGAAGATGGTCGACAAGGCAACCGATCCGCAATTGAAGGCCGGCTTCGAAAAACACCTCGAGCAGACCAAGGGCCATATCGAACGCGTCGAGCAGGTGTTCGAGCTGCATGGCGTCAAGGCCAAGCAGGTCAACTGCCCGGCCATCGACGGCATTCTCGAGGAGGCCGACGACGTCAGCGGCGATGTCGACGACAAGGACGTTCTGGATGCCGCGCTGATCGCCTCCGCGCAGGCCGTCGAGCACTATGAAATGACCCGCTACGGCACCTTGATCGCCTGGGCCAAGCAGCTCGGCCGCAGCGACTGCGCCAATGTGCTGGCCAAGAATCTCAAGGAAGAGCAGGCGACGGATCGCAAGCTGACCGAAATCGCGGAAAGCAAGATCAACCTGCAGGCCGCCGAATAGAGGCTGAAGGCCGGGGCCGGCGGCAACCGCGCCGGCCCCGGCCCGACCGGGTTGGAACCGAGCGAGGTGGTCGCCCGTTCCAGCTGATCTTTCTCACGGGGAAATCATCATGGCGCCGCGCCCGGCCTGGAAAGGCTATCTGAAGCTCTCGCTGGTCACCTGCGCCATCGAACTCACCAACGTGGTCACCCATGCCGACAAGGTCTCGTTCCACATCCTGAACCGCAAGACCGGCAATACGGTGAAGCGGATCTATGTCGACGCCGAGACCGGCAAACCGGTCGAGGACGGCGACGAGATCAAGGGATACGAGATCGAAAAGGGCGACTTCGTCCATATAGAGGAGGACGAGATCGAGGCGGTGCAGATCGAAACCTCGCACACGATGAGCCTCGACGGCTTCGTCGACAAATCCTCGATCCGGCAGATCTATCTCGACACCCCCTACTATGTCGCGCCGGCCGACAAGGTTTCGGAGGAGGCGTTCGCCGTCATCCGCGACGCGATGGCGGGCAAGAAGATGGCCGGGCTGGCGCGCATCGTCCTTTATCGACGCGAGCGTCCGGTGGTCATCGAGCCGCTCGGCAAGGGCATGGTGCTGACCACGCTGCGCTACGACAACACGGTGCGCCAGCCGGAGACCGTCTTCGGCGACATCGAGGCGGTGAAGACCGACCAGGAGATGACCGATCTGGCCGAGCTCATCATTGACAAGAAGAAGACCAAGTTCGATCCCTCGAAATTCGACGACAAATATGAGGAAGCCCTGCTCGAGCTGATCCGCGCCAAGAAGGCGGGGCACAAGGCGCCCAAGGCCAAGGAGGCGCCCAAACCCTCCAATGTCGTCAACCTGTTCGACGCGCTGAAGAAGAGCTTGTCGTCGGATTCGGCGCCGACCAAGTCGTCCCCGGCGAAAGCCAAGCCGGCGGCCAAACGTGCCAAGGCGAAAAGCGTTGCGCCGAAGCGCAAATCGGCCTGAGGATACGAGATGGCCAGCAGCCTCGAACAGTATCATTCGAAGCGTGACTTCAAGAAGACCGCCGAGCCGGCGGGCAAGGTTGCGCGCGGCAAGAAGGCCGGCGGCATCTTCGTCGTCCAGAAGCATGCCGCCACAAGGCTGCATTACGATTTTCGCCTCGAGCATGACGGCGTGCTGTGGAGCTGGGCGGTGACGCGCGGTCCGAGCCTCGATCCGCACGAAAAGCGGCTGGCCGTGCATGTCGAGGACCATCCCATCGACTATGCCGGCTTCGAAGGCACCATCCCCAAGGGCGAGTATGGCGGCGGCTCGGTCCTCGTCTGGGACGAGGGCACCTGGATGCCCGAGGGCGATCCGGCCAAGATGATGGCGAAGGGGCACATCAACTTCGAGCTCGAGGGCCACAAGCTGCGTGGCAAGTGGCATCTGGTGCGGCTGCGGCCGCGGCCCGGCGAAAAACGCGACAACTGGCTGCTGATCAAGTCGGACGATGCCGCCGCACGCCCCGGCGAGGATATTCTGCAAGACGAGCCGAAATCGGTGAAATCAGGCCTGACGATCGAGGAGGTCGGCGAAGGCAAGGCGGCCAAGGGCGAGAAGCCGAAGGTCTGGCATTCGAACAAGCCGGCCGCCGGCAAGGCCAAGACCGGCGGCAAGAAGCTCGATTTCATCGAGCCACAACTCGCCACGCTGGAGCGCGACGCACCGTCGGGCCAGGACTGGCTGCATGAGGTGAAGTTCGACGGCTACCGCATGCAGGCGCAGATCGCCGGCACCGACGTTCGGCTCCTGACCCGCACCGGGCTGGACTGGACGGAAAAATTCGGCGGCGAGATCGCGGCCGAACTCGCCGGGCTGAAATGCAGCGACGCCATCCTCGACGGCGAGATCGTCGTGCTGGCCGACAGCGGCGTGTCGTCCTTCGCGCTGCTGCAGCAGGATCTGTCGGCGAAGCGGACGAACCGCTTCATCTATTACGTCTTCGACCTGATGCGGCTCGACGGCAAGGATTTGCGCCGCGAGCCGCTTGTCGAGCGCAAGCAGGCCCTGCAGGCGCTGCTCGGCGAGCCGTCCGACACCGCGGCGGTGCGTTTTTCCGACCATTTTGCCGAACCCGGCAAGATCATGCTGGAACATGCCTGCCGCATGGGGCTGGAAGGCGTCGTCTCAAAACGCGCCGATGCGCCCTACCGCAGCGGGCGCGGTCCGGCATGGGTCAAATCGAAATGCACGGCACGGCAGGAATTCGTCATTGGCGGCTATCTGCCGTCGGACAAGACCGGGCGCGGCCTGCGCTCGCTGCTGGTCGGCTATTTCGAAGGCGGCAGCCTGCACTATGCCGGCCGTGTCGGCACCGGCTTCTCCACCAAGAGCGCCAACGACCTGAAGAAGAAGCTCGATGCGCTGAAGGCGGACGCCTCGCCCTTCGATGCGGCCGTGCCGAAGGGCAAGGGCCTGGTCTGGGTCAAGCCGGAACTGGTCGGCGAAGTGGAGTTTCGCAGCTGGACGTCGGACCGTATAATACGCCATGCTTCGTTCCAGGGGCTGCGCGAGGACAAGCCGGCGGAGGAAGTCGTGCAGGAAAAGCCCAATGCAACGGGAACAGGGGCAACGGGAACCAAGACAGCGACAGGCAAAAGCCCCGCCAAGGCCAAGCCGGCGGCAGGCAGCGCCAATACGGCGGCAACGGCGGCGAAAACCAGCGTGAAGCTCTCCCACCCGGACAAGCTTCTGTGGCCCGACGAAAAGATCTCGAAGCAGGCCCTGCTCGATCACTACGCGCTGGTATGGCCGCGCATGAAGCAATTCGTGGTCGACCGCCCGCTCAGCCTGGTCAGGGCGCCCGATGGTGTCGGCGGCCAGCGCTTCTTCCAGAAGCATGCCTCGCCCGGCATGCATGCGAAGATCGAGAAGACCAAGGATCCCACGGATGGCGAGGAAATCCTGTTCATCCGCGATTTCGACGGCATCGCGGCGCTGGTCCAGCTCGGCGTGGTCGAGATCCACATCTGGGGCTGCACCATCGACAAGCTTGAACAGCCCGACCAGATCGTCTTCGACCTCGACCCCGACGAGGGCGTCGACGTGAAGGCGGTGCGCGAGGCGGCGCTCGACATCAGGGGCAAGCTCGACGAGCTGTCGCTGCCCAATTTCGTCAAGACATCAGGCGGCAAGGGCTTTCACGTCGTCGTTCCGCTGAAGCCGTCGGCGGATTGGGCCGAGGTCAAAGGCTTCGCCCATGATTTCGCCAGGGCGCTGGAGCAAGGCGCGCCGGACCGTTACACCGCGACGCTGTCGAAGAAGGCGCGCACGGGGAAGATCTTCGTCGACTACCTGCGCAACGGCAGCGGCGCGACCACCGTCGCGCCCTACTCCTCGCGCGCCAAGAAGGGCGCGACGGTGTCGATGCCGGTGACATGGGCCGAGATCGAGGCCGGCCTGCCGCCGAACGCCTTCCCGATCGGCGACAAGACGACGCTGAAACGGCTCTCGGAAGCCGATCCGTGGGTGGATTTCTTCAAGAAGGGGAAGGTGCTGAAGCGCGGCTAGCTCGACTTTCAACGCTGCGGGACTCTCACCCCAAAAACACCCTCTCGAACGCCTGCTTGCCCGGCGGCGAGAAAATCACCGCGCGGCTGTCCTTCTCGCGGCGCGCCCATTTCTCGGCAAGGATCTTGTCGAGGATGGCGGCGCCCAGCGTCCCGGCGAGGTGCGAGCGCCGCACGCTCCAGTCGAGGCAGGCGCGGCACACCGGCCGCCGAGGCTTGGTGTAGACATCGATGCCGATCGCCGCGAAATGCGATGCGGCGGATGGCCCGAGCCTGATCTCCTTGTCGTTGCGGACCAGTATGTTTTTCTCGACGAGGCGGTCCAGCATCGCAACGGCCTGCTCGCCGGCAAGGTGATCGTAGCAGACGCGCGCGACGCGCATCGCGCCGTCGCGCGGGCCTGGCCGCACGCGCCTGGGGCCAACGGCTTCCGCCACGCCGGTGATGGCCTCGATCATGCCGGCCACTTGCGGGCCGGCCAGACCGTAATAGCGATGCCGGCCCTGGCTGGCCAAGGTCAGCAGTCCGCCCTCCATCAGCTTGGACAGATGCGAGGAGGCGGTCGGCAGCGACACGCCGGCCTCCAGCGCCAGTTCGCTCGCGGTCAATGCCGTGCCGCCCATCAGGGCATTCAGCATGTTGGCGCGGGCCGGATCGCCGACCAGGCTGGCGATGCGGGCAATGTCGGGTCCTTCACGCATGGTTTGATCCTCATCGAAGCATTCTTGTCAGATAACCATTATTCTCCGACGGGATCAAGGAGACGAGGATGGCCGCACGAATCGCTTTCACCCCCGAACCGGTGCCCCGCCGCCAATCGTTCCCGTTCGTCACCTGGGTCCGCTCACGGTTGCTGGCCCGCTGGTATGACCGCCATTCGCAGCGCCGCGACCTCTCGGAGATCGACGACCACCTGCTGCGCGACCTCGGCCTGACACGGGAGGACGTGCGCCGCGAATGCGCGAAATCCTTCTGGCAGGCGTGATCGCCAAATCATCTGCCTAGCAGATCGGGTGGCACGACGTTTCGAGGCCGCTCGAACTATCGGCGCGAAAGCCCATCAAGGAGACCGACATGACCATCACCTGCTTCATCCGCTACGAGATCGACCCGTTCGGCAAGGCCGCCTTCGAGGAATATGCCCGCAACTGGGGTCAGGCCATTCCGCGCTGCGGCGCCGATCTGATCGGCTATTTCGCGCCGCATGAGGGCTCAGCCACGACGGCCTATGCCGCCTACAACATCGAAAGCCTTGCCGCCTATGAAGCCTATCGTGCTCGGCTTGCCGCGGACCCCGCCGGCAAGGCAAACTATGAATTCGCCAAGCGCGAACGCTTCATCCTCAAGGAGGACCGCATGTTCCTGAAACTGGCTTCCGGCCCGCATGCGCCGCTGGTCAAGCTATGATCGCCGTCATCTTCGAGGTGCAGCCTGCGCAGGGCCGGCGCGAGGCCTATCTGAGCATAGCCGCCGACCTGCGTCCGCTGCTCGACGGCATTGACGGCTTCATCTCCGTCGAGCGCTTCCAGAGCCTGGCCGACCCGAACCGGGTGCTGTCGCTGTCGTTCTGGCGCGACGAGGAGGCGGTGAAGGCCTGGCGCAACACCGAAGAGCACCGGCAGGCGCAGCGGGCCGGGCGCGGCGGTATCTTTGCCGGCTATCGATTGCGGATCGCGCACGTGGTGCGCGACTACGGACTGGCCGAGAGGGACGAGGCGCCAGCGGACAGCCGGGCCGTGAATGGGTGAGAGCTATTGGGCTGACGTTTGGCGCCGCCCCTCACCTGCCAGCCGGCACCCTCTCCCCGTATACGGACGGGGAGAGGCGCTGTCATCGCCGGTTTCGCCAATCGCCAGCGTTGGAATGCCGGCAGGGCGATGAGGGGCAGCGTCGATCTTCGCCACTCTGTTTATGCATTCCCGATCAGCACGCCCGCCGCGAACACCAGGGCGCCGCCCAGCACCACCTGGAAGGCGGCGCGCAGGAACGGGGTCTGCATGTAGCGGTTCTGGACGAAGGCGATGGCCCACAATTCGAAGAACACCACCACGGCGGCTACCGCCGTCGCGGTCCAGAAATGCGGGATGAGATAGGGCAGAGCGTGGCCGAGGCCGCCCAGCGTCGTCATGACGCCGACGGTCAGGCCGCGCTTGATCGGCGAACCCCTGCCCGACAGCTTGCCGTCGTCGGAAGCGACCTCGGTGAAGCCCATCGAGATCCCGGCGCCGATCGAGGCGGCGAGACCGACCAGAAGCGTCTGCCAGGTATCATGGGTGGCAAAGGCGGCGGCGAAGATCGGCGCCAGCGTCGATACCGACCCGTCCATCAGCCCGGCCAGGCCCGGCTGCACATAGGTGAGGATGAACTGGCGCTGCTCGGCGGTCGCCTCCTCGACCTTGACTTCGCCCGGCACGTGTTTCTGCTCCAGCGCATGCGCCGAGCTTTCATGGCCCTGTTCGGCCGCGGCCAGATCGTCGAGCAGCTTGCGGGTCGAGGCGTCGGTGGTGCGCTTGGCCGCCTCGACATAGAACAGGTAGGCCTGCCGCTCCATCGCCTCGGCCTGGCGGCGCACGGCCTCGATGCCGAGCGGCCGCACCAGCCAGTCGGGCTTCCGCTCGAAATAGCCCCTCACATGTTCACGGCGGATCAGCGGAATGCGCTCGCCGAAACGTTTGCGGAAGAGTTCGATCAGCGAGTCGCGATGGCCGTCTTCTTCCTCGGCCATGGCCTCGAAGAGTTTGGCCGATTGCGGAAAAGTCTCGGACAATCCGTCCGCATAGGCTCGGTAGATACGCCCGTCATCCTCCTCCGATGAAATGGCCAGCGCCAGGATCTCCTGTTCGGAGAGCGATTCGAAGGAGCGGCGGCCGAAGCCGAAAACACGGGAAAGCATGAGGAAATCACCCTAGTTTAGAATTGTTCTAAACTATGGTTTGCAACGTCCTTGGTCAATCGTGCGCTTGGCCGCGGTCAAGAATAGTTGAGCCGGCACCGGGCATCCCCCTTCATTATCAGCGAATGTTTACCTATATATCGGGCCAAGCCAAAAAAGGAACGAGCTGATGACGGCCAAGAAGCCTCCGCACGCCTACGACCCGAAACCGGTCCTCGATCTCATCGCCAGCATCGAGGCCGACCTGCAGCGCCTGAAGGGGCTGGTCGAGCAGCAGGTCGAGAAATTCGACCCCGCCAACCCGCACAACAAGGCACCCGACGGCAAGCTGACAGAGGAAGGCGTCGAGTGCTGCTACCGCATGTTCGACGAGGGCAAGTCGCGCTATTCGGTCGCCCAGCAGATGAAGATCTCGTTTGCCGCCGCCACGCATCGGTTCAACAATTGGCGCAAGCTGGGCGGCAGCAAGCGGCAGCGGACATTGCTGGGGTGAATTTCGATATGCGGGCGTGACGGCCGCAACGCTGGATGCGTTTGTGTCTTGATCACAATCGCGAACTTTGTCCCCGTCACATCTTTTCGTTGGCATCGAGCGCGCCTTTGCGTGCACCATGGCCGGATCGCATCGCCACAGGACCCGCCATGACCACCCCTCCCGGCATCGCCGACATCCATGCCGCCGCAGCGCGCCTCTCGGGCCTGATCGTCGAGACCCCCTTGATCGAATCGCAGGAACTGAACAGGCAGTTCGGCGGCCGCATCCTGTTCAAGCCGGAGACGCTGCAGCGCACCGGCTCGTTCAAGTTCCGCGGTGCCTACAACAAGCTGTCGACGCTGAGCGAGGCGGAGCGCTCGCGTGGCGTCGTCGCTTTCTCTTCGGGCAATCACGCGCAAGGCGTGGCGGCTTCCGCCGCCATGTTCGGCGTCAAGGCGGTCATCGCCATGCCGGCGGATGCACCTGACATGAAGATCGCCAATGTCCGCAGGATGGGCGCCGAGGTGGTGCCCTTCGACCGATTCAAGGACGACCGCATGACGGTGGTGCGCCCCTATCTCGACAAGGGCATGGCGTTGGTGCCGCCTTTCGACGATCCGGCCATCATTGCCGGCCAGGGCACGATCGGACTGGAGCTGGTCAAGCAGGCGCGGGCGCTGGGTGTCGGCCTCGACGCGGTCGTCATCCCCTGTGGCGGCGGCGGCCTGACCAGCGGCATCTCGGTTGCCGTGAAGGATACCTCGCCCGGCACCGCGATCTGGGCTGTCGAACCCGAGCATTTCGACGACACGCGCCGCTCGCTGGCCGCGGGCGCCAGGGTTTCGAACGAGCCTGGCCACAGTTCGATCTGCGACGCCATCCTCACCGCCGAGCCGGGCGCGATCACCTTCGAGATCAACCGCCGCAACCTCGCCGGCGCCGTCGCCGTCTCCGAGGATGCCGTCAGGCAGGCGATGCGCGACGCCATGGCCTATCTGAAGCTGGTGGTCGAGCCCGGAGGCTGCGTCGCGCTGGCGGCGCTGTCGTCGGGCGAGATCGAGCTGTCGGGCAAATGCGTCGCCGTGGTGCTGTCCGGCGGCAATGTCGATTTCGGCACCTATGCCGGGATCATGGCGGCCGCCTAAATCGGCTTCATCTGCGATTGGACAAATTGAAGGCACTCGATTATTTGGCAGGTGTTAGCGTTGCAGCGATGTTCAGCGCGGCGAACATGGTTTCGAGTATTTATGGCCCTTTCGATCTACCTTGCCACCAGGCGGAACCTGATACTCCGGGGCGTGAAGAATACATCCGATCGCAATCCCATCCTTATCGACAAAGATCTATTCCTACTGTTCGTCACACTTGAGCGAGCACTACGCTCGAAATCTTTTGACGCCGTTCTGGCGGCAGTTCAGGCCATCGAGAGTTACGCAACCTCCATAGGGAAGCGATATCTCGTCCTTTTTGCGTATTGGTATATCCATTTTTCGGATCGAACGCCGAAAATGACCACAGTTGACAATGGCTTAGAGGGCGGAGGTATGAGGATAACGATGGAATATAGGCGAGCGGTCACGGACGAGGAAATCGCTATCGCTGCTTGGGCCAAAGTCAAGTTCAGCCGATACGGGGATAGCTTCTTCCGTGTGTTGTATTCCAATCAACTTTA
Organism: Mesorhizobium sp. ESP6-5; assembly: GCF_020164695.1. Classification (NCBI taxonomy): domain Bacteria; kingdom Pseudomonadati; phylum Pseudomonadota; class Alphaproteobacteria; order Hyphomicrobiales; family Phyllobacteriaceae; genus Mesorhizobium; species Mesorhizobium sp. ESP6-5. The sequence continues at coordinate 22,214 of NZ_JAIUGR010000004.1, forward strand.
ATCCAGCGTGCGCCTGAACCGCACCAGCGCCACGCCGGCGAACAGCGCCACGAAAACCGCCAGCCAGCCGATCTCGGTCGCTACCGCCGGCAGTTGCGCGCCCTTCAGCATGACGGCGCGGGTGATGCGCAGAAAATGCGTCAGCGGGAAGATCTCGCCGAAGGTCTGCGCCCAGTCCGGCATGCCGCGATAGGGGAACATGAAGCCCGACAGCATGATCGAGGGCAGGAAGAAGAAGAAGGTGAGCTGAAGCGCCTGCATCTGCGTGCGTGCGATCGTCGAGATCGTGTAGCCGAGCAGCACCAGCGACAGCACGAACACCAGCACCGCCGACAAAAGCAGCGTCATCGAGCCGGTGAACGGGATGGCGAACAGAAGCTTCGACGCCGCCAGCACCACCACCACCTGCACCGCGCCGACCGCCAGGTAGGGCAGCACCTTGCCCATCATGATCTCCAGCGGGCTCGACGGCATCGCCAGGAGATTCTCCATCGTGCCGCGCTCGGTCTCACGCGTCAGCGCGATCGACGTCATCATCACCATCGTCATCTGCAGGATGACGCCGAGCAGGCCAGGCACGATGTTGTATTGCGAGATGCCTTCGGGATTGTAGCGGCGGTGGACGACGACATCGAGCTGGCCCCTGGCGGCTTCCGCCGCGGCTTCCTGCGTGCCCTGCGCTCTCAGCAGCGCCTGGCCGGCGATGGTGCCCAGCGTCGAGATGGCGCCGCTGGCCACCGCCGGATCGGTGGCGTCGGCCTCGATCAGGATTTGCGGCTTGTCGCCGCGCTCGACGCGCCGGGCGAAATCGGCCGGGATGGTGACGACGAAGGCGACGTCGCCGCGCGCCATCAGGAACTCGGCCTCCTCGGCGCTTTGCGCGACATGGTCGAAGCGGTAATAACCGGTGGTCTGCAGCGCCGCGACCATGGCGCGGGTATAGGGATCGCTGCTGGTCGCCACCAGGGCCGCCGGCAGGCTTTTCGGGTCGTTGTTGATGGCGTAGCCGAACAGGACGAGCTGAATCAGCGGCACGCCCAGCATCATGGCGAAGGTGATGCGGTCGCGCCGCATCTGGATGAACTCCTTGATCAGCAGGGCGCCGAGCCTGGCGAAGGAAAAGACGCTGTTCATGCCATGTTGTCCTTCGATCCCGACATGAACTGGATGAAGACATCCTCCAGGCTGGTCTCGCCCGGCGTCACCGTCACGCCCTTGTGCTCTCTCTCGACATCGGCAAGCGCGGCCTCGAGCTTCTCGCGGTCGGAACCGACGACGTGCAGCGTCGCGCCGAACGGGGCCACCTGGTCGACGCCGGGGCGGCCTTGCAGTGCTTGCGCCACCTCGTCGAGCTTTGGACCTTGCAGCACGAAGGTGGTCAGGCCTGCATTCTTCACCACCTCGGCGACAGTGCCGGTGGCCAGCATCCTGCCATAGGAGATGTAGCTGATGCGGTGGCAGCGCTCGGCCTCGTCCATGTAATGAGTGGACACCAGCACGGTCAGCCCGCCGCTCGCCAGGCGATGGATCTCGTCCCAGAACTCCCGCCGCGCCTTCGGGTCGACGCCGGCCGTCGGCTCGTCCAGCAGCAGCAGTTTCGGCTTGTGCATGATGCAGGCGGCCAGCGCGAGGCGCTGCTTCCAGCCGCCGGACAAGGTGCCGGCCAGCTGGTTGCGGCGCGTCGTCAGGCCGAGCTCCTCCAGCGTGCGCGAGACATAGTCCTCGACCGGCCGCAGCCGGTAGAGCCGCGCCACGAATTCGAGGTTCTCGCCGATCGTCAGATCCTCGTAGAAGGAGAATTTCTGCGTCATGTAGCCGACTTCGCGCTTGATCCTGAGGCTGTCGGTGCGGATGTTGAAGCCCAGCACCGTGCCTTCGCCCTCGTCCGGCGTCAGCAGGCCGCACATGATGCGGATGGTGGTGGTCTTGCCCGAGCCGTTGGGGCCGAGGAAGCCGACGATCTCGCCCTCGGCGACCGACATCGTCACATGGTCGACGACGGTCTTGTCGCCGAAGCGTTTGACCAGGCCGTGAACGTCGATGGCGTTCATTTTCCCATATCCGCGAGATCGACATCGACGATCTGGCCGGGCTGCAGCGGCCCCGCATCGCCCTCCGGCCGCGCCTCGACGAGGTAGACCAGCTTCTGCCGGTTCTCCAGGGAGTAGATCACCGGCGGGGTGAATTCGGGATCGGGCGAGACATAGCTGACGCGCGCCTTCACCTCCGGGCCACAGCCGTCGCAATGGACGCTGAGCAGGCTGCCGACCTTGACCGAGGAGAAGGCGCTTTCCGGAATATAGACGCTGAGCTTCACCGCGCCGTCGGGAAGCACCGAGATGACCGGCGCGGTCGGGCCCGCCGTGTCGCCGGGATTGCGGATGACGTCGTTGACGCGGCCGGGCGAAGGCGCCGCCAACACGCGTTTGGAGAGCCGCCATTGCGCCTGATCCAGCGCCGCCTGCGCCTGTTTGACCTGATTGTCGGCGGCCTTGATCGTTTCGGCGCGCGCCGGCAGGCCGCCGACCGCCAGGTTGGCCTCCGCCTGGCCGACCTGCGCATTGGCCGTCTCCAGCGTCGCGGAAGCCGTGTCGAAATCTGCCTGCGTGCCGGCGCCGCGTTTGAACAGGTCGCTGGCGCGGTCGAATTTTCGCTTGGCGTCGGCGGCCTGTGCCTTGGTCATGTCGACCTCGGCCTTCAGCACGGCGATCTCTTCCGGCCGCTTGCCGACCTGGAGATCGGCATACTGCGCCTGCGCCTGGGCCAGCGCCGCCTGCGCTTGCGCCACCGCGATCTTGGCGTCGGCATTTTCGAGTGTCACCACGGTGGCTCCCGGCGTGACGCGGTCGCCGCGCTTCACCGCCACCGTCTCGACCTGCGCCACCTCGATCGGCGCCAGGAGCACATAATCGCCCTCGACATAACCGACGGCGAGCGGTGCCGCCGGCGCGCAGGCACCGAACAACTGCGCGGCGAGCGGCAGCGAACACAGAAAGCTCATTGTTTTGATCCCTTCATCCCTGGCCCCTTCCGGGCGGCCAGTATGGCGCCGAGATTGTCCGTGGTGACCGCCACCACCTTGGCGACCTCGGCGGCGCCGATGTCGCGCCAGCCCATGCGGCGCATGACAGCCTCGCGGCCGATGCGGAAATAGATGACCTGGCCGATCAACGTGAACACGGTGAGCCGGGTGCGTTCGCTCTCGGCCGGCTCGCCGGTGGCCTGCTCCCACATCTGGCACAGCCGGCGGTGCGTCGGCTCGAAGACGCCGTCATAGATGCGGTCGAGCGCCGCCGTCGGATGCGACAGCTCGCGCAGCACGAATTGCACGATCTCTCCGGCCTGCGGCTGTGCCACGATGAAGCCGACCATCCGCTCGAGTGCCGTGAAGAGCTGCGCGCGCGCCGCCTCAGGATCGCTTGCCGCCGCCTGTCCGTGGCCGAGCCCCTCGCCGGCGCCCAGTGCCTGCCCAGCGACGCCCTGGATGGTCTCGACGATGAAGTCGGCGGCAGCGGCGCGAAGACCTTCCTTGCCGCCGAAATGATAGGCGATCGAGCCGATATTGGCCCCCGCCTCGGCGGCAATTTCGCGCGTCGAGGTGCCGTCGAAGCCCTGCCGCCCGAACAGTTTCAACGCCGCCTGGACAAGCGCGGCGCGCGTCGGCTCTGCCGGGGCGGTCTCGCGGCGGGGTCTCTTGGCATCTGGCAATTTGATCATGCCAAAGACCTTAATCAATCGATTGATTAAGGTCAACTTGTGTGCGGCGCTGTCTTGCCATCGCGCGCGGCAACCGCTTTAGTGCGCGGCCATGGGCAAGGAAGTCGAGCGTAAGTTCCTGGTCTCCAGCACCGCATGGCGGGATCTGGCGGAAGCGGATATCCGCATTCTCCAGTTCTATCTCGCCACGGCACCCGGGCGAACCGTCCGCATCCGCATCAGCGATGGCGCCTCCGCCAGGCTGACGCTCAAATTCGGCAGCAGCGCGCGCGAGCGCGACGAATTCGAATACCCGATCCCGCTGGCGGAGGCGGTGGAGATGCTGGGCTTCGCCATCGGACGTGTCATCGAGAAGACACGTCACCATGTTAGGCATCGCGGCTATCTCTATGAAGTCGATGTCTTTGGCGGTGCACTGGCGGGACTTGTGGTGGCCGAGCTCGAGACGCCGGAAGAGGTTCCGGACGAAATGCTGCCTGACTGGCTCGGCCGGGAAGTGACCGGCGAGCAGAAATTCTACAACGCGTCGCTCGCCCTCGGGGGGATACCGGAGATCGCCGCATGAGCTTTCGTATCGATCCGCGCCTGCCGCTGACCGGCGAGGTCAGGCGTATCCTTGCCGAGGAGATCGGCAAGGCCCTGCTGCATCTGGAGACCGCGCACACCCGGCCGGAACAGGGGCTGCACAAGTGCCGCAAGCGGCTGAAAAGCGCGCGTGCCTTGTTGCGCTTGGTTCGTTCCGGTGACGAAACATTCTGCACTACGGAAAACCAGTGCTATCGCAATGTCGCGGCGCTGCTTGCCGGTCCGCGTGAAGCCACGGCCCTGATCGAAACCATCGATCGGCTGGCGGCGGGCTTCGCCAGGGAAAGCGTCGATGGCGGGCTTGATGCCGTTCGCGACAGGTTGATCGCACGCCAGCATGATCTGCACGAAGGCGCCGGCCTGAAGGCGGCGATCGGGGCGGCCACCGCCGCCTGCGAAGACGGCCTGAAGCGCATCGAAACCCTTGCTTTGCCCGATCAGCCGGAACAGGCCGCCGACGTGCTTGCCGAAGGCGCCCGCGTCGCCTTGCGCCGCGCCAGGAAGGCGCTCGACAAGGCCGGCACGCGCGGTGAAGCCGACGATTTCCATGACCTGCGCAAGGCGGCCAAGACGCATGGCATGCACCTGTCGCTGCTGGGCAGGCTGTGGCCGACCCCGATCAAGGCGAGGCGCAAGGCCGTGGATGAACTGGGGGAGCGGCTCGGTGAACTGCATGATGTGTTCGTCATGCGCGCGCTGCTCGAGGCGGACAGCGAGCCGCTGGGGCCGCCCGAGGACACAAAACTTCTCGGCAAGTTGCTCAAGCGCTCGGAAAAGAGCCTCAGGAAAGCCTGTCTCGCCGAGGCCGCCGAGCTGTTCGGCGACAGCCCCAAGCACGCGACGAAAAAGCTCGCCCGCAAGGCACGCGACGATCTCGCCGGCGCCTCGTCCGCTGATGATCTTGCCGCCAGTGCCGGCTGATGGGCGGCGGACCTCGGCCGGTCTAAGCGGGTAGCGGCCGCCGGCCTTTTGCCAGGGAAGGCTGGTCCTCCATCCGCGCCCCGGCGTCGCGTGGATGCGGCCCGATCGGCATGATCGCCTCGAATGGCGTGGCGCCAAAGGCAAAGGTCCATTTGTAGCCGATCAACCCGTCCTCGGGCGTGGTGTGCTGGTCGTGATGGGCCAGCAGCCTCGCCCGGTCGGCCAGTTCCTCGGCCTCGCGCCGCACCATCTCCGCCGTCTCCGGACGCGTTCGCCTGGAGAAGCTGACGAAGGTCGCCTCCTTCTCGATATGGGTGATGGCCCAGCCGATGAAATTCTTGTTGGTCATTTCGAACAGCGGCCTGAGCGGCCCCTCGAAATTCCACTGGATCGGCGTTTCGACCAGCAGTTTCGCCGACAGGCCACGGCCAAGCGCGATCAGGCCGAGTTGCTCGAGGTCGCGCAGATAGAGGAACATCGAGGCCTCACTCAGGCCTTGCGAGCGCATGGCATGACGAAGACGAACAGCAGCGCCGGCCGGCCGGCGAGCCGGCGCTCGATCTCGGGCGCGATGTGGTTGACCGGCCCCCGCCCGCGGTTCATCGAGCCGAGCACGTTTTCCAGTTCGACGCCGGCGGCGGCGCAGATCTCCACCAGCCGGTCGAGCTTGCAGTTCTTCTCATGGAAGATGCGCTTCACCGTCGGCTCGGAAACGCCCATCCGTTCGCCGAGCTCACGATAGGTGACACTCTTGGCCTTCAGTGTCCGTTTCAGCGCCTCGAAGATCGGGCCGTTCATGGGATGCGCCTCTTGCCGGCGGTTTCGTATCGATATTCGATACTAGCTTCAATCCGCCTTCCCGAGAAGTATCGAAAATCCTAGCTGTTCACCGACATTCACAGGAGAGCAGCCATGAACATTGTCGTCACTTCCGCCGTCATCGCCGCCATCGGCATTGCCGCCGCCCAGGCCGCCCAGGCCGACGAGCTCTGGCGCGCAACGGGCCTCGAACAGCCTGAATCGGCGCTGTTCGACGCCGCCAACGGCCGCATCATCGTTTCCAACATCGTCGGCAATCCGGGCGACGCCGACGGCAACGGCTACCTCAGCCTGCTGTCAATGGATGGCAAGATGGTGAGCCAGCACTGGACCGACGGCATGGACGCGCCCAAGGGCATGGCGATATCGGGCGGCAAGCTCTATGTCGCCGACATCACCAAAATCCGTGTCGTCGACCTCGCCAGCGGCAAGCTCATCGCCAGCATCGTGGTCCCGAATGCCGTTTTCCTGAACGACATGACGTCGGATCGGTCCGGCAAGGTCTACGTCACCGACATGCTGGCCGACACGATCTACCGCATCGACGGCGACAGGCCGGAGCTGTTCGTCAAGGATCCGCTGCTCGCCTCGCCCAACGGCGTCTTCGCCGATGGCGACAGGCTGATCGTGGCCTCCTGGGGCAAGGGCATCAAGGCCGACTTCAGCACGGCCGAGCCCGGCGGGCTGCTGGCGGTCGACATCGCCAGCAAGGCGGTGACGCCGCTGGCGGGCGCCCAAAACTTCGCCGACCTCGACGGCGTCGTCGCCATCGGCGGCACCATCTATGCCACGGCCTACATGACCGGCACGCTCTATCGATACAGGACCGGCGGCGGGCCGGAAGCGGTGGCGCATTTCAAGCCGGGCAGCGCCGATATCGGCACCGACGGCAAGTCGATCCTCTACGTGCCGCTGATGAATGAAGGCGAGGTCGCGGCGCTCAAGATCGAATGAGCGCTGGCGTCCGCACGACCTTCGCTGACAGCCGTGGATGGAGCGTGGTAGGACGGTCCCTCCACGGCAATGGTCAAGGAGGTGTGCCATGGACGACCGGGAGATCAGAGCGGCCCGATGGATCCCGTGAGCCACAGCGACAAGCATCGTCCGCTCGCGCGAGAAGAGCTCCCGGACGATACGGCCGCGCTCGCCCGGTTTCTCCTAGGCAAGCTGGTGGTGCGCGACTTGCCCGAAGGCAGGGTCAGCGGCCGCATCGTCGAGACGGAAGCCTATGTCGTCGGTGATGCGGCCGGGCACGGCTTTCGAGGGATGACGCAGCGCAACCGGTCGCTGTTTCTCGAAGCCGGGCACGCCTATGTCTACCTCGCCTATGGCACCTCCTTCATGCTGAATGTCTCGAGCGAGACGAAAGGGGTCGGAACCGGCGTGCTGATCCGGGCGCTGGAACCGCTGGAAGGCGTCGCGATCATGCGGCTGAACCGAGGCGTCGAGCGCCTGCGCGACCTGGCGCGCGGGCCCGGGAGGCTGGCCGCGGCGTTGCGGATCGATCGTTCGCTCGACGGGATCGACCTGTGCCGGAAAGGCCCGCTGTGGCTCGCCCACGATGAATGTGAGCCCGGCGCGATCGGACGGGGCATCAGGATCGGCATTTCGAAGGACGCCGACCGCCTGCTGCGGTTCTACGTCAGGGAAAGTCCGTTCGTCAGCGGCCCGGCATCGCTCAATCGTTGAGAGACGGCTGCTTCGCCTCTTGTCTCCCCGCCAATTGGTCCCGCGCGTCGCGGATCGACGCGGCATAGGTCACCAGCGGCGGCTTGACGCCGTGATTGATCAGCATGCGCCGGATCTGCGGCGAGGCGCCCGAAATGGTGAAGCGCACGCCGGCGCGCCCCGCCTTGTGGGCCGCGCTTTCGATGACATTGGCCGCCGTCGAATCGAAAAGCGGCACGGCCGAACAGTCGAGCACGAAGTTGCGGCGCTGGTCGGCGATGCGGTCGAGCACGCTGCCGACAGTGGACGCGGCACCGAAGAAGAAGGCGCCCGAGATGCGGTAGACGACGGTGTCGGCGTCGCTTGCCTCCGCGGAATCATAGGCGCGGGCGACGCCGACGCTGTCGGCGATATCGTCCTGCGCCAGGTCCGCCTCGACCGCGACGGACTTGGCCATGCGGTCGATGAACAGGATCGAGCCGAGCGAGAAGCCGACGACGATGCCTTCGGTGAGGTCGCGGAAGACGACGATGAGGAAGGTCGCCATCAGCACCAGCGCATCGCCGCGCGATGCCCTGAGCAGCGTGGCGAAGGCTTGTTTCTCGACCATGTTCCAGCAGACCACCGCCAGGACGCCGGCAAGGGCCGCGAGCGGGATGTAGCTGGCAAGCGGCGCCGCCACCAGCATCAGCACCAGCAGGATTCCCGAATGGACCATGCCCGAGACCGGACCGTGTGCGCCGGCCCGCACATTGGTGGCGGTGCGGGCTATGGTGCCGGTGGCGCAGATGCCGCCGAACAAAGCGGACGCGACATTGGCGAAGCCCTGCGCCACCAACTCGCAATTTGAGCGGTGCCGCCGGCCCGTCATGCCGTCTGCGACGACGGCCGACAGCAGCGATTCGATGGCGCCGAGCAGCGCGAAGGCGATGGCGTCCGGCAAGACGTCGAGCATCCTGCCGAAGCTGACGGGTGGCATGCCAGGCCATTGCAGGCTGCTCGGAATGCCGCCATAGCGCGTGCCGATCGTCTCGGCCGGCAACGCCAACAGCGCCACGACCAGCGAGGCGAGCCCGATGGCGATCAACATGGCCGGCCATTTCGGCCGCCAGCGCTTCAGCAAGACGATGGTCGCGATGGTCAGCGCCGCCACGCCGGTCGCCGCGAGGTTGATCGTGCCGGCTGCTTCGCCAAGCGCGATCAGCTTGGGCACGAACGGTCCGGGCTCCCGGCCCGGCAAGGTCAGCCCGAACAGTTCGACGATCTGGCCGGAGAAGATGATGACGGCAATGCCGGCGGTGAAGCCGACAGTGACCGGATAGGGAATGAACTTGATGTAGGTGCCGAGCCGGAGATAGCCGATGGCAATGAGGAACACACCGGCCATCATCGTCGCCAGCAGCAGGCCGTCGAGGCCGACGCGCGCCACCGTCGCCGCCACCAGCACGATGAAGGCGCCGGCCGGGCCGCCGATCTGGAAGCGGCTGCCGCCCAAGGCCGAGATGATGAAGCCGCCGACGATGGAAGCGTAGAGGCCACGCTCCGGCGTCACGCCCGAAGCGATCGCGATCGCCATCGACAGCGGCAGCGCGACGATGGCGACAGTCAGCCCGGCGATGACATCCGCCTTGAAATGCGGCAGCCGGTAGCCCTCCCGCCAGACCGTCACCAGCTTCGGCGTGAACAGCTCGGAGAATGTCGGCTTCACCGCCTGATGCACTGCCTGACGCGATTGATCCACGGACTGCCCCTGCAAAAGCGGCGGGATCGTCGGCAGGACTGTCGGCGGTCGCCGTCGCGACTTATTCCGGCCCGGCCTTGGGTTCCGGCGGCATGGCGGCCTTGAGGCGCACGCCCCTGCCGCCGCGCTCGCTGGCCTGGTTCTCGCCGATCAGTTCCACCCCGGCTTCGTCGAGAGCCTGGATGACCTTCATCAGCGTATCGACCACGCCCCTGACCACGCCGCCGCTCGCCTCCATGCGCTGGATGGTGGGAAGCGAGACGCCGGCGCGCTCGGCGAGCGTCCTCTGGTCGATGCCGGCCAGCGCCCTTGCGGCGCGCATCTGCGCGGCAGTGATCATCGGCCGGAATCCCCGTCTGAGCCTGCTAGCGTAACGTATAATACCATCATTATCATGTTTCAAGCATCATCATATCGGTTTTAGACGTAACCACACCTGATGCCCATTTTCTTCGATACCTGCCAGGGATTTCAGGTAGGGTGGCATGCATCAGACGCAGGGGGTACGCGGGTGAACGTTTTCAAGACCATGGTAATATCGGCAGGCTTGCTGTCGACGGTTCTGATACTGACGGGCTGCGGAGGGCACCTCATCAACAGGTTGATCTGACTCAGTCAGGCTCCTCGCTCACCGCCTTGCGCCGTTGCAGAAGCCTCGCCACCAACCAGCATAGCATCGCCCAGGCGAAGCCGGCACACCAGCCCGCCAGCACATCCGAGGGCCAGTGGACGCCGAGATAGATGCGGCTGACGCCGACCAGCACTGTCGTCAGCACCGCCAGGAACAACACGTAGACCTTGGTCGTCCGGCCCGGCAGGAAGCGCGCCGCCAGCGAACCGAGCGTGAGGTAGGTCACCGCCGACAGCATGGCATGGCCGCTCGGGAAGGAAAGCGACGTCTCGTTGACGAGATGCGAAACCAGTTCCGGGCGCGGCCGGTCGACGCCGACTTTCAGCAGGCTCGACAGCACCTGGCCGCCCGCCACGGCAACGAACATGAGAAGCGCCGTCGCCGGGCGGCGGATCAACAGCAGATAGATGATCGTCGCCGCCGTGATCAGCACCAGAACACTGGAGCTGCCGAGGCTGGTGATGTCGCGCATCGCGCCTTCCAGCCATGGCGGACCGATCGGGATCGCCGGTTGACCGGCCTGGCGGAATGCAAGCAGGATTTCGGTATCGAAGGCGTGCGGCGTGGTGGCCCGTGCCACCTCCATCAATTCCTCGAACGCCCACAGCCCACCGGCGATGACCAGGCCGGCCAGCAGCACCGGGAATTCGACCCGATTGAGCAGAGCTTTCGCGGCGTTCTTCATCGGCACCGTTACATCCGCCCTTGCAGATAGGGCCCAAGCGTGATCAGCGCCACGGCTGCGATTGCCAGCGCGATGCCGGCCGCCTGCAGCGCGTTGACGCGCTCGCCGAAGAACACCAGTGCAACGACATTGACCGAAACCAGCTGGATCACCGCCGAGAGGCTGAACGATACCGACATGCCGAACTCGCGGATCAACCGCAGCATGATCAGATTGCCCACCGAATAGAGCGCCAGCGTCAGCAGGATCTTGCCCAGGCTGGGCGCCAGCCCCCATTGCTTGGCGGCGGTCGCTGCCAGCAGGAAGATCACCGTCGAAAAGCCGAGCTGCAGAAGTCCCGAAAAACTCAACGTCCCGTCCCCCTCGAAGCGCCTTTTGCCTGATATCGCCGACCTTGTTTCCGAAGCGTGCCGGAACGTCAAGCGACGTCGTTCAAAGGAGGGTCTTGGCAACGGCGAGACTGAAGCTCAATGTGCCGGAATCGCCCAGCCTGTCGATAGAAGGGCGGTCAGGGGTTCATGACTCGTATTTTTCAGAACTTGGCGCGGCGCTGGAGCGAGCTTTCCCTTGCCCTGCAATTCGTCGTTGCCGGCGGTTTTGGGCTGCTGGTCGTCATGGTGGTCGTCGGCACCTGGGTGACGACGCAGATCCGGGACGGCGTCACTCGCAATTCGGCCGCCACGACGGCGCTCTATGTCGACAGCGTGATTGCGCCGCTGCTGCCCGACCTGCGCAAGAGCGAGGAGCTCAGCGCATCCGTCAAGCAGGCGCTCGACGAGACGCTCGGCCAGGGCGCGCTCGGCAAACGCCTGGCATCCTTCAGGCTCTGGCGCCGCGACGGCACGATCCTCTATGCGAAGGACTCGGCTTTGACGGGTCGCCGCTTCGACCTGAACGACAATCTGCGTTCTGCCTTCCAGGGCAGCGTCGTTGCCCAGTTCGATACGTTCGACGAGAACGAAGACAAGGAGCGGGCCGCGGGTGTGCCGTTGCTCGAGATCTACAATCCAGTGCGCGAGCCCTGGTCCGGCGAAGTGGTCGCCGTCACCGAATTCTACGAGGTCGCGAGCGATTTCAAGGCTACCCTGGCTTCCGCCCTGCTGTCGAGCTGGCTGGTCGTGGCCGGCACCACCTTGACGGCATTCCTGCTTCTGTCGGGCATCGTCCTGCGCGGCAGCCGCATTATCGACGACCAGCGCGGGGCGCTGCGCCGCCAGGTGTCGGAGCTGCAGGGCCTGGTGACACAGAACAGCGCCTTGCGGCATCGTGTGCAGCGGGCGTCCCGCCGCGCCACCGCGCTCAACGAAAGATATCTGCGCCGGATCGGCGCCGACCTGCATGACGGCCCTGCCCAGCTCGTGGCGCTGGCCGCGCTGCGCATGGACAGTCCGGTGTTTACCGGCGACGGCCATGGCAGCGAAGGCCGCTCGACCGAAATCGCCATGATCCGCAAGACGCTGGAGGATGCGATGCGCGAGATACGCGGCATCTGCACCGGCCTGGTCCTGCCGCAGATAGAAACGGCGGCGGCGGCGGACGTGCTGCGGCTGGCCGTCGAGGAGCATGAGCGCCGGACGGGCACATCGGTGACGCTTACGATGCCGAGACATTTGCCGGAGCCCGGCGCTTCTGAGAAGATCAGCATCTATCGTTTCGTGCAGGAGGGGCTGAACAATGCCTACCGCCACGGACGGGGCAAGGATCAGGCGGTGCGTGCAGGCATGAAAAATGGTAGGCTTTTCGTTGAAGTATCGGACGGCGGACCGGGCTTCGATCCGGCGCGGGCCGAGGGGTTGGGCCTTGCCGGCCTCAGGGAGCGGGTTGAAAGCATTGGCGGCCAATTCGAAACACTCACAGGGCCGAAAGGCACGAAGCTGGTGATCCGTCTTTCGGTCGAGGAGCAAGCATGATCGGCGCCATCCGCATTGCCATTGTCGACGATCATCCGCTGTTCCGCGAAGGCGTGACGCGCAGCCTGTCGGAGATCGGCGGCTTCGAGATGGTCGGCGAAGGTGCGACCGCGCAGGACGCGGAGCGCATCGCCTCGACCATGCAGCCCGACATATTGCTCATCGACATTTCAATGCCGGGCGGCGGCCTGGCCGCGGTTGCCAGCATCCTTGCCGACCATCCCGCCCAGAAGATCGTCATGCTGACCGTTTCAGAGGCGAATGCCGATGTGACCAAGGCCTTGAACGCCGGGGTGCTCGGCTATGTCCTCAAAGGCGTCGGATCGCGTGCGCTTGCCGATATCCTGCGCAACGTGGCGGCCGGCGAAAGCTATCTTTCGCCGATGCTGTCGGCCCGGCTGCTTTCCGACGTGCAGTCCTTGCAGCCCGCCAACGGCGTGGCGGACCGGCTGCGGCAACTCACCGGCCGGCAGACCGAAATCCTGCGGCTGGTGGCGGAGGGACTGAGCAACAAGGAAGTCGCCTTACGCCTGGAGCTGCAGGAGAAGACCGTCAAGCATCACATGACGGGGGTGCTGTCGAAACTCAACGTACGAAACCGTACTGAAGCGGCCCTCATCATGCGCGAGTTTCGCGACCGCGACAGGGACCGTTCGTAGCCGTCGCGGAACGCCGCGAAACGAGGTCACCTCCGCCGGGGGGCGGCGGAGGTGACGTGTGAAGCTGGTCGTTGCCTGTTGACCAGCTTCACAAGGCGAAATTCATAGGGCCGAAATTCAAAGGGTCGAAATTCATAGCGCCTTGAGACGGCTGGCGTCGGCCGGTGTGGCACGGCGATCGATGATCGTGCGGCCGAGCTTATCCTTCATGCTGAAGCGGCCGTTCTCGATCTTTTCCGTCAAGCCGTCAGGGTGCTGAACTGTAATCTTGTTGCCGTCCACGTCGACCGTGTCGCCGGTCGTGGCGTTGACATGGCTTGTGCTCTGGTTGCCCTGGCCCTTACCCTTTCCGCTATTCCCGCCGCCGCTGTTACCGCTATTGCCGTTGCCGCTGTTTCCTCCATTGCCGCTGTTGCCGCCACCGCCACCACTGTTGCCGCCACCGCCGTTGCCGCCATTCCCACCGTTGCCACCACCGCCGTTGCCACCCTTGTCGGCATGTGCGGTCGCGGCATCGATTCCAGGCACGAAGCCATGGAAGACGACTCCATAGGGAGCGATGGTCAGCGCCAGGACGGCCGCCGATCTGAGAGCCAGTCGGCAACAATGGGCCGTGATCGATCCACGCATACTGATCTCCGTCGATTGAGCCGGCGCGCCCACCCCAACGTTGCAGTGCAACAACATCGCCGAAAGACGTGGTGACCGGAAGCGACCTCCGACCGTTGCGTTTGTCCCCCAGGACCTTTGCAGGCGCAAGCTTGGACCAAAGTCCCAGGCGAGGCGTAAAAAATCGGTCTCGTGAGCGAGCGACAGCGGAGATACCATGTCACGAAAATGTGATCAGCCGACTGTAAGCCGGAAGCTCCAGCCAAAACCCACCAGAGGTTCCCATGACCGAACATCGCTCCCCCGACGCCCGATTCCGCACCAGCCTGCTCGAGGAAAACGAAGGCCCGGCCAACAATCCCAGCGAGAACCGCACCATGGGCGAGATCATCGCCGCGCGGTTCTCGCGCCGTGGCTTCCTCAAGGGTTCGCTTGCCGTTTCGGCGATCGCCGCCACCGTCAGCCCGCTGGCCATGATCGCCGCCGACGGTGCCCGCGCCGCGGAAGGCTCAGCGTTCAAATTCGACGAGCTGGAGGCCGGTATCGACGATAAGCACCACGTCGCGCCGGGCTACGACGCCGACGTTTTGCTGCGCTGGGGCGATCCGCTGTTTGCCGATTCGCCGGAATTCGACCCGACGAAGCAGTCGGCGCAAGCCCAGGCCAGGCAGTTCGGCTACAACAACGACTATGTCGGTTACATCCCGCTCGATGGCTCGGCCGAACATGGCTTGCTGGTGGTCAACCACGAATACACCAACCCGCATCTGATGTTCCCAGGCATCGTCAAGATTGTCGAGAAGGACGGCAAGAAGTCGGCCGAGGTGGCGCCGCTCTCGAAAGAGCAGGTCGATGTCGAGATGGCCGCCCATGGCGGCACCATCGTCGAGATCCGCAAGGATGGCGGCAAATGGCGGGTGATTCGCGACGGCAAGCTCAACCGCCGCATCACCGCAAACACCGAGATGGCGCTGTCGGGCCCGGTTGCCGGCCATGACCGCGTCAAGACCAATGCCGACCCGTCCGGCGTCAAGGTGTTCGGCACCATCAACAATTGCGCCGGCGGGGTCACGCCCTGGGGCACGTATGTGATGTCCGAGGAGAACATCCATGGCTATTTCTCCGGCGAGCTGCCGGAGGGCCACAAGGAGGCGGCCAACTACAAGCGCCTCGGCATTCCGGAAGGCGCCTATGAATGGGGCGCGCACTATGACCGCTTCAACCTGGCCAAGGAGCCGAACGAGCCCAACCGCTTCGGCTGGATCGTCGAGGTCGATGTCAACGACCCGGCCTCGGTGCCGCGCAAGCGCACCGCCATGGGCCGCTTCAAGCATGAGGGCGCCGAATCGATCGTCGCCAAGGATGGTCGAGTGGTCTTCTATCTCGGCGACGACGAGCGCTTCGACTATGTCTACAAGTTCGTCACCAAGGGCATGTTCAACGCCGGCGACCGCGCGGCCAACAAGGATCTGCTCGACGACGGCACGCTGCATGTCGCCAAATTCGCGGAGGACGGCTCGGTCGAATGGATGCCGATCGTGTTCGGCCAGGGGCCGCTGACGGCGGAAAACGGTTTTGCCGGCCAGGCCGACGTGCTGATCGAGACACGTCGCGCCGCCGACCTCCTTGGCGCCACTAAGATGGACCGGCCCGAAGACATCCAGCCCAATGCCAGCAACGGCAAGGTCTATGTCATGCTGACCAACAATTCCAAGCGCAAGGCCGATCAGGTCGACGCCGCCAACCCGCGTGCCGAAAACGCCTTCGGCCACATCATCGAAATCGTCGAGGACGAGGGCGATTTCGCCGCCACCAAGGGCAAGTGGGAAGTGCTGCTGAAATGCGGCGACCCGTCGGTGGCCGCCGTCGGCGCCACCTTCTCCACCGCGACGACGGCCAATGGCTGGTTCGGCATGCCCGACAATTGCGCGGTCGATTCGGCCGGGCGCCTGTGGGTCGCCACCGACGGCCAGGGCCCGAAGGCAACCGGCCGCACCGACGGCCTGTGGGCGGTGGACACGGAAGGATCGGCGCGGGCGACCTCGAAGCTGTTCTTCCGGGTGCCGATCGGCGCCGAAATGTGCGGCCCGCTGTTTGCGCCGGACGACCAGACCGCCTTTGTCGCCGTCCAGCATCCGGGTGACGGCGGCGAGGATTGGGAAGCGTTCTGCCGGCCCTCCTATTATGAGGACCTGTCGACCCGCTGGCCCGATTTCAGGCCCGACATGCCGGTGCGGCCGGCGGTGGTCGCCATCACCAAACAGGGTGGCGGCAAGATCGCCGTCTGAGGTCGGGCGAGACAAAAATGAGAGGGGCTCCGGCGATCCGGGGCCTCTCTTTTGTGCGATATCATATTCAAGCCTCGGGAAAGATTGGCAATTTACACGTGGCGCCCTAGATCGTGATCAGGAGATCATCGCCATGCCCAAGTCGATCTACGACCGTGGCCTGCTCAAACCTGACGAAGTGGCCACCTTGCAACGTGTCTTCGACGAGGCCTGCCGCCGACGGCAAGCGCATCCCGAATCCGTCGAGGCGCGTGAATTGGCGCTCACCTTGCTGGCCCTCTACAATGCCGGCATGGTCGACGAGGAGATGCTGACCGAGGCTGTCGGTTTCCGGCGGCTGGAGCCGAAATCGGCGTGACGCCGACGGCAAATGTTGTCCTATGCGGTCGCTCAGCGTGAGGCGCCGGAGGGGCGGGATGAGCCGGCGATCCGCGCAGCTATCGCCTTGGCCAATATGCCGGCATTGGCAAAGCAGCCGCGGATGCTCGGCCGCATGCCGGTGAACCACAGGCCGGGTAGTTTCGGATCGGCCTGGCCCCCGTTGAAGAGCGGAACGCCCTTCTCGTCGAGCACGCCGAGATTGCCGACCATCCGCCCCAGCCCGGTGCGGTAGCCCGTCGCGGCAATGACGATGTCGGGAGCGATCAGGCTGCCATTGGCCAGGATGACGCCGTCGCGGGTGAACTCCCGTACCCCGGGCACCACCACGATCCTGCCCGATTTGATGGCATCGACGGCGCCATCGTCGGCGGCGATCGCGGTATAGTCCGAGGTCAGGCGGCTGGCGCCGCCCGCGGGCGCGGGCGGCACGCCGAATTTGGTGAGATCGCCGAACACCAGGCGCTGCGTCACCGCCATCACCGCATCGGCGACGCGCAGCGGCAGGCGCGCCATGAGCGGCGAGAGGCGGTGCACGGCGATCTTGCCGACGCGCTTGGGCAAAAGGGCGGGGCCGTTGCGGGCCGACAGCCAGACAGCGGCGGTATCGACACCCGCCAGATGATTGAGTGCGTCGAAGCCCGAATTGCCGGCGCCGACAACCAGCACCTTCTTGCCCGCATAGGCCTGGGCATCGCCAAAATCCGCCGAGTGGATGATCCGGCCCGCGAACGCCTGCATGCCCGTCCACTGCGGCGTGAAGGGTTCCCGGTCGCGGCCGGTGGCCACAACGACATGGCGCGCCAGGCGCGAGCCGGCGCTGGTGCGCACGACCCAGTGATCGCCCCTGAACGTGATGGACTCGACGGAAACGCCAAACTCCACCGGCAAACGGTTCGCCTCATGGAAATCGTTCATATGGCGGATGACGACGTCCCGGTGCGGAAAGGCAGGGGTGCCCTTGGGATAGGCAAGGCCAGGCAGTGCCGAGAGATCGCGGTGGGTGTTGAGGTGCAGCTGCTCGTGACGTCGGCGCCAGGGCTCGGCCAGCCGGCTTTCCTTCTCCAGGATCGCCGTCGCCACGCCGGCCTTCATCAAGGCCCTCGCGACGGCCAGCCCGGCGGCGCCGGCGCCAATGACGATCGCCGGCTCGACCGTCACCGCCTGCTCCACCATCGATCTGCTTGTCGTATCAGCCATTCACTCTCGAACCCCATTCGCCCTCGCGGCAGCCCTGAAGGCTCGCAGGCCGCTGTAACAGTTTGATCGCGCGCAGGACCCGAACGGCAACTCGATGCCGATCTTCGATGGTCCCGCGCCGAGGCGGCTTCGCTTCCGGAGCATTCCGCCGCCCGTCGGAAACAGCCGGTCGCGGCACCGCGTCAAAACCACGACATGGAGCGCATTACCCGCTTCCGTCCGAATACATCCAGCCCTATATGGCATATCGGCGGCATCGGCGATAATCAGGTCGCGGCAAAGTGATTGATTCGAGGTCCGGGGGCTGGCGGATCTCGTCACGGACGCGGGCATTCGAAACCGGCAACCCGATTTCGGCTACCTTGCGAAAAATCAAGACGCCGTGGCGCGTCTTGCGTGTCGTCGGACACGTCGCGCCATGGACGGCACGCGGAATCTCGACCATGCCCTCCTTGCGGATCTATTTCGACAACCTCCTCGAGGGGGCCTCGCCCAAGGTCGAGCGCCGGGCGCTGACGCATGTCGAACGGCTGGCGCTGGTGCGCCGTCATGGCGACTTCTCGCTCGCCTATTCCACCGCCGTGCAAAGCAAGCTTTCCTATTTTGGCGATGCCGACGGTTACATCGCCTTCGGCACCAAGATGAGGCATCATTTCGCGCTCGGCGATCCGGTGGCGGCGCCGGATCGGCGGCCCGATTACATCAGACGCTTCGTCGAGAGCGCCGGCGGCCCGTGGTTCGTGCAGATCGGCGAACAGACCGCCCAGGTCCTTGCCGGCCTTGGCTACAAGATTAACCGGCTGGGCATCGACACGCGCCTCGTTCTGCCCGACCATGATTTTTCCGGCAAGCGCAACGAAACGGTGCGTTATTCCGAGCGCTGGCTGTTGAAGAAAGGCTTTTCGTTCGAGGAGGACAAACGCACGATCCACCTCGACGAGATCTCCCGGCTGTCTCAAAACTGGCGCGGCGACCGTATCGTCAAGCGCTGGGAGATGGGTTTCCTCAACCGACCATTTTACGATCAGCTCGGCACCGATATGCGCCGTTTCGTGCTGCACGGCCCCGATGGCGACCTCGTCGCCTTGCTCGATTTCGATCCGATGTTCGCCGACGGCAAGGTGATCGGCTACACCACGGCCTTCAAGCGCAAGCACATCGATGCCTCGCCGCATGCCGAGATCGGCCTGACCAAATTCGCCGTCGACCGCTTTCGCGAGGAAGGCATTTCGGTGGTGACGCTCGGCCTGTCGCCGCTGCTCGATGTCGGCCCGAGCGGATTTGCCGAAAGCGAGTTCTGGCGCAACGCCTTCCAGCGCGCCTACGACTCGCCCTGGGTCAACCGCCGCAGGTTCAACCTGCAGGGACAGGCGGCATTCAAGCGCCGCTTCCACGGCGCCGAGGAGCCGGTCTACATCGCCTTTCGCGAGGGGACCTACATCGAGATGCTGGGATTGCTGCGGCTGGTCAAGGCCATTTGAGGCCTCTCTCACGACCTTAGGGCCGCGTCAGTTCCTCAGCCGGTAGCCGGTCCGGAAGATCCAGGCGACGATCGCGATGCAGACGGCCAGGAACACCAGCGTCATGCCGAGGCTGACGACGACCGAGACATCGGCCTTGCCGTAGAAACTCCAGCGGAAGCCGCTGATCAGGTAGACCACCGGGTTGAACAGCGTGATCGTCTTCCAGATGCCGGGCAGCATGTGGATCGAATAGAAGCTGCCGCCGAGGAAGGTCAGCGGGGTGATGATCAGCAGTGGCACCAGCTGCAGCTGCTCGAAGCTTTTCGCCCAGATGCCGATGATAAAGCCGAAAAGGCTGAAGGTCACCGCTGTCAGGATCAGGAAGGCGAGCATCCAGAACGGATGTTCGATGTGCAGCGGCACGAACAGCGAGGCCGTGGCCAGGATGATCAGGCCGAGGATGATCGACTTGGTCGCGGCGCCGCCGACATAGGCGATGACGATCTCCAGGTAGGAGACCGGCGCCGACAAAAGCTCGTAGATCGAGCCGACGAATTTCGGGAAATAGATGGCGAAAGAGGCGTTGGAGATCGACTGCGTCAACAGCGACAGCATGATCAGTCCCGGCACGATGAAGGCGCCGTAGGCGATGCCGTCGATTTCGGTTATGCGCGAGCCGATGGCCGAGCCGAAGACGACGAAATAGAGCGACGTCGAGATGACCGGCGAGATGATGCTCTGCAGCACGGTGCGGAACGCACGCGCCATCTCGACCCGGTAGATCGCCCAGACCGCGCGAAAATTAGGGGCCGCACGCAGGTTCATGGCTCTTGCCTCAGGAGATTGACGAAGATCTCTTCGAGCGAGCTGTTCTTGGTGTCGAGATCGCGGAACTGGATGCCGGCCGCCTCGAGATCCCTGATCAGCGAGGCGACGCCCGGCCGGTCGCTCTGGTTGTCGTATGTGTAGGTGAGTTGCGTGCCATCCGGCGACAGTTCGAGCGCATAGCGCGAGAGCCCGTCGGGCATGCTGCCGAGCGGCGCGCGCAGCTCCAGCCTCATCTCCTTGCGACCGAGTTTGCGCATCAGTTCGGCCTTGCCCTCGACCAGGATGATCTCGCCGCGGTTGATGACGCCGACGCGGTCGGCCATGGCCTCGGCTTCCTCGATATAATGCGTGGTAAGGATGATGGTGACGCCGTCCTCGCGCAGCCGCCGGACCATCGCCCACATGTCCTGGCGCAGTTCGACGTCGACGCCGGCGGTCGGTTCGTCGAGGAACAGGATACGCGGCTCGTGCGACAGCGCCTTGGCGATCATCAGCCGCCGCTTCATGCCGCCCGACAGCGTGATCGCCTTGGCGTCCTTCTTGTCCCACAGCGACAGGTCGCGCAGCACCTTCTCGACGAAGGCCGGATTGGCCGGCTTGCCGAACAGGCCGCGGCTGTAATTGACGGTTGCCCAGACGCTCTCGAAGGCGTCGATGGTGAGTTCCTGCGGCACCAGCCCGATCAGGCTGCGCGCGGCGCGATAGTCCTTGTTGATGTCGTGGCCATCGACGGTCACGGTCCCCGAAGAGCGGTTGACGATGCCGCAGACGATCGAGATCAGCGTCGTCTTGCCGGCGCCATTGGGGCCGAGCAGCGCGAAGATCTCGCCGCGCTGGATATCGAGGCTGACTTCCTTGAGCGCGGTGAAGCCGGTGGCGTAGGTCTTGGAGACCCCGGAAATGGACAATATGGAGGGCATGGTTGAAAACGGCTGCCTGAAAGAGGTGACTTGATATAGGCCTGTTGTCGCCCAGTGCAACCGCAAGTCAATGCCCTGCTGCCAGTTCTGGACATCGAAGCGCGGAGCTGGCTGGGAATGCGCCGCGTCCATCCGGTAAAATTGTCCTGTGGCGTTCAGCCTCGCGGCAGGAGGCCGCTTTGACCTGACCCCGCTTCGGGCCTATCCTTCGCGAGTATTTACAGCCGGAGCCCGCCATGGACCCGCTCATACTGTCGCGCATGCAGTTCGGCGCGAATATTTCGTTTCATATCCTGTTTCCGACAATCACCATTGCCCTTGGCTGGGTGCTGCTGTTCTTCAAGCTGCGCTACAACGCGACCAATGATTCCGCCTGGATGCGCGCCTATTTCACCTGGGTGAAGGTGTTCGCGCTGTCGTTTGCCATGGGCGTGGTCTCGGGCGTCACCATGAGCTTCCAGTTCGGCACCAACTGGCCGGGCTACATGCAGCATGTCGGCAACATCGCCGGACCGCTGCTCGCCTACGAGATCCTCACCGCTTTCTTCCTCGAGGCGGCCTTTCTCGGCATCATGCTGTTCGGCTTCCGCCGCGTCTCCAACCGCATCCACACGCTGGCGACGGTGCTGGTCGCCGGCGGCACGACGCTGTCGGCGTTCTGGATCATCGCCCTCAATTCCTGGATGCAGACGCCGGCCGGCTTCGAGATGCGCGACGGCGTCGCGCACGCCGTCGATTGGTGGGCCATCGTCTTCAACCCGTCCATGCCCTACCGGCTGGTGCATATGCTGCTCGCCTCGGGGCTTACGGTGTCGTTCCTGATCGCCGGCCTGTCGGCGCTGCGCTACCTCAACGGCGACCGTTCGGAATCGATGTGGAAGGCGCTGCGCACCGGCGTCTTCACCGCTGCGATCCTGATCCCGATCCAGATCCTGGCCGGCGACCAGCATGGGCTCAACACGCTGGAACACCAGCCGCAGAAGATCGCCGCCATGGAGGCCAACTGGAACACCGGTCCCAACGTGCCGCTGGTTTTGTTCGCGCTGCCCGACGAGGCGGCCAGGGAAAACAAGTTCGAGGTCGCGATTCCGGACGGGGCCAGCCTTATCCTGCGGCACTCGACCGACGGTGTCGTGCCGGGGCTGAACGACTATCCCGGCAACCATCCGCCGGTCTTTCCGCTCTTCTGGAGCTTTCGTATCATGGTTGGCACCGGGCTTTTGATGCTCGCCGTCTCCTGGTCGGCCGCCTTCTTCCTCAAGCACCGGCACGCGCTGCCAAAGCCGCTCGCCATGCTGATGGTGCCGATGGCATTGTCGGGCTGGCTGGCGACGCTGGCCGGCTGGTACACGACCGAGATCGGCCGCCAGCCCTGGCTGGTGACCGGCGTATTGAAGACCGCCGACGCCGTCGGGCCGGTGGCCGGCAGCCATGTGGCGCTGACGCTCGCCATCTATCTCCTGCTCTACGTGCTTTTGCTGATCGCCTATCTCGGCGTGCTGGTGCACCTGGCGCTGAAGGCGGCCAAGGACGGCGACACCTCGCCGCTGCCGGGTGTTCTCAACGCACCGCTGTCGCAGCCGGCCGCGGGGGAGTGAGCATGTTTTCATTGCAGGCCCGCGCCGCCCCTCACCTGCCTGCCGGCATCCTCTCCCCGTATAGGGACGGGGAGAGGGGCGCTGAGTCCTATGGTTTCGCCAATCGCCAACGTTGCATGGATGGCGCCGGCGTTGCGGCCAGCCCGCTTCTCCCCGTCCCTATACGGGGAGAAGTGCCCGGCAGGGCGATGAGGGGCTGCGCTAGCTTCGCAAACCGAAATCAGGGCGTGAGGAGAGCAAGATGACCTACGACTGGCCAACCCTGCTCCCCCTGATCTTCGCCGGACTGATGGGCCTTGCCATCCTGATCTACGTCATTCTCGACGGCTTCGACCTCGGCATCGGCATCCTGTTCGCCGCCGCCGCGGACACCGAGCAGGACACCATGATCGCGGCGATCGGTCCGTTCTGGGACGCCAACGAAACCTGGCTGGTGCTGGCCGTCGGCCTGCTGCTGGTCGCCTTTCCGCTGGCGCATGGCGTCATCCTGACGGCTCTCTACATTCCGGTCTTCGTCCTGCTGGTCGGCCTGATCCTGCGCGGCGTCGCCTTCGATTTCCGCGCCAAGGTGCCGGCGGGGAAGAAACATCGCTGGAACCGTATTTTCTTCCTCGGCTCGCTCATCGCCTCGCTGGCGCAAGGCTATATGCTGGGCGTCTACGTGCTCGGCCTCGATGTCGGGCCAGGCGGCATGGCGTTTGGCGTGCTGGTGGCGTTCTGCCTGGCGGCAGCCTACGCGGCGATGGGCTCCGCCTGGGTGATCTACAAGACCGAAGGCGCGCTGCAGAATAAGGCGGTGCTCTGGCTGCGCACCGCCCTGGTGCTGACCGCGCTCGGCATGGCCGCCGTGTCGCTGGCGACGCCGTTCGCCAGCCCGCGCATCTTCGCCAAATGGTTCGTCTGGCCCGAGATGCTCTATCTGTCGCCGCTGCCGATCCTGTCGGCGCTGCTGTTTGCCTGGCTGTGGCGGCAGACCTTCCATCTGCCGAGGCCTGACGATCGCCATTCGCTGACGCCGTTCCTGACGCTGGCCACCATCTTCGCGCTCGGCTTTGCCGGCCTGGCCTGGTCGTTCTATCCCTATGTGGTGCCCGATCGCCTGACCATCTGGCAGGCGGCGTCGGCGCCCGAAAGCCTGGCGATCATCCTGGCCGGCACCGTGGTGGTGCTGCCGGTCATCATCTTCTATTCGTTCTATGCCTACCGCGTGTTCGGCGGCAAGGCGACGGATCTGACGTATGATTGAGGCGCGATGACAGCGCCTTTCTCCCCGTATAATGACGGGGAGAAAGGCCAGAATGGCGCGCCTCGCAATCTCAGTTGCTCGCCGACAGCACCAGCACCGGCTTTTCGCTGTAAAGCGCCGGGAACAGCGTCTTCAAATTCGCCACCTTGGGCAGGTCGTTGTAGACGATGTAGGGATAGGTCGGGTTCAGCGTCAAAAAGTCCTGGTGGTAGGTCTCGGCCGGATAGAAGGTCTTGCCGGTCTCCAGCGTGGTGACGATCGGCTCGCCGAACACTTTGGCCTTGTCGAGCTGGGCGATGTAGCTCTGCGCGATTTTCTTCTGGGCGTCGTTTTCGGCGAAGATCGTCGAGCGGTACTGGGTGCCCGAATCCGGACCCTGGTAGTTGAGCTGGGTCGGGTTGTGGGCGACCGAGAAATAGACCTGCAGCAGCTGGCCGTAGGTCACCTTGGACGGATCATAGGTGATCTCGACGGACTCTGCGTGGCCGGTGCGGCCAGTGCCGACCGTCTCGTAGACGGCATCGTCCTTGGCGCCGCCGGTATAGCCCGAGACCGCCTTGCTGACGCCCTTGACATGCTGGAACACGCCCTGCACGCCCCAGAAGCAGCCGCCGGCGAAGATCGCCTTCTCTGTGCCGGTGGCCGCCTTTTCGTCGATCGCCGGCGGCGGGATCTTCACCGCATCCTCGGCGGAGATGGCTGGCGTCAGCCAGAAAGCAGCGCCCGCGACGGCAAGGGCGAGTGCGGCGAGCGCCCCCCGGACAAAGCCTGTCGAACGTTTGTTGATAATGGTCATGGTTGCACTCCTCATGGCTTCCATTTGGGATCAGTCTATTGGATCAGCTACGGTGGCGCGATGCGTGAGTTGCGGCGGAGGCTCACATTCGCGTGCGCCTGCGGACTTTCTGTTTCGACCTCGTTGCCGAAGCAAAACCGCTTCAAGCCTTTCCCGGGGGCTGCTCCAGCAACTGTCCCCGGCTGGACAGGGAGCCCGCCAGGGACAGAAGGCCACGCACCAATCTCAATTGGCGGTGGCATCCGTTGCAGGCTTCATGGCGTCGGTCGCCGGTTTCATCGCATCCGTGGCAGGCTTCATGGCGTCCGTAGCGGGCTTCATGGCGTTGGTGGCCATCGGGTCGGCCGGCTTCATCGCGTCGGTTGCCGGCTTCATGGCGTTGGCGGCGGGCTTCATCGCATTGGTGGCATCGTCGGCGCGGGCGATGCCGCCGGCAAACAGCGCCGTGGAGCACAAAGCGAGGGCGAGAGCCGGCAGCGTCAAGCGGGAGAAAGTGGTCATGGTCGGTTCCTTGGGTTTACGGGTTGATGGCACGCCGGTTTGGGCGGCCGGGCTCTTGCACCGCTGCTCATGCGGCGGTGCAAATCTCTGTTTTAAAAATCTCTGCTCGAACGGGATCTAGTTGGCGGCGGCGGCCAGGATCGGTCCGCCGCCGGGCGACTGCACCAGCACGGCGGTGCTGAGGCCGCCCGAGGCCGCCGGCAGATCGAGCGTCTTGGCGTCGCCGCTCCAGCTGCCGAGTTTTGTCAGCGCATGCACGACATTGGCGTGCGGCAAGGTGCGGCCGGTGTTTTCGCCGCGCGCCACCGGCACCTCGACGACACCCTTGGTGTAGCGCACCAGCCAGACATCGGCGTGGCCGCCCGGAGCGGCGCCGGCGCCGATCGCGACCTTGCCGCCCTCGAGCGCCAGCGACGGACCTCCGGTCTTGGCCGTGGCCGCGATCAGATGTTCGATCTCGCCGGGTGCGGCGCCAACGACGTCGGCATGGCCGTTGACCACCACTTGCGGCGTGAACGGCCCGTCATGGCCGAGCGATGGCTCGTAGGACACCTGGCGCTGGGTGAATTCCTGCTTGCCGAACGTGTCCTTCCAGCCGAGGTAGTCCCAGTAGGTGACGTTGAACGACAGCGCCAGCACGCCGGGCCGGTCCTTGACCTTGATGAGGTTGGCGTTGGCCGGCGGGCAGGACGAGCAGCCCTGGCTGGTGAACAGCTCGACCACGGTGAGCGGCTGGGCGACGGCGCCGGCGAGCGATCCGGCGAGCGCCAGCGCGGCGAGGCCGGACAGTGCGAAAAACCTGCTTGGTAGGACTGGCGACATCGGCTTGCTCCGTGGGGACGACGCCACGATGCGCCGCTCATATCCCCACTTCGCCGCCACGGACGGCTTCGTTACAACGCTCACCGGTTTGTGATTGAAGAGCGCTCTGCCCTGCGCGCCTCAGAGATTGGCGAACACGGTCGCCAGCTCCAATCTCACCCACGAGGGGAGATCGGCAGCGTCACTGTGTCAGCAGCGTGTCGGATGCCCGCTTGTTAAAGGCGCACTTGCCCATCACGCTGTAAAAGAAGTCGGCGTTCGTAACGTCTGGAAGTGGAGGATTGTTGCCGCCGTCTTCCCATGCCTGGTCGCTGGTCTCGCTGCAGGGCACAGCGCCGAAGATGTCGACGATTGTGTTGCTGTTGACCTCGACGGGGAGGTATTTGGAAGGGCTCAGGGCCTTTTGTGCCGCAGTGCTGTACCCGGCACCGAGGTAGAGCCGATTCGACGTGCTTGCACTATTCGACTTGAGCGGGTTGACCGGTCCGGACGGCACATCCATCTGCAGATAAACCTGGTCCATCATGCTCACGTCGACTGTCGCACCACTGCTGCTTCCGGCGGAATTCGTGGTCACGCATGTCGTTTTGAAATAGATGGTGGAGCCGGTCGTACTTCCGCTTTTTGCTACCGCGGTACTCCTGTAAGTTCCCGCAGTCGGTGTGAAATCGGTTGTTTGTCCTACTGGCGTGCACACTTGGCTCTGAACCACCTTCGCAGATGTTCCCGACCCCGTGGAAATAGTGGTCGTACCGTAACCTTTCGGGTCCGCAGCGGTATAAGTCTTACCCCCGCTCGTGTAGGAATAATTATACGCCTTGTAGGCGTAGTCGATCTTCATCATCGCGGTAGGCGTCGTATTGGAGTTCCACCCAAACGGAAGGCCATACAGGGTCATGGTTTTATTCCAGTAGCCTGAAACGTGATCGACGTTGAAGGTAGCTTCAACCAGCGCTGGTGTCTTGCTCACAGCCGAGGAGACGCCGACTGGTACGGTGTTGATCCTGGCGATCTGCATAAAAAGGGTCGGCATGGCGAAATTCGCCGAGGCCTGCGCTGTGGCGGTACCATCGGCGGCGACGGTGAAAGTGTTCAGCGTCGCGTCGCCCTGTCCACCGTTGGCCACGTAGGAAGCCTGCATCGCCACCTGGCGCTGCGCTTTTGTCGAAGCCGTATCCATCGTGGTAATCGACAGGATCGCGGCATCGAGTGCCGCTTGCTCGGTCGACCGGGTCTGCACCGCAGAGGTGTAGTCGACCGCAAAGCCTACCGCGCTGATTAGCGGGATCATGCTGAGGACAATTATGGGCGCGAACGAGCCGCTCCTCGAGCTGACAAACCTACCTGCTAACCCCCGCATGTCTTGATCCTTACAAACGAATATCTCTCCGGCTAACATGGCAGTCGCAAATTATGCTCTAACGGACTTGGTTAATGTTTATCGATTTTTCGGCAAAGTCCCGTGAAAAGCCGACAAGTTCGGCGCGTAACTTTGACGCCGGAATTGGTGCACGCAACGCGGGTGGATTCCCTTTTCCCTTATAAGGTCGGCGGGTACACCCGTTTGCCCCAGGCAGCCCTTGGGCGCCAAGCCTTGCCGCCGCTTGCCGCCCCTGCTAAAGCGCGCGGCATGAGCACGCCCCTCGACCACATCCGGAATTTTTCCATCGTCGCCCATATCGACCATGGCAAATCCACGCTTGCCGACCGCCTGATCCAGTCCACCGGCGGGCTGGAGCTGCGCGACATGAAGGAGCAGGTGCTGGACTCGATGGACATCGAGCGCGAGCGCGGCATCACCATCAAGGCGCAGACGGTGCGGCTGAAATACCGCGCCAACAATGGCGAGGACTATATCCTCAACCTCATCGACACGCCCGGCCATGTCGACTTCGCCTATGAAGTGTCGCGCTCGCTCGCCGCCTGCGAGGGTTCGCTGCTGGTGGTCGACGCTTCGCAAGGCGTCGAGGCGCAGACGCTGGCCAATGTCTACCAGGCCATCGACAACAACCACGAGATCGTCGTGGTGCTGAACAAGGTCGACCTGCCGGCCGCCGAGCCCGAGCGCATCCGCGAGCAGGTCGAGGAGGTGATCGGCATCGACGCCTCCAACGCCGTGCTGATCTCGGCCAAGACCGGCCTCGGCATTCCCGACGTGCTGGAGGCCATCGTCCACCAATTGCCGCCGCCGCGCGAGGGCGATGCCACGGCGCCGCTCAAAGCCATGCTGGTCGACAGCTGGTACGACGCCTATCTCGGCGTCATCGTGCTGGTGCGCGTCATCGACGGCGTGCTGAAGAAGGGCCAGACCATCCGCATGATGGGCACCGGCGCCAAGTACCTGGTCGAGCGCACCGGCGTGTTCACGCCCGCCCGCATCAATGTCGACGAGCTCGGCCCCGGCGAGTTCGGCTTCTTCACCGGCTCGATCAAGGAAGTCGCAGACACCCGCGTCGGCGACACCATCACCGAGGACAAGCGCCAGACCGCGCATGCGCTGCCCGGCTTCAAGCCGGCGCAGCCGGTGGTGTTCTGCGGCCTGTTCCCGGTCGACGCCGCCGATTTTGAGGATTTGCGCGCCGCCGTCGGCAAGCTGCGCCTCAACGACGCTTCTTTCTCTTATGAAATGGAAACCAGTGCGGCGCTCGGCTTCGGCTACCGCTGCGGCTTCCTTGGCCTGCTGCATCTCGAAATCATCCAGGAGCGGCTGGAGCGCGAGTTCAACCTCGACCTCATCGCCACCGCGCCGAGCGTCGTCTACCGGCTGCTCCTCAATGACGGCTCGATGAAGGAACTGCACAACCCGGCCGACATGCCCGACGTGGTGAAGATCTCTGCCATCGAGGAGCCGTGGATCCGCGCCACCATATTGACGCCCGACGACTATTTCGGCGGCATATTGAAACTCTGCCAGGACCGGCGCGGCATCCAGGCCGACCTCTCCTATGTCGGCAAACGCGCCATGCTGACCTACGACCTGCCGCTCAACGAAGTCGTCTTCGACTTCTACGACCGGCTGAAGTCGATCTCGAAAGGCTACGCCTCGTTCGACTATCACCTGACCGACTACCGCGAGGGCGATTTGGTGAAGATGTCGATCCTGGTCAACGAGGAGCCGGTCGACGCGCTGTCGATGCTGGTGCACCGCACGGCGGCGGAAAAGCGCGGCCGCCAGATGGTCGAGAAGCTCAAGGAGCTGATCCCGCATCACCTGTTCAAGATCCCGATCCAGGCCGCGATCGGCGGCAAGGTCATCGCCCGCGAAACCATCTCGGCGCTCCGCAAGGACGTCACCGCCAAGTGCTACGGCGGCGACGTCTCCCGCAAGCGCAAGCTCTTGGACAAGCAGAAAGAGGGCAAGAAGCGGATGCGGCAATTTGGCAAGGTGGATATCCCGCAGGAGGCGTTTATCCAGGCGCTGAAGATGGGGGATTGAGCGGTCCGGCCGAATAGAATGGATACAACACAAGTTGTTCTTCCGGCCGTTTGCGGGACGGCAGCAGCTTGTCGGCAAACCCCTAACGCTACGCAGACGCCTCAGCAATCTTTGCCGGGTCAAGGGTGATGCCTACAGCTTGTAGCCTCCCGACCAGTTTTGGGACGGCCTCTCTTACGTGATCCTTGAATGCGATGTAGATAATGCCGGCCACATCTGATGGATGCTCCATGTAGCCCTTCTGAAGGATGGCAACCCGCTCTCTAGTGAGAGACGCAAGCAGCATACCCATTTCTAGAATCACGTTTTGCCTAGCGCGCGGCTTCGCTTGGGCGTCGCCATCAGATTTTGAGTATCCGACGTCATCCGGAGTCAAAAGCACTATGCCGAATGAGCTCGCGGCATTCTTTCCAATCATCTGCTCCAGTTTTTCTATGATGGTAAGTCCACCGCCATCGGTATTTTGTAATACGTATGGTCGAAGTCCAAGTCGGTGTAGAACCAGTTCGAGTTGCTCCCGAGCTTCAGGATCATGTCCGTGCACGACAAAAATTGTCCTATTCGTGTCTGGTTTGACCACGCCCGATCCCAATACGGCCTCAATTGTCCCCATCAGGGCTGTCTTGGGGTCGTTTGGGCCATCAAACCACATAGTACCCTTTGTCGAGGACCAATTTAGACCGGCCCGATCCCGTCCCGTGAACTTCCAGCACTGATTGGGCTTCTCTTCCCAGTTTCCCTCGGCTCCGGCGGACTCTACGGCAGCCACAAGTTCAGCAATAGATCCGTTGAATGTTGGCATCCTAGCTTCAACCCCTCTGGAGCTTGGTGTTTAGCAGTCGTCTCGCCTAGGCATATGATTGATTTTCTCAATACGGTAGAAATGTCTGATTGTATACTTTGGGGATTTGGCAAAGATTGCCTGGTCGACCGATGGTCATCGCATCGTGGCGATGTGATCAGTTGGTTGCAGCTTGCGCAACCGGTCCCACACTCCACGGTATATGGCCCCACTCGCTGGACGGCTCTTAGCGGGGTATTGTCCTGACGCCGGAACATGCAGACGACTTAGAGAGTCAAGAAGAAGCTGCAGGTTGAACAGGGGGAGCCTGGGATCAGTCGGGATAAAAATTTCGAGACTCAAATCAAGAAAAATGACAACAATGGGAGATCGATTCTCAAGGCACGGGGATTTCTTAGTGCAGATAGATTTCTCTCAGTACTCATACCTCCCATGTTTGCAATGCTCGGAAGCCGAACAGATCGCGTATGCGAAACTTAGCGAGGAAGACAAGAACGCTATCCTACCGATCTTCGAATTGAGTCAAGTCAAATACGAGGCAGCACTCGAAGAGTCAGTTACAGCCATTGCGGCGCTTGTTAGCAGCCGGCCTTTTGTAATTGATCTCTCGAAAGACCGAGCGCCTCCTCCCTTTGTCGCTGTGAATAATCCCGACCAAGGGAAGATCGCGAAGCTCCAAAAAGCACAAGACGCCTATAACAAGAGTCTCACCTCGCTTTTGAATGCGAGTGACGGTTTCGCAGAATGGCGAACGCTGGTCGGAAAGTTCCCAAATGCGGTGCCGGTTGTCCAATTCACCGATCCAGAAACGCAAGGAAAAAACATTTTACGGCAGGCGGTGCAGCTTGCTAAGAGTGGCTATGATCATCTGGCAATTCGGATCACGCAAGAGACCAACGAACAGATATTTCCCATTGTCGGGCAAATCCTCGCGATCCTCGATTCGGCAGCACAATTGCTCGTCATCATAGATTGTGGGCAGGGACGTCTGCAAACTTCCGAGCGAGCTGAATTTGCCAAAAAAGCCATAGCGAGGATCATAGAAGAAATCGAACCAAGCCAGGCCCAACATCTATCTGCGGTTTGTCTGAGCGATTCCTACACCACGCCAGGGAATGCCAAGTTGAAATTATATGAGAGCTACTCGTGGCAGCTGTGGCTAGAGGCGCGTGAGAAGTTCCCTTTCCTCTTCGGAGACTATGGTGCCAACCATCGGTTAAAGAAGGCCAACACTTTCATGCCGGGTGAGTGGAAGGCACAGGTAGTCTACCCTCTTGACGAAGCATGGATTGTCTACCGGCATCCTGATGCGCAGGATGCAAACGGTTGGATAGAAGGCTCCAAGGAAATTAAAGGCGATCCTAGCTATGACGGGGCGTGCAATTGTTGGGGGAGCGAACTTATCGATAAAGCGGCGGTGGGCGACATCATCGGCGCTACATTCGCTCGATTTTGGCACGCTGCCAAAATCAATATGCATATACACCGGAGGATTGGGTACTCGTTTGAAGTCATGAGCGGCAGCGATGGACCATAGGCTGGCGGCTCCTTCCGCGGATCAGATCACGAGCGTGATCGCGTATTTCTTGTTCGCAAATGGCCGCTTCGGCTTTTTCAACCATTAGGCTCTTTTTATCTGACGTCGAAATTCGGCACCCCGCTAAACGGCCAAGGTCAGAGATTTCGCCCTTTGATAAAGCGAATAGAAGCGAACGGATATCGACGCTTCTGTTTTGTTTCGGCGTTCTAGCAATTTGGAAACTGGTGCCCTCTCCGTATAGGATTATCCCCCACCACAGGGGAATTTTCATTCGCGCGGAAGCGTGGTGTTTCGCGGTTGTTACTAAGCTGACCTTGTCGAAAAACCGAGAAAAGGCCGGCACCTGCGAGGTCAAGCGGCTGAGCGAGTCGCGGTCGCTTTTGATTTCAAATCCGGCCAACTCACCATTCACAACTGCGACATCTATACGGGCCGATGGCTTTGGCATTTTGAATTCTTCGACAAAGCCTGTCGATCCGTCATCAGGATGTTGCGACCGCAACCATCCTATCAGCGGTATTCGGATATCGGCGTCCCGGGTGAGCGGAGCAATTTTGGCAGACCTGTCCATGATTGATGAGAATCTTACCAACTGGTAAAAAAACCGTCAACTGCAGGACAGGGCGGCACATCTCCTGTTTCCATTCAAGCATCGGCCGGCGCCTATGCTTTGATCAATCTTTGCGATCACCTCACCTCGAAGTATGATTGATGCGTGAGATCTCACATGCGCACCAGCTCAGACACCACCGCCGCGCGCGGCCGCGCGATCGGCGGCATCTTCGGCCTTGCCAGTACTTTCGTCGCCAGCGCCCCGCTGCGCCAATCCCTGTGGGCGATCGACGGCGTGGCGCTCGTGGTGGCGACGGCCTTGCTCACCATCAAATACCAGCGTCTCGGCAATGATTGCGTCGTGGCAGGGTTCCTGACCTTCCTCGCCGGCGAAAGCCTGCTTCTGTTCGGCAATGCGGCGGGACTACAGGCCAGCGTGCCCTGCCGGCGGCAGGCTATCCGTTCCTGGTGGCGACCTTCGCCGGCTGGATCTGGACTTTGCTAAGGGGTTCTCGGCACGCCTAGCGGCTCGGTTCCAGGCGCCGGCGCCGCCCCTCACCTGCCTGCCGGCATCCTCTCCCCGTGTAGGGACGGGGAGAGGGGCGCTGTCATTGACACTTTCGCCAATCGCCATCGTTGCAAAAAAGCGCCGGCGTTGCGGCCAGCTACTCTCGCCCGTTTACGGGAGTTGAGAAGTGGTCCGCGCAGCGGCCAGAAAAGCCAATTGCTTGGCTTTTCGAACGACGAACGTCCGGCAGGACAGTGAGGGGCGACGCCGACCTCGGCAATAGTAACGGTCCCCCCGAACCACGGCCGCCGTATTGACATCAGCTCCACACATGCGTCATTGGAGGCGGGCAATTGGGGGACTATCCGTGAAAAAGATCTATGCGAAGCCGACGCTGAGCAAGCGCGAGAGGCTTTCGGCCGTGACGGCTGTCGCGTGTCCAGTGTCGGTCTGCCCGCGCTAGGACGTTCCCGGGAAAGGGCAGGCCTGCTGCCGCCCATCGCTCTCCGCGACAAATCCCACGGCAGGGTTGGTACGAATTCATACCAAGCATCCACCTCGGTTGATCGCGCGGCGCGGGGCCGGTACACAAATCAAGCGGCGGACCTTCATCAGGTCGCTAGTGGCCGGCGCGGGGCTCAGGCAATTGTCTCACCGGCATCGCGCCGGCCATCTTCCCTAAATGATTGAGTGTGGGCCAAAGGCGCTCCGCACCGCCCGGTGCTGACCTTCGCAGGTTGGTACCTCCCTCCGCCCGCGACAGGAAGGTCAGCGTCGGCGCTGCCCCTCACCTGCCTGCCGGCAGGACAGTGGGGGCGGTGCTGACCTGCGATAGGCGCACGCTGGACTAGCCGCTATCCCCAACCCCGACCCGATTTTGACTTTGCGGACGCCGTCCCCCACTCCGTCGCTGCTTCGCAGCGCCACCTCTCCCCCCTCCGGAGGGAGAGGAACCAAGACCGGCCAAACCTCAACTTTCGATCCAGACCTTCTCAAAGTGCTGCTCCAGCGCCTGGTGCTGTTCGCAGCCTTCGATGCCCTTGCGGTAGGTCCGGTAGACCGAACGCCAGTAGGGCTGGATGATGATGCCTGAATCGCGCAAATTCTGCTCGATGTTGGCCATGATCTCCTTGCGGGCCTTGGGGTCGGGCATGGCGAGCGCCTTGTCGAGCAGCGCGTCGAACTCCTTCGAGGCATAGGCGCTCTCGTTCCAGGCGGCGCCCGATTTATACGCCAGCGCCAGCACCTGGACGCCGAGCGGGCGGCCGAGCCATTCGGTGCAGGAATAGGGGAACTTGCTCCAGTCGTTCCAGAAGGTGGCGGCCGGCAGCACGGTGCGCTTGATCTTGAGGCCGGCCTCGCGCATCTGCGCGGCGATGGCGTCGCCGGTGCTCTTCTGCCATTCGATGTCGACCGAGATCAGGTCGTATTCGTGGTCTGATTTGCCGGACTCGGCGAGCAGCTTCTTCGCCGCCTCGACATCGCGCTTGGCCGGACCGATATCGGCATATTCGGGGTGCATCGGGCCGACATGGTGGTTGTCGGCGGGTTTGCCGCGGCCATCGAGGCCGAGCTTCAGCACGGCGGAATTGTCCACCGCGAGCTGGGCGGCGCGTCGTACCTTGACGTCGTCATAGGGCGCGTTGGCGACGTTGAAGCGGGCGACGATGGTCGAGCCGGTGGCGATCTCGGAGTTCTTCAGCCCCATCTTGTCGGTCTGCGAGACGGCATCGGAAGCGGTTTCGTGATCGGTGTCGATCTCGCCGGATTCGAACGCCGACAGCATGGCGTTGGGGTCGGAGCCGTAGTCGATCCACTGGATGCCATCGAGGTAGAACTCGCCCTTCCACCAGGGCTTGTCCCGGCGCTTGACCTCCGCGGCCGTCTCGGCGTCCCATTTCACCAGCTCGCACGGCCCGGTGGTGATGGCGAGCGCCTTCATCGGGTCGCCGTCGCCCTCATAGGAGCGGTGCATGATCAACGCGGGATAATCGGCCATGCCGGCGATCAGCGAAATGTCCGGCTTCGGCAGGTTGAGCTTGATGGTGTAGTCGTCGACCTTCTCGATGCCGCCATCGACCACCTTCTTGGTGTCGGCATTGACCAGCGCGCCCATGCGCGCGGCGACCGAATTGCCGGCAACGCCGGCCTCGCACCAGCGGGTGAGGTTGTGGACGACGTCGTCGGCGTTGAAGGCGTCGCCGTTCGACCAGGTGATGCCCTTGCGCACATGCAGCGTCAGCGTCTTGGCGTCGTCGCTCATCTCCCATTTTTCGAGCAGCCAAGGCTCGAAGGTGAAGTCGGTGTTCCAGCGCACCAGATATTCGTTGCAGTGACGCGCGACATTGGACATTTCGACACCGTCGAAGGTGCGGGGATCCTTGAAGCCCTTGACGTTCATGGCGACACGCAGCACGCCGCCCTTCTTCGGCTCGGCGGCGCGGGCGGGCGTCGGAGCGATGCCGCCCAGCGCAAAAGCGCCGGCGGCGCTGACGCCGAGCCCGGCCATCAGCGCCAGATATTCGCGACGGCTGATGCCGCCGGTCCTGAAATCGTCGGCGACAGGTTTGGCGCGCGGGTGAAGTTTGCGGTCGGTCAGCATGAATTTCATCGTCGTTCCCTCTTTTGTTGGTGCATGCCCAAAGTGCCCAGCGGTTTTGGGACGACGGCATGCACGGAAACAGGCTCGCCCCGGCGGACAAGCCGACGCGGCGCGGCTGCGACCGCCGGGGCGCCATTGCCTGAGAGGGAATGATAGGGCTGGGTGACGTGGCGGAATGTTCTGGAATCCGCAGGACTTGTGCGATGCTCCGCAGGGGTGGACGGACCTGGGCGCACCACCTCTTGTCTGCTAGCCATCTCCCCCGCAGGGGATCGGTCGGATTGCGAGCAAGAGCGATGCGTTTGCCTGCGGCTTCGCGTTTCACCAGCGGCTTCCCCCACTCCGTCTCGGCTTCGCCGAGCCACCTCTCCCCCCTCCGGAGGGAGAGGAAGGAACGCGCTCGGCGAGGTCGCGCCTTTCCTCTACCCCGTCGATCGGGGGAGAGGTGTCGAGCGAAGCTCGACGGAGTGGGGGTCGACCCATGGCGCGATTGGTCAATCCACCAGAACAAAAAACCCGGCGCGAGGCCGGGTTTTTCAAGCGATGCCTGTCAGCCGAGGATCAGCTCACCTGGGTCTTGGAGGACGCGGCCTGGTCTTCGGCGAGCTTCTGCTGGAACATCTGCGCGAAGTCGATCGGGTCCAGCATCAGCGGCGGGAAGCCGCCATTGCGCGTCGCCTCGGCGATGATCTGGCGGGCGAAGGGGAACAGGAGGCGCGGGCATTCGATGAACAGGATCGGCAGCATGTGCTCTTGCGGGAAGCCCGAAATGGCGAAGACACCGCCATAGACCAGCTCGACGTTGAACAGCACTTCCTGGTCGAAGGAGGCCTTGGCGTTCAGCGTCAGATTGACGTCGAACTGCTTGTCGGAGAGCGGGTTGGCGTTGACGTTGACGTTGATGGCAATGCCGGGCGCCTTATCGCGGCCGCGCAGCGAGTTCGGCGCGCCGGGGCTTTCGAAGGACAGGTCCTTCACATACTGGGCCAGCACGTTGAGCGACGGCTGTGCCGCGTTGCCGTTGCCGTTGGCGCCGACCGGCGCGTCATCATTGCTGGCCATGAGCCAATATCCTTTTCCCCTGGGCAGTCTCGCTCACCGAATTGAATCGGGGCTGACCGAATTGAAATCGGGCGTTCGCTACCATGGCCGGCATGACAAGACAAGGTTTGCCGCCGTGTGACCGGAGCGGACCCAGACTGCATCGAGATTCAGGTCAGGCCGAGGCGAAAAGGGTGGTTTCCGAGAACCGGAGCGGAGCGTACTTGAAGTACGTGAGCACCGGAAGCGCAGGAAGCCGCCCTTTGCAGACCGGCATCACCTGAATATCGATGCAGCCTCAATCGTCCTTCAGCCGCCGCCACGGCGAATTGTGGTCCGGGCCGCGCTTGAGGTCGTCCTCGCGCGAATAGTCGCCGTCGTCGAGGTCGATGACCTTGTCGCGCTGCCGGCGGAAGCCGCCGGTGGAGAAATTGCTGGCCACCACGATGCGGCCCTTCAGCCTGCTCCAGGCAAGGTCGCGCACCGGCGGCAGGAACAGGAGCAGGCCGACAATGTCCGTGATGAAACCGGGAATGATCAGCAGCACCGCCGCGACCACGATCATGGCGCCATGGGCGAGCTGGCCGCTGGGGTCGCGGCCGGCGGCCATCTCGGTGCGGATGCGGGTCATGACGCCGAAACCCTGGTGGCGCAGCAAAAGCACGCCGGCGAAGCTCGAGGCCAGCACCAGGCCGACCGTCGCCAGCGCGCCGACCTCACGGCCGACGACGACGAAACCGGCGATTTCCAGCAGCGGAAGCGCGAGGAGGAAGAGGGGAAGCAGCGAAATGCGCAAGTCTTTACCGATCATTCGATTGTTTTGTCCCGCTGGCGGCCAATCGCCGCTGGCACGGAGGCTGTTAGATAGGTATGCCTGCCTTTGATTTGAATGATTGCGCCTTGCGTTCTATATGCTTTGAATGGTGAACGCTATGCGACCGCGGCCTGCTGGGCTGGACGGTCCGGCCTAGAGGCAGGGATTGATTGGCGGAAAATATGGGCTTCTTCGACTTCGGCACGATTTTCTTCCTGATCGCGGCGGTGGTGATCTTCTTCCAGCTGCGCAACGTGCTGGGCCGCCGGACCGGTAGCGAGCGGCCGCCCTTTGACCCCTACACGGCGGCGCGCACCGACAAGGACGCCACGCAGAAGCCCGAGAATGTCGTTTCGCTGCCGCGCAAGCGGGCGCCCGGCGAGCCGGCGCCGGCCGACGCCTACACGGCCATCGACGCCTTCGCCAAGCCCGACACCGATCTCAACAAGGGCCTGCGCGCGATCAAGGACAACGACCCCTCCTTCGATCCCAAGGGGTTCGTCGACGGCGCCAAGATGGCTTACGAAATGATCGTCATGGCCTATGCCGACGGCGACCGCAAAACGCTGAAGAACCTTCTGTCGCGCGAGGTCTATGACGGCTTCGTCGCCGCGATCGGCGAGCGCGAGGCCAAGTCGGAAAAGATCCAGTCCTCCTTCGTCGGCATCGACAAGGCCGACATCGTCTCGGCCGAGATGAAGGGCGGCGAGGCGCATGTGACGCTGCGCATCATCAGCGAGCTGATCTCGGCGACGCGCGACCAGGCCGGTACGGTGATCGACGGCGATCCCGAGACGGTGGCCGAGGTCAAGGATGTCTGGACCTTCGCCCGCGACACACGCTCGCGCGATCCGAACTGGAAGCTCGTCGCCACCGAAGAAGAAGACTGAGTCCGGCAAAGGCAGGCTCCGGTGTCGCTGTCGCCTCTCCTTGTTGAAAGGTCTTTCGGCGACCTGCCCGGCTGGGGCGACGACGACCATCTGCCGGCCTTCGCCGCCTTTGCCCGGTCCGCCTTCCATGTGCCGGTAAAACCCTATCGCAGCGGCGCGCTGGGCGTCGACTTCGGCGCCTTCGCCGAGGCTTATGCGCAAGCGCGTGAAGCCCCCGCCGCCAGTTCGTCCGAAGCGCGCGCCTTCTTCGAGCGCCATTTTGTCCCCATGCTGGTGCGGCCCGAAACTGGCGCCGGCCTCGTCACCGGTTTCTACGAACCGCAAGTCGAGGCCTCGCCGGTGCGGACGGAGCATTTTGCCGTGCCGCTGCTGTCGCGTCCGGCCGATCTCGTCGATGTCGACGACACCAACCGGCCCGCCGGGATGGATCCTTACCTCGCCTTCGCGCGCCGGACCGTCGATGGGCTGGCCGAATATCCCGACCGTGGCGCGATCGAGCGCGGCGCGCTCGCGGGCCAGGGGCTGGAGATCGCCTGGCTGGCAGACAAGGTCGATGCCTTCTTCATCCATGTCCAAGGCGCGGCCCGGCTTGTCATGACCGACGGGCGGCTTTGCCGCGTCACCTACGCCGCCAAGTCAGGCCAGCGCTTTACGGGTCCCGGCAAAATCCTGAGCGGGCTCGGCGAAATCCCGCTGGCCGACGTGACCATGCAGTCGATCCGCGCCTGGTTCAAGGCGCATCCTGGGCGGGTCGACGAAATCCTGTGGCAAAACCGCTCCTACATCTTCTTCCGCGAGGCTGCAGTGGATGATGCCGCGCTCGGTCCGATCGCGGCCGCCAAGGTGCCGCTGACGCCGGGCCGCTCGATGGCCGTCGACCGGCTGCTGCACACATTCGGCACGCCTTTTTACATCGACGCGCCGACGCTCACCGCCTTCGACAAAAACCCGTTTCGGCGGCTGATGATCGCGCAGGACACCGGCTCGGCCATAACAGGGCCGGCGCGTGGCGACCTGTTCGCCGGCTCGGGCGATGCCGCCGGCGAGATCGCCGGCGTGGTGCGCAACGCCGCCGATTTTTATGCGCTGGTGCCGCGCGCGCTGGCCGGGGGCGCGAGATGAGCAAGCGAGGCGATAAACTCAGCGATGACGACCGGGTGCTGTGGAACCTGGTGGCGCGCACCGCCAAGCCGCTCAAGGGCCGCGCTGCGGTCGACATTCCGGACATGGCCGTCGATGCCAGGCCGGCGCCGGCGCAGCCGGTCCAGCCCGCCGCCAACGCGACGGCTGTTGCAAAACCGAAAATCCAGCATGTCACGCACCGGCTCGACGAGCCGACGCTGGATAAGCTGCAGAAAGGCCGGCTGCCGATCGAGGGCCGCGTCGACCTGCACGGCATGACGCAGGACGAGGCCTATTCGCTGCTGTTCTCGTTCCTGCACCGGGCGCATGCCGGCGGCGTCCGCTATGTGCTGGTCATCACCGGCAAGGGGTCTTCCTCGGGCGGCGATGGCATCTTGCGGCGCGCCGTCCCGGCCTGGCTGTCGACACCCGCGTTCCGGCCGCTGGTCTCCAGCCACGACCATGCCGCCCGGAACCATGGCGGCTCGGGCGCGCTTTATATCAGGCTGCGGCGGGCGCGCTCGTGACGCCGTTCGGCGAGCGGCTGCGGGCGCTGCGGGCCGAGCGCGGCGTCAGCCAGAAGGACATGGCGGCGGCGATCGGCGTCAGCGCCGCCTATCTCTCGGCGCTCGAGCATGGCCGGCGCGGCGCGCCGACCTGGACGCTGATCCAGAAGATCATCGGTTATTTCAACATCATCTGGGACGATGCCGAGGAGCTGGCGCGGCTGGCCGAAACCTCGCATCCGCGGGTGAAACTCGATACGTCGGGCCTGTCCCCCGCCGCCACCGAACTTGCCAATCTTCTGGCCGAGACCATCGAGAAACTCGATGAAGCCGAGCTTCTGCGCATCACCGCGTCGATCCGCGCGGCGCTGGGCCGGCGATCGTAGAAGACAGCGCCCGCCGGCGAGCAGCCGGCGGGCAGCCGTGGTGCGATCAATTCTTGCCGGCCGTGCTGCCGCCATTGCCGCCACGACCATGGTCGCCATGGCCCTGGCCGCCATTTCCACCGCCCAGGCAGTCCGACGCGCCGGCCTCGCCGCAACAGCGGCCGGCCCACAAATCGTTGAGGTTGGTGTTGGCGCAGCTTGGAATGGTCTGCCCGGCCAGAGCTGATCCGGTGAGCGCCGAAACGGCGGCGGCGGCGAGAAGCGTGTTGCGCAGAAAAGCAGTCATTTGAAGTCTCCATGATTTGGGTTGGTTCGGTTCACGGCTGTGTGTCGCCGGGCGAACGGAAATGGTTCACGGAGGGATGCGGAAATTTTCTGGAGGGTCCCCAAAGGGAGCCGTGGGTCAAGGCAGTGCGGCAACGGCAGAGGCCCCAGGGATTGCGGAACCTCCACGGTTCATCATCCACGGGCGGAGCGGGAGCGAAGCGGACGCGCAGCCCCGAGGATCCATGCCGCGATCTGCGAGCTTCGCAACGTGCAGAATGTAACGGTATGGCAGCGCCGGGGTGGCGCCGCCTCAGGCAGGTGCCCCGCTATGGCCCTACTGCACCGAGCCGACCAGAACCTGCTGGCCGCCGCGGATCGAGACCCAGCGGCCGGTGTTGTCGATCGCCTGGCGCTTGAGGAAGCGGTAGCCGGTCTGGTCCCAGGATTTGACCTTGTCGGTCAAATTGTCGAGCACATAGTCGCCGCCGTCGGTGCGCACCGTCAGCACGGCGTGGCCTTCACCATCGGGCTTGCGGACCACGGTTATCAGGAGATCGGCGAGCGACATGCCCATGCGGGACAGCTGGCGCCGCTTCTCCAGCACATAGTCCTCGCAGTCGCCGACGCCCTTGTCCGGATAGGCCCAGACCTCGTCCTCGCCGTAGATGTCCATGTCGCTCATCGGCTTGACAGAGGCGTTGACCCTGGCGGTGACGTTGACCAGCTTGCGCATCAACCCGTCGGTCAGCACCGCCGGCGCGAGATTGGCCGGGCGGATCGAACATTCGCCCGGACGCTGCTTGCAGAAATCGTAGTGGCCGATCGGCTGCGAGGTGAGGCCCCCGGTGGCCATGGCGCCCGAAGCCCAGGCCGGTGCCATCCAGCCCCCCGTTAACGCCAGCCCTGCTGCCGCGCATACGCGCAGCCTTCGCATGGTTGAGGAATTCATTGTCCCCGCTCGCCCTGTTGTTAACGAAACGTTAAGGGCGATTTACACTCCGTGTCAATTACGACATCGGCCTGATTTGCAGCATGGTTACCCGCGGGGAGGCAGAGCGGCACTTGTGCAACGGATCGGACCCGGGGCTGGTTCCGTTTTCAAACCGTCTACCGCTTGGCGGTGCGGACCAGCTTCGGCTTCACCGCGACGCGGTTCTGGCGGCCATAGCTGGTGATGAAGTCGACGATGCGCGGCACGATCTCGGAGCGGAAGCGCGAGCCGTTGAAGACGCCGTAATGGCCGACTGCCGGCTGCATGTAGTGCGCCTTCTTGTCGGCGGGAATGTTGACGCACAAATCCTGCGCCGCCCTGGTCTGGCCAAGACCCGAAATGTCGTCGTTCTCGCCCTCGACCGTGAACAGGGCAACGTTGCGTATGACGGACGGATCGATCCTTGTGCCGCGATGTGTCATCTCGCCCTTGGGCAGCGCATGGCGCACGAAGACCGTGTCGACCGTCTGCAGATAGAACTCCGCCGTTAGATCCATCACCGCCAGATATTCGTCATAGAAGTCGCGGTGTTTTTCGGCATTGTCGCCATCGTGCTTCACAAGGTTCATGAAGAATTCCTTGTGGGCGATGATGTGGCGGTCGAGGTTCATGCTCATGAAGCCCGAAAGCTGCAGGAAACCGGGATAGACCTCGCGGCCGAAGCCCGGCACTGGCCAGGGCGCGCGCATGACGACGTTGTCGCGGAACCAGTCGATGCCCTTTTCCTCGGCCAGCAGATTGACGGCGGTCGGGTTGCGGCGGGTGTCGATCGGCCCGCCCATCAGGGTCATCGTCGAAGGCACGAAGGGATCGCCCTTCGCCTCCATCAGCACCACCGCCGCAAGCACCGGCACGGAAGGCTGGCACACGGCCATCACATGCGTGTCCGGACCCAGCGTGTGCAGCATGTCGATGACGTAGTCGATATAGTCGTCGAGATCGAAGCTGCCATCGGCCAGCGGCACCATGCGGGCGTCGACCCAGTCGGTGATATGGACATCGGCATAGGGCAGCATCGCCTCGACCGTGCCGCGCAGCAGCGTGGCATAATGGCCCGACATCGGCGCCACGATCAAAAGCTTCGGGTCGGCCTTGCGCCCGGGGGGAACGGCGCGCTCGAACCGGACGAGATTGCAGAACGGCTTCGACCAGACGGTCTTCTCGGTGACCGCGACGCTCTTCCAGTCGACCACCGTCTTCGCCAGGCCGAATCGCGGCTTGCCGTAGCGGCGCGTGGTGCGCTCGAACAGTTCGGCGCCGGCGGCGATCGAACGGCCCCAGGGCGTATGCGAAACGGGGTTGAGCGGGTTGGAGTAGAACAACCGGACCGCGTCGGCATAGACCCGCGCCGGCTGCAGGGCCGCGTGGTTCATTTCGTAGAGCTGGTAGAACATACGTTACCCCGCGACCGAAGGGACGACGATCAGCGCCGAGCCCTAGATGTCTCGCGGGGAAGTTAACAACTAATTGCTGCGATGCAATACGTCACGTGGCGTGACCAAATGCTTCTTTCGCCGAAAGCCTTGAAAACCCGGCACGGCCGGCCCAGCCGGCTCAATGTGCAGTGCCGAAATGTGTAGGATATGTGTCAGGCTTTCGCGGCGACCTGACCATGATGGTCCTGCGGTCGGAAGGGATCATGGTCAGGAGACGATCAGATCAGACGCGCGCCATGCAGACGGAGGTCTGCCCGGAGCCGATGAAGCCGAGCTGGCCGGCGGCGCCTTTCGACAGGTCGAGCACCCGGCCCTTGATGAAGGGACCGCGATCGTTGATGCGCACGACGACGCTGCGGCCGTTGTTCTTGTTGGTGACCCGCAATTTGGTGCCGAAAGGCAGCGTGCGGTGGGCGGCGGTCATCGCCGAGGGGTTCATGCGCTCGCCCGATGCGGTCCTCGAGTGCAGCGCGTACCAGGAAGCGCGGCCACACTGGCCGGCGGCGGCGGTTGCCGAAGTGGCGGAGGCGCCGACCATCAGGCCAGCAGCGATCGTTACCGCGACAAGCGCGGTCTGTTTCGTGGTCTTCATATTTGGGGGATGGCTCCGTTTTTGACAGACCCAAGCCGTTAGGTGGGAAATAAGGCAGGAAATGCGGCAGTGATCTGGCGGTTCCATGGCAAGATCACACGTTTGGAGTCAGGGGGTAACAGTTTGTCAGGGATTTTCGGACCAGATTTCATCAGTTATCGATGATGTTCGTGCCGATATCCGAGATCCGTTTGACAAGATCCGGGATTAATCTCCAAGTAGAAACCGCTGGGATCGAGCCACTTCCTTTGGCTCTTTCATCGCGGCTGTGGCGCCGCTCTCGATCGACTGGGAAAGCGAGATCCGACAATGAGACTGACCAAAAATCTGCTGGCGTTGATTGTGCTGGTGATCGGTGCGTTGTGGTCGCTGCAAGGGATCGGCGTGGTCGGCGGCAGCTTCATGACCGGCCAATCGCAATGGCTCTATATCGGACTCGCCGCCATGCTGGTCGGCCTGGCCGGCCTGGTATGGGCGAACCGTGGGCATGGTTGATTTTCGAGCAAGCGCGCCCGCTGCTGAGCGCGCCGCCCGTGGCGACTGCGTTCACTGCGACCAGTACTGCCAGGCCCAGTAAAAACTCTCGTCGCGAGGTGGCAGGCGATCGCGCCTGGCGCGGAGATGGACCGGCGCCGGCGAGCGCGGGCTGTCGTCACTTGCCGCTTTCTCGTCGGAAGCAAGGCCGAGCAGCCAGGCGCTGACATGGGCAAACAACACAGCGGTGGAATGGGTCATCGTCATTCTCCTTTTCCGATCATTCCCGCCCCGCCCATGGGACCAGCACGCGCTCGATGCGGCGGATGGTGAATTCGAGCACGAAGGCGATGGCGGCGATCACCAATATGCCCATGATCACCACGTCGGTGACGAGGAACTGGGCCGCCGACTGGATCATGAAGCCAAGCCCGCGCGTCGCCGCCACCAGCTCGGCCGCGACCAGTGTCGACCAGCCGGCGCCAAGCGCGATGCGCAGGCCGGTCAGGATCGAGGGCAGGGCGCTGGGCAGGATCACGTGGCGGACCACTTGGCGCCGAGTCGCACCAAGCGAACGCGCGGCGTTGACGCGCTCCCGCGAGACGCCGCGGACGCCCGAGGCGATCGACAGCGCGACCGGCGCCAGCATGGCGATGGCGATCACCAGGATCTTCGACGGCTCGCCGATGCCGAACCAGATGATGACCAGCGGCAGGTAGGCCAGCGGCGGGATCGGCCGCAGGAATTCGAGCAGCGGATCGAAGATGCCGCGCCCCACCGTGCTGATACCTATGGCGAGCCCCACCGGTACGCCGACCAGGATGGCGGCGACCAGCGCGGCAAAGACCCGGCCCAGACTGGCGACGACATGCTGCGGCAGCGTCGCGTCGACGAAGCCGTCGCTGATAACCACGATGAACTTGTTCCACACGGCAAGCGGCGAGGGCAGGAACACCGGCGACACCAGTTGCAGGCGGGCCGACAGTGTCCAGAGCGCCAGCACCGC
This sequence comes from Mesorhizobium sp. ESP6-5, assembly GCF_020164695.1. Classification (NCBI taxonomy): domain Bacteria; kingdom Pseudomonadati; phylum Pseudomonadota; class Alphaproteobacteria; order Hyphomicrobiales; family Phyllobacteriaceae; genus Mesorhizobium; species Mesorhizobium sp. ESP6-5. The sequence goes on from NZ_JAIUGR010000004.1 coordinate 67,164, forward strand.
CAGGATGGTGGCGGCGCTGACCATGCGCGCCGAAACGCCCGTCCGTTTCGCCCGTGGCCTCGACCGGGGCACCGACAGGCCGTCGGTTTCGTCTGTCCTTGAACCGGGCCGTTCGGTGTAGGAGGAAATCGTCATGCCGCCTCTCCCTCGAAGATCGCGTCGGTCAGTTCGCCGCGCGCCGCCGCGAAGGCCGGATCGGCCTTGATGGCGCGAATGGGCTCGCCCGCCGCGTAACGCCTGGAGAAGCCCGGCTCGAAGGTTCGCACCACGCGGCCCGGGCCGGGCGCCAGCACGACGATGCGGGTGGCGAGCACCAGCGCCTCCTCGATGCCGTGCGTCACCATCAGCACGCCGGCATGGCTTGCCGTCCAAAGGTCGAGCAGCGTCGTCTGCATGCGCTCGCGCGTCAGCGCGTCGAGCGCGCCGAGCGGCTCGTCGAGCAGCAGGAATTCGGGTTCGGCGGCGAGCGCCCGGGCAAGTCCGACACGCTGACGCATGCCGCCGGACAGCTCCCAGATGCGTTTGTCGCCGGCTTCAGCGAGCTTGACCAGCGCCAGCAGTTCATCGGCGCGGCGCGCCCGTTCGGCTGGCCTTACACCGCGCAGCCTGAGCGCGAAGGCGACGTTCTCGCGCGCCGTGAGCCACGGAAACAGCGCATCGTTCTGGAACACCACGGCCCGGTCCGAACCGGGCCCGGTGATCGGCTTGCCATTGACCGTGGCACTGCCGCGCGCCGGTATGACCAGGCCGGCGGCGACGTTGAGCAGCGAGGTCTTGCCGCAGCCGGAGCGGCCGACAAGGACGACGAAATCATTCTTGGCAACGCCGATCGACACGTGCTCGACGGCGGGTGCCGGCTGGCCGTCATAGTGGATGGAGATCTTGTCGAGCACGAGATGCGGCATGGGCCCTCGCCGATTGGAAGAATATCCGCCGGCCCCGAAACCGCGCCTCGTCTGCGGCTTCGGGACAGGCTACACGCGGCGTCAGGGAAGGAGAGCCGCGTGTGCGAGGCGTCAGTTCGAGGCCAGCGCCTCGGTGACGTATTTCGAAGTGACGTATTTCGAATAGTCCGGCAGCACCGCGTCGACCTTGCCTTGCTCCTTGAGGAAGGCGGATGCCGCCGCGATCGCACTGACCGTACCGCCGCCGAGGAACTTCCCGGATGCCTGCTGTTCCAGGGTGGGGAAGACATACCCCTTGAGCAGCTCCGGCACCTCTTCCAGCTTGGCGCCGGTGAGCTTGGCGATCGCGGCGGCCTGCGGCGACGACACCGACCAGGCGTCGGGCTTGGCGAGATAGTCCGCATAGGCGGTGCCCGTCACCTTGACGAAGTCGCGCACGGCTTCCGGGTTCTTCTCGGCGAAGTCGGTGCGCACGATCCAGGCGTCGAAGGTTGGCGCGCCCCAGGCGGCGACCTGCGAGGAATCCAGCACCACCTTGCCGGATGTCTTGATCTGGCCCAGCGCTGGGTCCCAGACATAGGCGGCGTCGATATCGCCGCGCGCGAAGGCGGCGGCGATTTCCGGCGGCCGCAGGTTGAGGACCGATTTCGGATCGACATTCTCGTGCTTGAGCGCGGCAAGCAGGCTGTAATGCGTCGTCGACACGAACGGCACGGCGACCTTCTTGCCGGCGAGGTCTGCGACTTTCTCGATGCCGGCGCCGTTGCGGGCGACCAGCGCCTCGGATTGCCCGATCAGGCCGACGACGAAAATGGTCTGGATCGGCAGTTCGCGGCTGGCGGCGGCCGCCAGCGGGCTCGAGCCGACATAGCCGATATCGACCGAGCCGGAGGCGACCGCGGCGATGACATCGGCGCCGGAATCGAATTTGCGCCAGTCGATGCTGGCCTTGGTCGCCTTTTCATAGGCGCCATCGGCCTGCGGCACTTTCGAGGGTTCGACCACCGTCTGGTAGCCGATGGTGATCTTCAGGTCTTCGGCGAGCGCCGGGCTGAGGAAGGCGGCGCCGGCGAGGGCGGCCGACGACAGAAGGAGAATGCGTCGCGAAATGGTGGGCATCAAAGGGCTCCATGAAAAGGGAAAACCGGATTGCATGTCCATAGTTCGCTAATTCCATGGTTCTTGTAGAGTTAAATCCTTCCAAGGAAGGAGAGCTTGTTGAAAAAAAGCCACTGGCGGCGGGCCGCCACGGCGGAAGTGACGGTTGCCGTCGTCCAAGAGCGGCGAGCCCATCAACTTTGCCCGAGGGCTCGACCTCGACCGTTGCAGATACAGACAGGTTCAAACGAGAATTCCGGGTTTTCCCTACCTCCAGCAAACTGATGCTTCGAATGGCACGGAATTTAGAATGAGGTTCCACGTGTCGGAACCTAAGTATAGTAATCTTATGGACATAGGTGCGGGGTGCCGATGACAGGGCATCCCAAGCGTATCGTGGAGATCGCTGGCGTCGTCGGTTCCCAGCCGCGGGCCGTCATGCGAGCAAGCCTGGCGTCTGTGTCCTCGAAATCACAAGGCGGGCCTAAAATCGCCGCAACGAGTTGAAAATCAAGCAAGATTAACCGCAATTGGCTTGTATATCATGTCACTGGAATTTATGTGTCATGGAGGCTTCGGCGCGGCGGGGAGGCACGCGAGGCGTTTCGCAACGGATGGCCTAAGGCCATCGCACGACAGAGAAACGTTCGGTTCATGCTCACCAAAAAAGGCAAGTACGGCCTTAAGGCGCTCGTCCATCTCGCGCACATGCCGGCCGGACGGCTCGCCTTCGTCGGCGATATCGCGACCGGCAACAACATTCCGAAGAAATTCCTCGACGCTATACTGGGCGAGCTGCGCAATGCCGGCTTCGTCCAGAGCCGGAAGGGCAAGGAGGGCGGCTATCGCCTGGCCCGGCCCGCCGACGAGATCAAGGTCGGCCACGTCGTGCGCGTCCTCGACGGTCCGCTGGCTCCGATCCCCTGCGCCAGCCGCACACAGTATCAGCGCTGTGAAGACTGCAACGAGGCGACATGCCAAGTCCGACATCTGATGCTGGAAGTCCGGCAGGCGATCGCCGAGGTGCTCGACCAGCGCAGCCTCGCCGAGATGCGCGACATTGCCGACGACCTCCCGGTCGCGAGGGACGACCTGCCGGTAGTGCGGAACGACCTGTCGGTCGCGGTGAAGGTCCAGGCCTGAAGCCGGCACTTCGCATGGGGCTCGCTTGCGCATGACCGGGCGAACGAACCCGACCCGTTCCATCATCATCGTCGGCGGCGGCGCCAGCGGCGTCGTGCTGGCCGCGCATCTGCTCAAATCGCCCAATCCGGACCTGCGCGTCACGTTGATCGAAAAACGCCCGCATTTTGGCCAGGGCATTGCCTATTCGACGCTGCTGTCGGCGCATGTGCTGAATGTCAGCGCCGCAGGCATGAGCGCCTATGCCGACGATCCCGGCAATTTCTGGCGCTGGCTGCTGGAGCGGGGGCTTGCGACACCGGAACAGGCTCCGGTCTATGCGCCGCGCAGCCTCTATGCGCGTTATCTCAAGGAATTGCTCGACGACCTGGAAACGCGCGAGCGCGAGACCGGCCGGCTGCGCCTGATCCGCGAGGAGAGCCTGTCGATCACGCCGACGGCGTCCGGGGTCGAGGTGGCGCTCGCCAACGGCACCAGCGTGGTCGCCCATCTTGCCGTGCTCGCTACCGGCCATGACGAACAGCCCGCGCAGGGCCACGCGATCCGGATGGGCTCGGAAGCCGACACCGCGCTCGATCCAGATAGCCGCATCCTGGTGCTGGGCACGGGCTTGAGCATGGTCGATGCATTCCTTTCCCTGGAGCAGCGCGGCCATCGCGGCGACATCATCGCGGTGTCGCGGCGCGGCCTGCTGCCCTCGCCGCACCGCAAGGGCAATCCGATCAAGCTCGACGTTGCCGACATCCCGCTCGGCACCCAGCTCTCCTATTTCGTCGGCTGGTTCCGCGACCTCATCCGTCAGAACCAGAAGGCCGGCGTCGACTGGCGCGACGTGGTGGACGGCCTGCGCCCCTTCAACCAGAAGATCTGGCAGAACTGGCCGGCCTCGGCCAAGCGCCGCTTCGTCGAGCACACCAAGGCCTGGTGGGACATCCATCGTCACCGCATGGCACCGGAGGTCTACGCCAGGGTGACGGAGGCCGTGCAATCGGGCCGCATCCGGCCGCTCGCCGGGCGCGTCGTCGCCGTCACGCCGGGCGACGGTTTCGCGGTGGAGGTCCAGTCGCGCCACACCCAGCGCCTCGAAACATTCGGCGTCGCCCGCATCTATGATTGCTCCGGTATCGTGCGCGACATCTCGACCTCGTCGAACAGCGTGGTGCGCTCGCTGGTCGACCGCGGCCTGGCGCGACCGGACCCGCTGCGCATCGGCCTCGACGTCTCGGCCAATTGCGAGATCATCGCCGCCGATGGCACCGTTTCGCGAAAAATTCTTGCCGTCGGCCCGCTGACGCGCGGCACCTTCTTCGAGATCGACGCCATTCCCGATATCCGAGTCCAGTGCGCCAGGCTGAGCAAGCGGTTGCTGGGGTAGACAATCCCAGGCGGCGATTGTCTTTGGCAAGTGGTGCCCGCCTTAAGCCGCGAGCGTCTTCCGTGATCGCACCATATTCGGCTGGGCGTAGTCTGGTATTCGTCCTGAGCGGCCCTATGTCGGTCTGAACAACTTCCGTTCTTAACTATAAAACGGCAGGACTAAAGTCTTGCGCGCTAGCAGGCCTTGGTCCGAGGGGTCTTCGAACGTTCCGTGCTTGTCCATTGGACGTTCCATTACTTTAGTCAATCGAGATATACGTGGCTTGATATGGACCGCGGTAATGGGGATGCGAATCGGCCTGCCAAAAGGCGCGATCTTCCTTCCGTCGAGTGACCCAATGCCTCCCCAGCCCGGTTTCGAGCCAGTGCTTTCCTATGCCCTCGGACCAAAAGAATGGCCGGTGCGGGGATGCTTGGGTTGGAAGCAGATCGCACCGGCCATCGCGGGTTAGGCTTCGATTGGGATCGTCCCCCGCACGACCAAGCTACATATATATTAGCTATTGCTCAACTAAGACTGAAGTCCCTCCAGCTACCAGCCGGAGGGATGGCGTTCAGCCCAAATGCCTCACACACGGCGCGCGCGGTCTCGGCGCCGGAAAAATTCTGCTGCCCGGTGATCAGGTTGCGACGCCTTCGCTGGACCGGATCATGCCGCCGTCCAGTCCCACGGCTTGGCGCTGTCTCGCTGGCGTTTCGGTCGGCACCGCCTCGCCTCGCCTGGATGACTGCCCCATGGAATTTCATTCCCCGTCTGGCCACCGGATTGGCACGATCTATCTTCTTTCCAACTGCGATCGGCTGGAAAAGACGCTAGGGTTGACCCATGGAGGCTCCGACATGAGTGAGCATAGAAAAACCACGGCCGACAGTGGCTCCTCGGATAGGGCGCTCTCGCGCCTGCGGCCGCCCTATGCGTCGTTGCTCGATCTGATCGGGCAGACGCCCATCGTCGAGCTGACCAAGTTCGACACCGGAAAATGCCGGCTGTTCATCAAGCTCGAGAGCCAGAACCCTGGCGGCTCGATCAAGGACCGTATCGCGCTATCGATGATCGCGGCGGCCGAAAAACAGGGCAAGCTGAAGCCCGGCGGCACCATCGTCGAGGCGACAGCCGGCAATACCGGCCTTGGCCTCGCCCAGGTCGGCATTCCCAAGGGTTACCGCATCATCCTGGTCGTGCCCGACAAGATGTCGCGCGAGAAAATCCAGCATCTGCGCGCGCTCGGCGCGGAAGTGCGCATGACGCGTTCCGATGTCGGCAAGGGCCATGCCGAATATTACCAGGACATGGCGGAAAAAATCGCCGCCGAACTGCCCGGCGCCTTCTACGCCAACCAGTTCGCCAATCCGGCCAACCCGCTGGCGCATCAGACGACCACCGGCCCGGAGATTTTCTCGCAGCTTGACGGGGATGTCGACGCGGTGGTGGTCGGCGTCGGTTCGGGCGGCACGCTGACCGGGCTTGGCCGCTACTTCGCCGAGGTGTCGCCGAAGACGGAGATGGTGTTGGCCGATCCGGTTGGCTCGGTGCTGGCGCCGCTGATCAAGACCGGCAAGATGGAAGAGGCGGGAAGCTGGACCGTGGAAGGTATCGGCGAGGATTTCGTGCCGCCCAATGCCGATCTGTCTTTGGTCAAGAAGGCCTATTCCATCACGGACAAGCAGAGCATGCTGGCGGTGCGGGATCTGTTGTCCCGGGAAGGCATACTGGCCGGCTCGTCTTCGGGCACGTTGTTGTCGGCGGCGCTGCGCTATTGCCGCGAGCAGACGGTGCCCAAGCGCGTCGTCACCTTCGTCTGCGACAGCGGCAACAAGTACCTGTCAAAAGTGTTCGACGATTTTTGGCTGGCGGAACAGGGACTGGCCGAACACGAACAGCATGGCGACCTGCGTGACCTCGTGATGCGCACTCACCGCACTGGCGACACTGTCTATGTCGGGCCGGACGAGAGCCTGCTCAACGCCTATGGACGCATGCGCCGCTCCGATGTCTCGCAACTGCCGGTGCTCGACAATGGTAAGCTCGTCGGCATCGTCGACGAGAGCGACATCCTTGCCCATGTCGACGGCCCCTATGACGGGCGCTGGGAGCGCTTCAACGGCCCGGTGCGCACAGCCATGACCTCGAACCTGCACACGCTGCAGGCCAGCCAGACGCTGGACGCGCTGCTGCCGGTGTTCGACCGCAACGAGGTTGCCATCATCTTTGACGGCGACGAGTTCGTCGGCCTGATTACCCGCATCGACCTGATCAACCATCTGAGGCGCGCACGATGACAACATCCGGAAAGAACCGCCTGGCGTTTTCGACGCGCACCATCCATGGCGGCCAGAGCCACGACCCGCTCACCGGTGCTGTTATGGTGCCGATCTACGCCACCTCGACCTATGGCCAGCAGTCGCCCGGCGTGCACAAGGGTTTCGAATATGCCCGCAGCCAGAACCCGACGCGCTTCGCCTTCGAGCGCGCCGTGGCCGATCTCGAAAGCGGCTCGGCGGCTTTCGCCTTCGCTTCCGGCCTGGCGTCGATCGCCACGGTCCTCGAATTGCTCGATTCCGGCGCGCATATCGTCGCCACCGACGACATTTATGGCGGCTCGTTCCGGCTGATGGAGCGGGTGCGTAAGCGCTCGGCCAATCTGCAAATTTCCTTCGTCGATTTCACCAATCTGGCCGCGGTTGAAGCCGCGATCCGGCCGGAAACAAAAATGCTTTGGGTCGAGACGCCGACCAATCCATTGCTGCGCATCGTCGATCTCGAAGGCGTCGCGGCGTTGGCGAAGCGCAAGGGAATCTTGTCCGTCGCCGACAACACCTTCTGCAGCCCCTACATCCAGCGGCCGCTGGAGCTCGGCATCGACATCGTGGTCCATTCGACGACGAAATATCTGAACGGCCATTCCGATATGGTCGGCGGCGTCGCCGTGGTCGGCGACAACAAGGATTTGGCCGACCGGCTGAAATTCCTGCAGAACGCCGTCGGCGCCATATCAGGCCCGTTCGACAGTTTCCTGGCGCTGCGCGGTTTGAAGACCCTGGCGCTCAGGATGGAGCGCCATTCCGCCAACGGCCTGAAGATCGCGCAGTGGCTGGAAGCGCGAAAAGATGTGCGCCGCGTCATCTATCCCGGCCTCGCCAGCCATCCCCAGCACGCCATCGCAGTCCAGCAGATGCATGCCTTCGGCGGCATGATCACGGCTGTGCTCGATCGCGATCTTGCCGGCACCAAACGCTTTCTCGAACGCACGCAGCTGTTCACGCTGGCCGAAAGTCTTGGCGGGGTGGAGAGCCTGATCGAGCACCCGGCGCTGATGACGCATGGCTCCATTCCCGCCGAGAAGCGGGCGGAGATCGGCATATCGGATTCGCTGGTGCGGCTGTCGGCGGGGATCGAGGATGGCGACGATCTGATCGCCGATCTGGATCGGGCGCTGGGGGGCTGAGTGCCTTTCGGCTGACCGAGGCCCGTGTTGCTCGCGGGCATGCCCTGCGTCGCGCCTTGCTCCGCCCACGACGATGAACTCGCCGATCTGAACCAGATCAGGCGTCGTGTTTGTGGCGATGCTTTCCGCGGTCTTTCTCGGCGTGGGATTCTCCGGAGCGTACCGGCTTGGCGTTGTCCTTGTCGCGGCGCCCTCGGTGCTGGTCGCCTATCGGAGATAGCGGCACGCCGTGGCGCGCGGTTTTCGTTTCGAGACGGGTGATGAAAATATCGAAGCGATTGGGCATCGTCCGGTCAGTGCTCCGTCGTGCTGTCGGGTTTGTTGTCGGAAAGCCTGACATCCGTCGGCAAGGCAATCGAGGCCTGCTTGGTCAGGCTGGTGTCGTCCCGGGCCGGCAGCCGCTTGTCCTGGCGTGCGGCAATCCGGCCGCGGCCGGCATAGTAGGGCTCGAAAGCGTCCTGTATCGTCAGGCTGTCCATCCTGTCCTCCCTTGGGAATCAGGGGCTAAATCTGCCAAAACCGGTTTCGTTCCCTAGTGTGGCGAAGGAATGGCGATTGCCTTACATCGGTGTGAGTTTTGCAAGCCGGCGCCAGCCATGCCAAATGGGTTTGGCAGGCCAAACAGGGCTGAACGGAGACGGCATCGGTGACTGGCGAGACGGGCAAGCGCAGCTATGTGGTCGGGCAGACCGAGATCGCGGCCCGTCCGCTCGATCCGGCGCTCTATCTGGTGGCGACGCCGATCGGCAACCTCGCCGACATCACGCTGCGCGCCCTGGAGACGCTGGCCGCCGCCGACATCGTCGCCTGCGAGGACACGCGCGTGTCGCGCGTGCTGCTCGACCGCTACGGCATTCGCCGCCGCACCACGGCCTATCATGAACACAATGCGGGCGAGGCCGGGCCGAAGCTGATCGCCGCACTCGAAGCCGGCCAGAGCGTGGCGCTGATCTCGGATGCCGGCACGCCGCTGGTCTCCGATCCCGGCTACCGGCTGGTCGGCGAGGCGCTCGACCACGGCATCCGCGTCGTGCCGATCCCCGGCCCCTCGGCGCCGCTTGCCGCGCTGACGGCGTCGGGCCTGCCGTCGGACGCTTTCCTGTTCGCCGGCTTCCTGCCGGTTAAATCGGGACAACGGCTGGCCCGGCTGGAGGCCCTGAGAGCCGTGCCGGCGACGCTGATCTTCTTCGAATCGCCGCGCCGGCTGGCCGAGTCGCTCGGCGCCATGGTCGAGGCGCTCGGCGGCGAGCGCAAGGCCGCCATTGGCCGCGAATTGACCAAGACGTTCGAGGAGATGCGCACCGGCACGCTGCGGGCGCTCGCCGACCACTACGCGGGGGCCGATACGCCCAGGGGCGAGATCGTCGTCTGCGTCGGCGCCGCCGAGGCCAAGGCCGACGAACCTGAAGACATCGATCGCCTGCTCTTGTCGCTCGCCGCTGAAATGCCCGCCTCCAAGGCGGCGGCGGAAGCGGCGAAAATGACCGGCGGCCAGAAGCAGGCGCTATATCGGCGGCTGCTCGAGCTCAAGGACAGACCATGATCGCGAAAAGCGGAAACCGGTTTTCTCGGACAAACGGTTCCGTTTGTCCAAAAGTCATGGCCGAGCAACGAGAAACCAGCGGTGGCTGAGCGCCCGAGCGCCAGCCGCCAAAAGGCCTACCGGCGCGGTCATCGCGGCGAATGGCTGGCGGCGGCCGCGCTGATGTTGAAGGGCTACCGGATTCTCGCGCGCCGCCACCGCACCCGCTTCGGCGAGATCGACCTGATTGCGCGGCGCGGCGACCTCGTCCTGTTCGTCGAGGTCAAGGCGCGCCGCACGCTGATAGAGGCCATGGAGGCGATCGGTCACGAATCGGAGCGCCGCATCGAGGGTGCTGCCGATATCTGGCTGTCCCGCCAGCCCGACTATGGCAGGCTGTCGATGCGCTTCGACATGGTCGCCGTGCTGCCGTGGCGCTGGCCGGTGCATGTCCCGAATGCGTTTTACGGAAGGAGTTGACAGAAATCCGTGCGAGGCAGCCCCCTCATCCGGCCGCTAGGGGAGAGGTCGGGTTGCCCCGAATTGCCCCTCTCAATTCGGTTGGCAATCCCGGTGAGGGGCCTGCAACAACGCACGTTCAGCCCCAGATCATCAACGCCACCAGCCCGACGATCCCCACCACCAGGCGCCACCAGCCGAACAGCGAGTAGCCGTTGCGCGAGACGTAGTCGAGCAGGTAGCGCACCACGACCAAGGCCGTGACGAAAGCGGCGACGAAGCCGATGGCGATGATCGGCAGATCGGCCGAGGTCAGCACGTTGCGGTTCTTGAACAGGTCGAAGGCGAAGGCGCCGACCATGGTCGGGATGGCGAGGAAGAAGGAAAATTCCGCCGCCGCCCGCTTGTCGACGCCCAGAAGCAGCGCGCCGACGATGGTCGAGCCCGAACGCGACGTGCCGGGGATCAGCGACAGGCACTGGAACAGCCCGATCTGCAGGTAGAGTCTGGTCGGGAACCGCTCGACGTCGCGATAGACCGGCTTGAGGTTCATGCGGTCGACGACCAGCAGCACGACGCCGCCGATGATCAGCATGATGCAGATCAACCGGGGTGATTCGAACAGCACCGTCTTGATGAAGTCATGCGCCAGCGCGCCGATGATCGCCGCCGGCAGGAAGGCGATGAGGATGCCGATGACGAAATGCCGCGTCAGCCGGTCATGCGGCAGGTCGAGCAGCATCTGCCACAGGCGCCGGAAATAGACGCTGAGGATGGCCAGGATGGCGCCGAGCTGGATCAGGATCTCGAAGGCCTTGCCGGTCGACTGGAAGCCGAGGAAGTGGCCGGCGAGCAGGATGTGGCCGGTCGAGGACACCGGGATGAATTCGGTCAATCCCTCCAGCAGGCCAAGCAGCAGGGCTTCGACGATGGTCTGGCTTTCCATTTCTACCTCGGCGTTGGCGTGACGGCTAACAGAATGGCTTGCTTGTCATGGCGCCGAAGTCCCCCTATAGGTCGCAACACCCCTGACGGCCCGCTAGCCGGGCGGCCAAGACTTACCGGTGCGCCCTGCGATTCGCCAGTGTGGCAATCCGGAATTCGCCATACCTGGAACGAGCGCGACGCGCGAATTCCGGATTCTGAACGACACCAGTGCGCTTTATCATCGCGGAACCATGCTGACGCTTTTCCACCATCCCATGTTCGCTACCTGCCGCTTCGTCCGCCTCGCCTTTGGCGAGTATGGCGAGGAGCTGGCGCTGATCGAGGAAAAGCCGTGGACGCGGCGCAAGGAGTTCTTGGCGCTGAACCCGGCCGGCACACTGCCGATCCTGCTGGCCGAAGGTGACGTGCCGATCATCGGCGCGACGGTGATTTCCGAATATCTCGACGAGACGCGCGGCGTGCTCAAGCGCGACAAGCGGCTGTTCGCCGAGGATCCGATGCAGCGCGCCGAAATCCGCCGGCTGATCGACTGGTATCTCAACAAGGCCGAAAGCGAAGTGACGCGCCATCTGGTGCGCGAACGCGTGCTGAAGCCGGTGATGCCGGAAACGGCGGGCGGCGGCTCGCCCGATTCAGGCGCCATCCGCGCCGCGCGCGCCAACATCCGCCAGCACATGAAATACACCAACTGGCTGGCGGGCACCCGTCATTGGCTGGCCGGCGGCAGGGTCACCTATGCCGATCTGGCGGCCGCCGCGACGCTGTCGGTGCTCGACTATCTCGGCGAGATCGACTGGCGCGAACACCCCGCCGCGCGCGAATGGTACACGCGGGTGAAGTCGCGGCCCTCCTTCCGGCCGCTCCTGACCGACCGCGTGCGCGGCCTGTCGCCGGTATCGCACTATGCGGATCTCGACTTCTGACGCGTCGAAACTGCGCGCGCTGATCGACGCGGAGGCGCGGCGCGCCGGCTTCGACGCGGTCGCCGTCACCACCCCGGACGCCATCCCGCTGGCGCCGGCGCGCCTGGCCGAATTCGTCGCCGACGGCTTTCACGGCTCGATGGACTGGATCGCCGAGACGATTGCGCGCCGCGGCGAGCCATCCACGCTGTGGCCCGACGTGCGCTCGATCATCGTGCTGGCGATGAATTACGGGCCGGACCATGATCCGCGCGACGTGCTGGCCAGGCGCGATCGCGGCGCGATCTCCGTCTACGCGAAAAACCGCGACTATCACGAGGTCATGAAGGGCCGGCTGAAGGAGATCGCCGGCAAGATCGTCGCGCGCGCCGGCGGCGACGTGAAGGTCTTCGTCGACACGGCGCCCGTGATGGAAAAGCCGTTGGCGGAAGCAGCGGGGCTGGGTTGGCAAGGCAAGCACACCAACCTAGTCAGCCGCGAGCACGGCTCCTGGCTGTTCCTTGGCACCATCTTCACCACGGCCGAACTGGAACCGGACAAGCCCGAGATCGACCATTGCGGCTCCTGCCGCGCCTGCCTCGACGCCTGCCCGACCGACGCGTTCCCCGCGCCCTACAGGCTCGATGCGCGGCGCTGCATCTCCTATCTCACGATCGAGAACAAGGGGCCGATCCCGCATGAATTTCGGGAAAAGATCGGCAACCGCATCTATGGCTGCGACGACTGCCTCGCCGCTTGTCCTTGGAACAAATTCGCCCGCGCCGCATCCGAGGCCAAGCTCGCCGCGCGCGACGATCTGCGCGAGCCGCCGCTCGCCGATCTCTTGGCCCTCGACAATGCCGGCTTTCGCGCCTTCTTCTCCGGTTCGCCGATCAAACGCATCGGCCGTGACCGTTTCATCCGCAACGTGCTGATCGCCGCCGGCAATTCCGGCGACGGCGCGCTTGCCGGCGTCGTCCGGGACCTGCTCGGCGATGCTTCTCCCCTGGTGCGGGGCGCGGCAATATGGGCGCTGGCGCGGCTGGTGCCGGAAACCGAGTATGCCGAACAGGCCGCGAACGGCTTGAACAGCGAGGACGATGCCGCGGTGCGCGAGGAATGGCGCCTGGCGCGGCCAAACAGGGCGCGTGCATGAGTGGAAAACAGGTCTTCATTTTCGGCGCCGGTTATTCGGGCAAGGCCTTTGCCCGCGCCAATAGGGGAACCGCCAGCATCTTCGGCACGACACGCTCCGAGGAAAAATTCGAAGCGCTGCGCCAGGCCGGCATCGTCCCACTGCTGTTCGACGGCAAGTTGACGAACGAAATCGGCGCTGCGCTGGAGAAAACCACGCATCTGGTGGTTTCGGTCGGTCCGGAAGAAGCCGGCGATCCGGTGTTGAATGCCGCTCGCCAGGCAATCGCAGGGATGCCGGCGCTGGAATGGATAGGCTATCTCTCGACCGTTGGCGTCTATGGGGATCATGGCGGCGCCTGGGTCGACGAGACGGCCGCCTGCCGGCCGGTGTCGAAGCGCTCGGTCATGCGGGTCGAGGCCGAGCGGGCCTGGCAGAGGCTTGGCGAGGACATCGGGCGCCCAGTGGCGATCCTGCGGCTGTCCGGCATTTACGGTCCCGGCCGCAACGCGCTGGTCAATCTGGAGAACGGCACTGCCAGGCGGCTGGTCAAGCCGGACCAGGTGTTCAACCGCATCCATTGCGACGACATATCAGGCGCGCTGTGGCATCTGATCAGCGGCAATAGAGGCGGCATCTTCAACGTCACCGACGATGAGCCGGCGCCGCCGCAGGATGTCGTCGCCTACGCCGCACATCTGATGAGCGTTGAGCCGCCGCCCGAAATTCCCTTCGACAGCGCCCAACTTTCGCCCATGGCGCGGTCCTTCTATGGCGAGAACAAGCGGGTCGCCAATGCGGCGATCAAGGCGGCGGGCTATCGGTTTCGCTTTCCCGACTATCGCGCCGCTTTCGACCATATGTGGGCAAGCGGCGACTGGCGTGACGGTGCGCCGCGCAGCCCGATGAGGGGCGTGAAGGGATAGGATGATCGAAGCGTGGCGCTTGGCGTGGTATGATTCGGCGATTGCAGGCACGGGGGTGCGGTTCATGAAATCATCGATGCGGTCGCTTTGCCCCAGAAATGCGGTATTGGCTGCAGCACTGGCTCTGGCAGGCCTGGCCGCGCAGCCGGCAGCGGCCGAGGAGCGGGCGAAAGACCTGTTCGGCGCCGAGAAGCTGCCGACGGCCACCGCCCCGCAATCCTTTGGCTTCTATTCCAAGGGCTGTTTTGCCGGCGGCGTCGCCATTCCCATGGATGGTCCGACCTGGCAGGTGATGCGGCCTTCGCGCAACCGCCGCTGGGGCCATCCGGCGATGATCGCGCTGATCGAGAGATTGTCGCGCGACGCCGTCGCCGACGGTTGGCCGGGCCTGTTGATCGGCGACATCGCGCAGCCACGCGGCGGCCCGATGCTATCAGGTCATGCCTCGCACCAGATCGGGCTCGACGCCGACATCTGGCTGACGCCGATGCCCGACCGCACCATGACCAGGGCGCAGCGCGAGACCATGAGCGCCACCTTGATGGTCGACGACAAGACGCATCTTGTGAAGGACGCGCTGTGGACGCCGGCGCACACGCGGCTTTTGAAGCGCGCGGCGAGCTATCCGGAGGTCGAGCGCATCCTGGTCAATCCCGGCATCAAGAAAAAGCTCTGCGACACGGTCAGGGGTGACCGCTCGTGGCTACGCAAGATCAGGCCGTTCTGGGGCCACGACTACCATTTCCACATGCGCATCGGCTGCCAGCCGGGCTCGCCCAATTGCAAGGCGCAGGAAGCAACGCCGGAGGATGATGGCTGCGGCAAGCCGCTGGCCTGGTGGTTCACGCAGAAGCCGTGGCGGCCGAACAAGAACCCGGATGCGCCCAAGGCACGTGACCTGATGACGATGGCCAACCTGCCCAAGGAATGCCACGCGGTGCTCGACGCGCCGGGGCCTGCCTCGGCCGAGGCCGCGACCTATCACGGCGACGCCGTGCCGGTCGCGGTGGCGGTGCCTGAGCCGGAAGCGCCGTCGCTGCCCGCCGTCACGGCAAGCGGCACCGCCGGCCTGCCAAGCGCGGTGAACGCCTTCACCGCGACGCCCGAGGTCGGCGTACCGGTGCCGCGGCCACGGCCGCCAGCGAAGTGATTGGCGCGCCACCCGCAGGCTCAATCGGTTTAGCCCCCGTTTTCATGGAACAGTGGCCGTTTGGCCGCAGAACCTCTCCCTGCGCGCCACCAGGCCCGAAAACCGTTTCCCTTTTCAAACTCATGCGCTAGTCAACGCAGGAACGGCGAAACGCCGTCGCGGGCGCCGGGGACGGACGAGAGCATGCCAAGCACGGGCGATGACGAGACTTTGCTGCGGTTTCCGATCCTGATCGGCGATATCGGCGGCACCAATGCGCGGTTTTCGATCGTGCTCGACGCCAATTCCGGGGCCGGCGAGCCGATCATCGTCCAGACCGCCAATTACAACACCATCGACGAGGCGATCCAGGCGGCGGTGCTCGATCGGTCCTCGGTTCGCCCCAATTCGGCGGTGCTGGCCGTGGCCGGCCCGGTCGACGGCGACGAGATCGAGCTCACCAACTGTCCCTGGGTCGTCAAGCCGAGGCAGATGTTCGCCAATCTTGGGCTGAGCGACATTGTCGTGCTCAACGATTTCGAGGCGCAGGCGCTGGCCGTCGTGGCGCTTGGCGAAGAGCACATGGAAAAGATCGGCGGCGGCGCGCCGGAGCCCAATGCCGGCCGCGTCGTCCTTGGCCCCGGGACCGGGCTCGGCGTCGCCGGGCTGGTCCACGCGCTGCATCACTGGATCCCGGTGCCCGGCGAAGGCGGTCATATGGACATCGGGCCGCGCACACCGCGCGATTTCGAGGTTTTCCCGCATATCGAGAAGCTCGAGGGCCGCATTTCGGGCGAACAGATCCTGTGCGGACGCGGTCTCGTCAACGTCTACCGGGCGGTGGCCAAGGCGGATGGAAAGCCGTCGCCCTTCACCACGCCGGCCGAAGTCACCGGTGCGGCGTTGGCCAAGACCGATCCGGTGGCGCAGGAAGCCCTCGAGACCTTCGTCACCTGCCTCGGCCGCACCGCCGGCGACCTGGCGCTGGTGTTCATGAGCAGGGGCGGCGTGTTCCTAACCGGCGGCATCGCGCAAAAGATCGTGCCGGCGCTGAAGCAAGGCAATTTCCGCGCCGCCTTCGAGGACAAGGCGCCGCACAGCGCGCTGATGCGCACCATGCCGGTCTATGTCATCACCCATCCGCTGGCTGCCCTTCTCGGCCTTGCCGCCTATGCCAGGAACCCCACGCTGTTCGGCGTCCAAACATCGGGCCGGCGCTGGCGCGACGAAGTTAGTCACCCCAAGGCATAGGCAAGCCGGCTGCTTGGCGGTAATAGGGGTGCCGAATTGCCCGGCCACGGGAAGCGAAACCGACAAAGCCCTCTGATTTGACACTTCAAACTCCAAACAAGCTGAAAGCCCGGCCCGGCGAGGTCACAGCGGTGCTGCGCCGCATTCTCGCTGAGAACAGCCACGACTATCGCTGGACTTATGTGATGGTCATCACCTGCTCGCTGATCGTTTCGGGCACGACCGCCTTCACGGCCTGGATCATGGCCCCGATGGTCAACCAGATCTTCTACGAACGGCGTGGCGACGCGATCGTGTGGATCTGCGCAGGCTTCATGGCGGCCTTCCTGCTGCGCGGCTTTGCCGGCTATGGCCAGGCGGTGGCGCTGGCCAAGATCGGCAACAATCTGGTGGCGCGCTACCAGAAGCGCATTTTCGATCACCTGATGAAGCTCGGCGTCGGCTTCTTCAATGATACACGCTCCGGCCGGCTGGCGGCGCAGGTCAACGAAAACGTCGGCGGCATCCGCGACCTCCTGTCGTTGACGCTGACCTCGATCACCCGCGACGCGGTGACGCTGATCGGCCTGCTCGGCGTCATGGTCTACCAGGATCCGGTCCTGTCGCTCAGTTCGCTGCTGATCGGACCGCCGCTGATCTGGGCCGTCGTCTACCTCACCCGTCGCGTGCGGCGCATTACCCGCGAATCCGTGCTGATCAATTCGCGCCTGATCGGCGCCGTGCAGGAAGCCACGCAAGGCATCGCCATCGTCAAGGCCTTCACCATGGAGGACGAACTGTCCGGCCGCATCGGCAAGCTCGCCAGCGACGCCGAACAGCGCTCGAACAAGATTGCCCGCGTCTCCGAACGGCTGTCGCCGATTTCCGACATGCTGGCCGGCTTCGCCGTCACCTCCGTCATCGCCTATTCCGGTTATCGGGCTCTGGTTCTCGGGCAGCCGCCGGGCGCGGTCTTCTCGTTCATCACGGCGCTGATCCTGGCCTATGATCCGGCGCGCCGCCTGGCACGCATGCAGGTCGGCATGGAACGGGCTCTGGTCAATGCACGCATGATCTACGAACTGCTCGACCTCGAGCCGAAGCAGGGCGACGCGCCTGGCGCTACCAAGGCAAACTTCAGCACGGGCGAAGTGCGCTTCAACAACGTGTCCTTCCGCTATGTCGAGGAGGCGCCTGTCCTTCAAGACCTGAGCTTCGTCGCCGCCGCCGGCAAGATGACCGCCGTCATCGGCGCCTCCGGTGCCGGCAAGACCACACTGGTGGCGCTGCTGCAGCGCTTCTACGACGTCGAGAGCGGTACGATCGAGATCGATGGCCAGGACATTTCCAAGGTCACCAAACAGTCGCTGCGCGGCTCGATAGCCTATGTCTCGCAGGCGCCCTATCTGTTCGAGGGCACCATCCGCGACAACATCCGCTATGGCCGCCCCTCGGCCACGGATGCCGAGATCGAACAGGCCGCGCGGCTGGCCGCGGCCGACGAGTTCATCCGCCAGCAGCCGCAAGGGTATGACACGCCGGTCGGCGAGAATGGCGCCACGCTCTCCGGCGGCCAGCGCCAGCGCGTGTCGATTGCCCGCGCCATTGTGCGCCAGGCGCCGATCCTGCTGCTCGACGAGGCGACGTCGGCGCTCGACAACGAGGCCGAAGCGCGCGTCCAGCAGGCGCTCACCAAGGTCATGGAAGGGCGCACCACCATCGTCATCGCGCACCGCCTGTCCACCGTGGTCAATGCCGACCACATCATCGTGCTGGAACAGGGCCATCTGGTCGAAGAGGGCACGCATGCCTCGCTGATGGCCGACCCGCACAGCGTCTATGCCCGTTTCCACCGGATACAGGGCGTCAAGGGCCTGGGGCTTGTCGACGATAGCGCCCCGGCCGAGAGTTCGGTTCAGGAACTAGAGACCCAGGACATCGCCGGGAGCACGCCATGAGCGAGACCACATCAGGCGAGCCGGCCAGCGATATGGGCCTTGTGGTGGTCGGCGCCGCCGGCCGCATGGGCCAGACGCTGATCCGCGCCATCCACGCCATTCCGGGCGCCCGCGTCATCGGCGCGGTCGAGCGCCCGGATTCGCCTCACCTGGGCAAGGATGCGGGCGAACTCGCCGGCGTCGGCCGCATCGACGTGGCGATCGGCAGCGATCCGTTGCCGGTCTTCGCCAGGGCTGACGGCGTGCTCGATTTCACCACCCCGGCCTCGACGGTCGAGTTCGCCGGTTACGCGGCGCAGGCGCGCATCGTCCATGTCATAGGCACGACAGGCTGTTCGGCCGACGACAACGCGAAAATCGCTGCCGCCGCCCGCCACGCGACCATCGTCAAGTCGGGCAATATGAGCCTCGGCGTCAATCTGCTGGCGGTGCTGGTCGAACAGGCGGCACGCGCGCTCGACGCCGACGATTTCGACATCGAGATCCTCGAAATGCACCACAGGCACAAGGTCGACGCGCCTTCGGGCACGGCGCTTCTGCTCGGCGAGGCGGCCGCCGCCGGGCGCGGCATCGCACTGGCCGGCAATGATGTGCGTTCACGCGACGGCCATACGGGTGTGCGACAAACCGGCTCGATCGGTTTTGCCACGCTGCGCGGCGGCTCGGTGGTCGGTGATCACAGCGTGATCCTGGCCGGCACCGGCGAGCGCATCACGCTGTCGCACCATGCCGAGGACCGCGCCATCTTCGCCCGCGGTGCCGTCAAGGCCGCACTTTGGGCGCATGGCCAGAAGCCGGGACTGTATTCAATGCGGGACGTGCTTGGGCTTGCCTGAAACGGCCCTGAACCATTTTCGTTCTTACGCGGGACGGAAAACCACTACACACTTTTCCTGGAATGCCCGGACCCCAGAGGAGCAAAAATGTCGAGAACCCTCGTGCTCGTGCGCCACGGCCAGAGCGAATGGAACCTGAAGAACCTGTTCACCGGCTGGCGCGACGTCGACCTGACGGAGCAGGGCCATGCCGAGGCCAAGGCCGCCGGCCAAAAACTCAAGGCGCGCGGCCTGAAGTTCGATATCGCCTTCACCTCGGCGCTGATCCGGGCGCAAAAAACCTGCCAGCACATTCTGGACGCGGTCGGCCAGAGCGACTTGCACACCATTCGCGACCAGGCGCTGAACGAGCGCGACTATGGCGACCTCTCCGGTCTCAACAAGGACGACGCGCGCCAGAAATGGGGCGAGGAGCAGGTGCATGTCTGGCGCCGCTCCTATGACGTGCCGCCGCCCGCCGGCGAAAGCCTGAAGGACACCGGCGCCCGCGTCTGGCCCTATTACCTGCACGATCTGCAACCGCATGTGCTGCGCGGCGGCACGGTGCTGGTGGCTGCCCACGGCAATTCGCTGCGCGCGCTGATCATGGCGCTGGACGGCAAGTCGGGCGAGGAGATCGTCAAGCTGGAACTCGGCACCGGCGTGCCGGTGATCTACCAGCTCAACGCCGATTCGACCGTGGCTTCGAAGGAAGTGCTGGAAGGCTAAGCCGGCAAGCGAGCAGCGGGTTTAAAAAAGCGCGTTGACAGCAATCGCTTGCCCGCTTATTGAGCCCGCACCAGCCCAGATGGCGGAATTGGTAGACGCGCACGGTTCAGGTCCGTGTTCCGCAAGGAGTGGAGGTTCGAGTCCTCTTCTGGGCACCAAATTCCCGTTTCGAACCATTCGATCGGTTCAGGAACCCTGAGAAAAAGCCCGGTTCGTCCGGGCTTTTTTCTTGCCCGATGACCTGCCCTCCTGGCCAGTCCCCGAACAAACCGCTTCAAACCGCGCGCCCCCTTCGCTACGCTCGCGACCATGTCTCAATCCAGCACCGCGATCTTCGGCGCCCGCCGCGACCAGGCTTTTCCCGTCCTAGCCGAGGCGGACATCGAGCGCATGCGCCGGTTCGGCGAGGCCAGTGCCTATGCCGCCGGCGAGCACATTTTCGAGGCCGGCGATGTGTCCCCGGGACTGATCGTGGTGCTGGCGGGCAAGGTCGATATCACCCAGGACGGCAAATTTGGCCGGCGCGAGACGATCGTCACGCATGGCCCGGGCAGCTTCGCCGGCGAGCTGGCGCAGCTTTCGGCCCGTCCCTCGCTGGTCAATGCGCAGGCGGCCGAGCCGGTCGAGGCGTTCGTCATCCCGTCGCAGCGACTGCGCGACCTGATGGTGCAGGAGGCCAATCTCGGCGAGCGCATCATGCGGGCGCTGATCCTGCGCCGCGTCGGGCTGCTCGAGAGCGGCACGATCGGTCCCATCATCGTCGGACCTGCCGACAATGGCGACGTCCTTCGCCTGCAAGGCTTTCTCGCCCGCAGCGGCCAGCCCCACCGCGTGCTCGATTCCAAAACCGATCCTTGCGCGAAGACGCTGTTCGAGCACTTCCAGGTCGATCCCCACCACCTGCCGGTCGTGCTGTGCCCGAATGGCAGGCTGCTGCTCAATCCGGCGGAGAAGGACCTCGCCCGCTGCATCGGCCTGCTGCGGCCGGTCGACGCCAGCAAGGTCTATGACGTCGCCATCGTCGGCGCCGGACCGGCCGGTCTGGCGGCGTCGGTCTACGCGGCCTCGGAAGGGCTGTCGACGATTGTGCTCGATTGCCGTGCCTTCGGCGGCCAGGCCGGCGCCTCCGCTCGCATCGAGAACTATCTCGGCTTCCCCACCGGCATTACCGGCATGGCGCTGATGGCGCGCGCCTACAACCAGGCGCAGAAATTCGGCGTCGAGATGGTCATCCCCGACGAGGTGAAGCTGCTCGGTGCCGCCACCGACGGTGCGCGCTACCAGCTCGCGGTCGGCGACGGCGAGACGGTGCGCACGCGCTCGGTGGTCATCGCCAGCGGCGCGCGCTATCGCCGCCTCGATGTCGCCAATCTCGCCGAGTTCGAGGGCACATCAGTGCATTATTGGGCCTCGCCCATCGAAGCACGGCTTTGCGGCGGCCAGGAAGTGGCGCTGGTCGGCGCCGGCAATTCGGCCGGCCAGGCGGCCGTCTACCTGGCCAGCCAGGTCAGGAAAGTAGCGCTGCTGGCGCGTGGCGGCAGCCTCGAGGCCTCGATGTCGCGTTACCTCGTCGAGCGCATCAGGGCGCAGCCGAACATCGAGGTGCTGACCGGCGCCGAAATCGAGGCGCTGGACGGCGAGGCAGGCAATCTCGCCACGGTACGCTGGCGCGACCGCTCGAGCGGCGCCTCGACGACGCGGCCGATCCGCCATCTCTTCCTGTTCATCGGCGCCGACCCGAACACCGATTGGCTCGCCCAATCCGACGTGGCGCTGGATGCCAGGGGTTTCATCCGCACCGGATCGGACATAGCATCGGCCCATGGCGTGATGGAGACCAGCCGCAGCGGCGTGTTCGCCATCGGCGACGTGCGCTCCGGCTCGGTCAAACGCGTCGCGGCGGCTGTCGGCGAGGGCGCCCAGGTGGTGGCGGCGTTGCATGCATTTCTTGCGCGGGACGCCAGCCAGGCCGACGCGCCTCAAGTATGATCCCGAAAGTGGGAACCGGTTTTCGGAAAAGATCATGCTTCAAATTGAGAAATAGGTCGGGAGAGTGTGATGGCGGATGAATGCAGACACGCCGCTGGGATCAAGGACGTAACGCCGAGCGCGCTCGGCTGCGAGGAGTGCCTGAAGAGCGGTTCGTGGTGGGTGCATCTGCGGCTCTGCCGCACCTGCGGCCATGTCGGCTGCTGCGACGACTCCCCAAACCGCCACGCCACCAAGCATTTTCACGCCACCAGCCATCCCGTCATAGAGGGCTACGACCCGCCGGAAGGCTGGGGCTGGTGTTATGTCGACGAGGTCTTTCTCGACCTCGGCGACCGCACGACCCCGCAGAACGGCCCGATCCCGCGCTTCTATTGAGTGCCTCGAAGAGCCGGGGAAAAGCGGGTTCGGCCTGCTTTATCGCACCGATCCGGTGACCGTGCGGTCAAGGTCGGGAACGGATTTGCGATCGTTGCCGGCAAGGGCGGCGATGAGCAGCAGGCTGGCAACCACCGGCACGAACAGGATGGCGACGCGGGCTTGTACATAAAAAATGGCGCGCCATTCGCTGCGCTTCTCAGGGCTGTCGCTCATCATACTCACTTTGCAATCGACCCCCCGTAGGTCACATAGCCGTGAACGGTTAAACAACTCCTTCCGACTTCGTTAACGCAGGTGTTCAAGCACGAACTCAGCCGAGTCCGATCCGCCTGGCGCCTTGCCGGAACAACGCCTCGGCGTCGGGCTCGAAGCGGAACGTGGCGATGAAATCGTCGGCGCGGTAGTCCGGCAACGTCTTGCGGATGGCGGCGGCAAAGCCGCGCGCCTCTTCGAGCCGCCCCGCCAGTGCCAGGCAATGTGCCGCGATCGCCAGGATGATGGCGTGCGCGTTCGGCCGGGCGGCTGCCTTCAGCGCCCATCCGGCCGCCTCCTCGAACTGGCCGAGCCGGACGTGCGCCATGGCCCGCGCCCCCAGCATGCCGAACAGCAGCGGATCGAAAGGGCTGAGATGGCGCGAATGGTCGGAGGAGCCGATCGCCGCCCGCGGGTCGCCCGACTGCGAATGGACGAAGGACAGCGCATAATGGCCGAGCGCGAAATTGGGGCTGAGTTTGACCGCCTGTTCCAGTTCGCCGAGCGAGCCGTCCTGTTCGCCGCGCAGCCACAGCGCCCGCCCCATCGCCCAGTGTGCGGCCGGATTGTGGTCATCAACCAGCAAGCTCTGCCCGGCACTCTCGAACGCCAGCGCGCTTTCGCGATCGCGGTCGCCCCAGCGCTGGAAGGCGTTCTGCCAATGGGTGAAGGACAGGCCGGCATAGGCGCGGGCGAAGGTCGGATCAAGCCGCAGGGCGCTGGCAAAGAAGTGCCGTGCCGTTTCGTTCTCGGCCTGCGTGAAACGGTACATGTGCCAGAGGCCACGGTGGTAGGCCTCCCAGGCATTGAGCGAGTTGGGAGCCTTGAGCAGGGCGCGGTTGCGTTCGACCGTCTCGATTTCGGACGAGATCGACGACACGATGCTGTCGCCGATCTCGTCGAGCACGGTGAAGATATCGTCCGACCGCCGCTCGAAGGTTTCGGCCCAGACGATCCTGGCCGTGCGCACCTCGATCAGTTCGACGTTGACGACCAGCCTGCCGGCCGGGTTGCGCACCGCGCCGGTGGCCACATAGTCGACATTCAGCCGGCGGCCCGCCTCCTCGGGCGCGATGGCTTCCTCGGCCAATGCAAACACCGACCCGCGCGCGATGACGAAGAAATCGCGAAGCTTGGCCAGCCGGGTGATGATGTCGTGTGTGAAACCGTCGGCCGGTCCGCCGCGCGCCTCTCCGGCAAACGGCATCACCGCCAGCGAAGCGTGGCTCGGCTCGGTGGTCTCGGCCACGGTCGGCCCGGCCACCGGCTGCGATACCATGGACAAGCCGGCCGGCCGCCGCTCGCGGATCGCTTGCCAGGCCGCGCGCAGCGGCGCGAAATCCAGCTCTTCCGACCCGAACAGCTGCTCGGCCGCCGCCAGATGTTGCTCGGCCGCGCCGACGGCGCCACGCCGCGCCAGACCGGCCAGCAGCGCCCGGTGCGCGCGCTCCTCGAACGGCGACAGTTCCAGCCATCTGTCGAGATGAGCGACCGCTTCGTCGCAATCCGCCGGCAGGGTTTCGACGAGTCTTTCCAGCACGGCCACGTGCCAGGCACCGAAGCGACGGCGTTGTGCCGTCAGCCAGCTGTTGAAAAGCGGGCTTCGCTCGAGCTCCAGGCCGTCAAGGAACTCGCCGGCGAACAATTTCGCCAGCGCCCGCAGGCGCTCGACACCAAGCGTTGCGATGCCTTCGAAGCCGGCGCGGCTGACCTCCAGCGCATCGACAGGGCAATCCTCGAGATCGAGCGCCACCGCATCGCCTTGTGTGACGACCCGACCCCGTTCCGGCCCGTCCAGAGCGGTGCGCAGCTTGCTCAGGCACCAGCGCAGCTCGCCACGCGGATCGTTGGGCACATCCCACAAAAGTTCGCACAGGCGGGAGCGGCTGACGGGGTGCGGCGCCAGCGCCAGATACCCCAACAGCGCCCGCAGCTTGCGCGAGCCCGGCAGGGTGGCTGGCACTTGGTCGCGCGTGACCGCCAGCGTTCCGAGCAGGCGCACGGACGGGGCCGTTGCCCTGCCGTCCCGCCTCGCCTGTGGGGTTTCCACGTCCGTTTCCACGCCTGTTCCCACGTTGGCCTGTCAGCCCTTACTCTATCACAGACCCCACACGGCGCATCCGGTGGCGATGCTTTCGCCCCGATGTCGCCTTTGCCGTATGAGCGGCACGTCATATCGCGGCAAGGTCTCGAAACCTCGCCGCCCAGGCCGCCGGTTTGTAACCGGCCCGTGAAGATGAACAGGATCGAGGAGATCAACGATGTTGAACAAACAAAAAATCAGGAGCACCGCAGGGCGCGGCCGCCTGTTCGATAGCATCCTGGACACCGTCGGCGACACGCCGGTGGTGCGCATCAACAATCTCGCGCCGGCCCATGCGACGATCTACGTCAAGGCCGAGTTCTTCAACCCGGGCGCCTCGGTGAAGGATCGGCTGGCGCTCAACATCATCGAAGAGGGCGAACGCAGCGGCGCGCTGAAGCCTGGCCAGACCGTGGTCGAGGCGACCAGCGGCAACACCGGCATCGGGCTTGCCATGGTCTGCGCGCAGAAAGGCTATCCGCTGGTCGTCACCATGGCCGACAGCTTTTCCGTCGAGCGCCGCAAGCTCATGCGCATGCTGGGCGCCAAGGTGGTGCTGACGCCACGCGCCGAAAAAGGTTTTGGCATGTACAAGAAGGCGGTCGAACTGGCCGAGGCCAATGGCTGGTTCCTTGCCCGCCAGTTCGAGACGGCCGCCAATGCCGCCATCCACGAGTCGACGACCGCGCGCGAAATCATAAACGATTTCGCCGGCTCGCGGCTCGACTGCTTCGTCACCGGCTATGGCACCGGCGGCACGGTCGTCGGCGTGGCGCGGGTCTTGCGCCGCGAACGGCCCGATGTCCGCATCGTGCTCTCCGAGCCGGCCAATGCGCAACTGGTCGGCAGCGGCAAGGCGCAGCAGCGGGGGGCCGGCGGCGCCCCTGCCGCCAGCCACCCGGCCTTCGAGCCGCATCCCGTCCAGGGCTGGACGCCGGACTTCATCCCCAACGTGCTGCAGGAGGCGATCGACGCCAGCCTCTATGACGAGGTGATGCCGATCGCCGGGCCAGAAGGCATCAAATGGGCTCGGGCGCTGGCCCAGAAGGAAGGCATCTTCACCGGCATTTCCGGCGGCGCCACCTTCGCCGTGGCGCGTCAGGTCGCGGAGAAGGCGCCGCCCGGATCGGTGATCCTATGCATGCTTCCCGACACGGGCGAGCGCTACATGTCGACACCGCTTTTCGACGGCATCGAGGCCGAGATGGACGCCGACGAAATGGCCCTGTCGCGCTCGACGCCCGGCTGCCAGTTTCCGGCGGCTTGACGGGAGGCTGTCATGGACATCGCGCAGGAAAGCCTCGGCATGTCGGCCGAGGAAACGCTTGACCCCGCCGACTGGGCCGATGTGCAGGCCTTCTCGCATCGAATTATCGACGATGCGGTAGACTACCTGCGTGAGGTGCGCGAGCGCCCCGTTTGGCGGGAGATGCCCGGCGAGGTGCGGGATCTTTTCACCGCACCCCTGCCGCGCTCGCCGGCACCGCTTGCCGTCGTCTATGGCGAGGTCTCCCGCACCGTGATGTCCTATCCGATGGGCAACATCCATCCACGGTTCTGGTCGTGGTATATGGGGTCCAGCAACTTCACCGGCGCGCTCGGCGATTTCCTCGCGGCGATCCAGGGCTCCAACCTCGGTGGCGGCAACCATGCCGCCGGACTGATGGACGGCCAGGTGGTGAACTGGTGCAAGCAGATGCTGGGCTTTCCAGACTCGGCCTCCGGCACGCTGGTCAGCGGCGGCTCGATGGCCAACATCATCGGGCTGACGGTGGCGCGCAACGTCAAGGCCGGCGTCGACGTGCGCGAGCACGGCGTTTCAGCCATCGAGAAGCCGCTGCGCTTCTATGGCTCGGACCAGATCCATTCCTGCCACCGCAAGGCGATGGAAGCGCTGGGCCTCGGCAATCGGGCGCTGCGCCGCATCCCGACAGATGCCGGGCTGCGGATCAATATCGACGCGTTGCGCGCGGCGATCGTCGAGGACCGGGCAGCCGGCTTCAAACCGGCCTGCGTCGTCGGCAATGCCGGCACGGTCAACACTGGGGCGATCGACGACCTGCGGGCGCTTGCCAAACTCGCTCACGAGGAAGGCCTCTGGTTCCATGTCGATGGCTGCATCGGCGCGCTGATCGCCATCGCCCCGCAAAACGCCCACCGCGTCGCCGGCATCGAATGGGCCGATTCGGTCGCGCTCGATCCCCACAAATGGCTGCATTCGCCGTTCGAGGTCGGCTGTGCCCTGGTCAGGGACGCCGCCGCGCACCGCCGGACCTTCGCGGTGACGCCGGAATATCTGGAATCGACGCCGCGCGGCCTCGCTTCCGGCGAATGGTTGCACGATTATGGTCTGCAGACGTCGCGCGGCTTTCGTGCCTTGAAAGTGTGGATGGCACTGAAGGAACATGGCGTCGAAAAATTCGGCCGCCTGATCGACCAGAACATCGCGCAGGTCTCCTATCTGGCCGGGCTGATCGAGGCCGAGCCTTCGCTGGAGCTTGCGGCGGCGCCGACCATCAACATCGTCTGCTTCCGCTATCAGCCCGGTTTGGCGGGCGAAGCGCTGAAGGCGCTCAACACCGAGATCATGTTGCGGCTGCAGGAGCAAGGCATCGCTGCACTCTCCGACACCACGGTGCATGGCGAGCACTGGTTGCGTGTGGCGATCACCAATCATCGCACCCGACGCGACGATCTCGATCTGCTGATCCATGAAGTGGTGAGGCTGGGACGTGAGATCACCGCGCAGGGCCACGTGTCTTCCTAGTTCCCGGCCGCCGTGCGAACCTGCCCGCGGTGATTCGGGGAGGTCGGCGGTGACGCTGTTTCGCATGCTTGCGCTGGCGGCACTGGTCCTGGCCAATTCGGCCGAGGCCGCCGACATGGCCTTTTTCGTCAAGAACCTGCGCAAGGAGGGGGTCGCGGTCGAGCTGTTCAGCCGCGATCGCGAGACCGTCTGGCCGGGCAACGACAAGGTGTTCCTTGTCGATCCGGGCTCGCAGAAATCAGTGCCGATCTCCTGCAATCAGGGCGAACGCATCTGCTATGGCGCCTGGGTCGATGGCAATGACAAGATTTCCGCCGGCGTCGGGCCAGACAACGACCAGCCTTGCGATACCTGCTGCTTCATCTGCGTGGAGCACACGACCGAAACCATCGACCTGGTGCCGTAGCGGCGCTTCGGTGCAGGAGCCACCCCGGCGCGTCAGTCGGGAAGGCCGGCCTTGCCAAAGCCATCGAGGAAGTGCTCGCGCGTCGCGTCGTCGCGGAAGGGCTCCGTCCAGACCCAATGGCGGGTCGTGAAATGCGGGTTGCCGACGAGGAACAGTTCCACCTCCGTGCGCGCCTCCTCGAGCCGGCCAAGTTGCGCAAGGCTTGCCGCCAGGAAGCGGCGTGAGCTGGTGCGGTAGGTCTCGTCCCGGCGCAGCGTCTCGACGGCGCCTGCGTAGTCGCGCGCCGCATATTGCGCCTGGCCGAGTGTCAGATAGTACCAGCTCGGTGGAAACGGGTTCAGCCGGAACGCCTTGCGGATTTGCTCCAGGGCCTCCTCGGCCCGCCCGGCCAGGGTCGTTATGTCGGACAATGTCGCCCACGCATCGGCCTCGTTCGGGTCGAGTTCGAACGCCCTGGCGAATTCGGCCTCCGACTCGGCGAACTCATGCTCATAGGCAAGCAAATTGCCGAGCACCCAGTGGCACCCGGCATCGTTAGGATCGATCGCGACCGCCTTGCGCGCCAGCTCCAGGGCAACGCGGCGGTTAGGGTCGATAGGCTCGCCCCAATGCACCCATCCCATCCAGTGGTTCATGGCAAGCCAGCGATAGGCCTCGGCGTAGTGGGGATCGAGCGCAACCGCGCGCGTCAGCATCAGATGCGCTTCCCGTGCGGTCTGCGGCGAATCATCGATCAGCTTGCGCGCCCGCACGCACAGGTCGTAGGCGTCGAGATTGGCGGGCCGGTTGCGTGGCGGCGGTGCGCGCAGCCGGCCGAGCAGCGCCTCCACGATCTTGGCGGTCACCTCGTCCTGGACGGCAAAGATATCGTCCAGGCCGCGGTCGAAGCGTTCCGCCCATAGATGGTCGCCGCTGGCCGCGTCGACCAGCTGCGCGTTGATGCGCACCCGCCCCGCATCGCGCCGCGCGCTGCCCTCCAGCAGATAACGAACGCCGAGTTCCCTGGCGATCTCGCGCACGTCCATTGCCTTTCCCTTGTAGGCAAAAGTCGAATTGCGCGCGATGACGAACAGGCCGGAGATCCTGGACAGGTCGGTGATCAGGTCTTCGGTCAAGCCGTCGCAGAAAGAGTCCTGCCCGGCATCGTTGCTGAAATTGACGAAGGGCAGCACCGCTATCGAAGGCTTGTCCGGCAGCGGCAAGGGTTTCGGCTTGGCGCCGGCGAGCTGTTCGACGGCCCCCGTGAAACGATAGCCGACGCGCGGAACGGTCGTGATCCATTCCCCGCCCCCTTCACCCACAATGCCGGGCGGGCCGAGCAGCTTGCGCAGCTGCGCGATCTGGACGGTGAGGTTGCCTTCCTCGACGGCCGTGCCCGGCCACGCCGCGTCCATCAGTTCGGCTTTTCCCAAGATTTCGCCGGGTTTTGCGACGAGCGCCGCAAGCAGCTTTAGCCCCCGATAGCCGACGGCAACGGGATCGTCGTTCCGAAGCAGCGTTCCCGCACCCGGATCAAGCACGAACGGACCAAAGGCGAAGCGCTCTCCCTGCATTGGCGCATCTATAGACAATTCCGGGAAAAGTGCGAAGCGGTTTCGCCAGGAAACGCGGGGCTAGCCCTCCCGAGAGTGGCGTCAAAACAAACAGTTAGCGCAAGTTTGGAACTTTTGAGAACTATTTGGGAGGGCTTAATTACGGCGCCGCTCGTATCCTGCACAATTCAATCTCTTTCCGGTGAGGTGGTTCCCAACGGTGTGGGACCCTCAAACCCAATGGAGGTTGCCATGAACAATACAATCGCATCGGTCCAGCATCGGGCAGTGCGGCCGGGTGTGCCCGTCCAACGATCGTCGCATCCGCACTCCCTGCTAAGCATGGTGGCAAGCTGGCGCGAGCGGACACGCTTTCGCTGGGACCTCAAACGAATGTCCGAGGTCAGTCCGCATCTGATCGACGATATTGGCCTGACGCAATTGCAGGCCAAGGCTGAGATCGCCAAGCTGCCATTCTGGCAGCGCTAAGGCGAAATGCCGCGACGATCTGGAAACAATCGCCGGCATCATCCCTTTAGCGGCGGGCCGTGTCGTGCCATGATCCCCTATCGGCCGTGGGGGCCGATTCTACATCGGGGGTTTTCCATGTCGTTCACATTCGCGCGCCGGCTCGCCGCCGCGTTTTCGCTTGCTGTCCTGTTTGTACCAGCCGCGCAGGCCGGCGACGTCACCTTCGCTGTCAAGAACAGCCATCCCAATGCCATGCGTCTGGAACTCTATAGCCAGGACCGCGACTATGTCTGGCCCGGCAGTGGAAAGGATTTCTATCTCGACGACGGCGAGACCAAGCAGCTGCCGATTTCCTGCAACGAAGGCGAATCGATCTGCTACGGCGCCTGGGTCGATGGCGATGAGGGCACCTATTGGGGCGTCGGCCCCGGCAACAAGGAAAAATGCGAGGATTGCTGCTACACCTGCAGCGGCGGCGAAACCGAGGAGATCGATCTGGTCCCCTGACCGGTTTGCCAGCTTGACGGTTTTCCTGTTCGAGCCATAGCCTGGCCATGCATGCCGCCCAAAACCGGCTTCCGGTTTTGGCGCGACGACATGTATCGAAACAAGACCATACCCAAGGGTACGCCGCGCCTGTGCATTCAGGAGCGGCGTACTCCAGGCAACAGGAGCACCGCGATGGCCGGCACGGTCGAGGGCGAAAAAATCGACATCGGGTTTTCCGGCAAGCGCTGCATCCATTCGCGCAATTGCGTGCTCGGCGACCCGCATGTCTTCGAGCCCAACGCGCCAGGCCAATGGATCCATCCCGAGGCGGCCAGCGTCGAGAAGATCGTCGCGCTGGCCGAGAACTGCCCCTCGGGCGCCATCACCTATGCGCGCAAGGATGGCGGCCCGCGGGAAAAGCCGCCCGTGGTCAACACCGTGCGGCTGCGCGAAAACGGCCCGCTGGCGGTGCATGCCGAGATCGTGCTTGGCGCCGAGACGTTTTTCCGCGCCACGCTCTGCCGCTGCGGCGCCTCCCAGAACAAGCCGTTCTGCGACAACAGCCATATCAAGGCGGGCTTTGCCGCCACCGGAGAACCGGCGCTGAAGGACACGCCGGCGCTGGAGGTCCGCGACGGACCGCTGCAGGCGACGCCGACCACGAACGGCCCGCTCAAGCTCGAAGGCAATGTCGAGATCGTCACCGGCACCGGCCACACGATCGACCGCACCACAAAGGTCTTCCTGTGCCGCTGCGGCCACTCGGCCAACAAGCCGTTCTGCGATGGCAGCCACAAGAAGGTTGGGTTTGTGGGATAGATGGGTAGCCGATCTCCCCCACGAGGGGGGAGATCGCTTGTGGCCTATCTCTCCCGGCTTTATCCGCAAGCCGGTATCGGCTAAGGGCAGGCAACCAAACAATCTGCCCGGACTTTCGCCCAAAATGACCGCCAAGACCAAGTCTGCCCCTCTCTTCCTCGGCATCGACACCGGCGGCACCTACACCGATGCCGTGTTGTGGTCCGAGACCGAGGGTCCGCGGGAGGGGCCGAACAAGGGCAAGGTGCTGGCCAAGGCCAAGGCGCTGACCACGCGGCATGATCTGGCCGTCGGCATTTCGGGCGCCGTCGATGCTGTGCTGGAAAAGGCGGGCACCAATCCGGCCGATATCAAACTGGTCTCGATGTCGACGACGCTCGCCACCAATGCGCTGGTCGAGGGCCAGGGCGGCCGCGTGGCGCTGGTCATGATCGGCTTTTCCGAGGCCGATCTTGCTCGCGATGGTTTGAAGACGGCACTCGGCACCGACCCGGTGGTGTTTTGCGCGGGCGGCCATGATGTGCATGGCAATGCCGCCAAGCTCGACCTGTCCGGGCTGGAGGCGATGCTGCCGGAACTCGGCGTGTCGGTGTCCGGCTTTGCCGTCTGTGCCTATTTTGCCACCCGCAATCCGGCGCACGAGATCGCCGCCCGCGAGCTGATCCGCGACAGGACCGGCCTCCCGGTTACGGCGAGCCATGAGCTGTCGGCCAAGCTCGGCGGTCCGCGCCGGGCGCTCACCACGCTGCTCAATGCAAGGCTGATCTCGATGATCGACCGGCTGGTGGCGGCGACCGAGGGGTTCCTTCAGGCCCGCAACATCGCCGCTCCGTTGATGGTGGTGCGCGGCGATGGCGCGCTGGTTTCGGCGGCGTTTGCCCGCCAGCGGCCGATCGAGACGATCCTCTCCGGCCCCGCCGCCAGCCTGGTCGGCGCCCGCCACATGACCGGGCTCGACAACGCGGTGGTCTCCGACATTGGCGGCACCACCACCGACGTTGCCGTGCTCGATGGCGGCCGGCCGCGGCTCGATCCGGAAGGCGCCACCGTCGGCGGTTTCCGCACCATGGTCGAGGCGGTCGCGATGCGCACTTTCGGCCTCGGCGGCGATTCCGAAGTGATGCTCGAGGACGGCGCGCTCAATCCGAAAATCCTGCTCGGGCCGCGCCGCCTGGTGCCGCTGGCGCTGTCCGGCATGGCGCATGGCGAGGCGGTGACCGCAGAACTCGAACGCCAGTTGCGCGCGCCCAACACAGGCCGCATGGATGGCCGCTTCGCGGTCCGCACCGGCGTGCCCGACAGGCTTGCCGCAGGGCTGACCGCCCCCGAGGCAAAGCTCTACGAAGCGATCGGCGCGACGCCGCTTGCCCTCGACAGGCTGCTGACCTCGAATGCCCAGAATGCCACGCTGAACCGGCTGGTCTCGCGCGGGCTGGTGCATATCTCGGGCTTCACCCCGTCGGACGCCGCGCACGTGCTTGGCAAACAGGCGAACTGGGATGCCGCCGCCGCCCGCCTTGGCGCCGAACTGTTCGCCCGCAGGCGCGACGGCCGTGGCCAGGCCATCGCGGCCTCCCCGCAAGCGATCTCTGAACGGGTGCTCTTGACCCTGACGCGCTGGTCGGCCGAATACATCCTGGAGACAGCCTTTGCCGAGGACGGGCTCGACGGCGCGGCGACGGTGGCGCATGCGCTGGTGCAGCGCGCCGTCGATGCCCACCCCGGCATCGCCCGCCTCAGCGTCGCGCTCGACCGGCCGGTCATCGGGCTCGGCGCTTCGGCGCCGCTGCACTATGCCGGCCTGGCGCCCTTGGTGGGCAATGACTGCGTCGTGCCCCGGGATACCGACGTCGCCAATGCGCTCGGCGCCGTCGTCGGCCAGGTCAGGGTTTCGGCGGAGGCCCGCGTCAGCCAACCCAAGGAAGGCCTGTTCCGGCTTGCCTCGGGTGAGATGGTGCGCGATTTCCTCGACGAGGCGGCGGCGATCGCGGCCGCCGAGGCCGATGTCCGGGCAATTGTCGCCCAGCGGGCTCTCGATGCCGGTACCGACAGCGCCGAGATCGATGTGGCGACGGAGTTCCGGGTCTCGACTGTCGAAGCGCAGCGCATGTTCATCGAAGCGCATATCGTGGCGGTGGCCTCGGGCAGGCCGAGGATCGCGGTTTGAGGAAGAAGAGCCATCTCCGCCCTCCTCGGGGAGATTGGCCAACCGCCCAAAATGCCCCACCTACACCCTAAGCTGAATTGACCCTGCACCCCTGACATGCCAAACGCCCGCAAAGCCTTTCATCTGGAGTAGCCTGATGACCGATCGCATCGAGATCGCCGGATTGCGCATTGCCCGCGAGCTGCATGACTTCGTCGTCGACCAAGCTTTGCCCGGCCTCGGCATCGAAGCGGCGCGTTTCTGGGACGGGTTCTCGGTCATCGTCCATGATCTGGCGCCCAAGAACCGGGCGCTGCTGGCAAAACGCGATGCCATGCAGGAAAAGCTCGATGGCTGGTATCGCGACAATGGCGCGCCCATCGACATGAACGCTTACAAGGCGTTCCTGAAGGAGATCGGTTATCTCGTGCCGGAAGGGCCGGCCTTCAGCGTCTCGACCGACAATGTCGACCCGGAAATCGCGGTCGTGGCCGGACCGCAGCTGGTGGTGCCGGTGATGAACGCGCGCTATGCGCTCAACGCCGCCAATGCACGCTGGGGCTCGCTCTATGACGCGCTCTATGGCACGGACGCCATCCCCGAAACGGATGGCGCTGAGAAGGGCAAGGGCTTCAACCCGGCGCGCGGCGCCAAGGTCATCGCCTGGGCCAAGGACTTTCTCGACCAGTCGGTGCCGCTCACCTCGGGCAAATGGGCAGGGGTCAACGGCCTGTCGATTGCCAACGCCGCCCTGAAGCTCAGCGCCGGCGCCGGCTCGACGACGCTGGCCGATCCCAGGCAATTCGTCGGCTATCGCGGCGACGCCGCCAATCCGCAAGCCGTGCTCCTGGTGAAAAACGGGCTGCATGTCGAGATCGTCATCGACCGCGACAACCAGATCGGCCGCACCGATCCGGCTGGCATTGCCGACGTCATCCTGGAATCGGCGCTGACCACCATCCAGGACTGCGAGGATTCGGTCGCGGCCGTGGATGCCGAGGACAAGGTCGTCGTCTACCGCAATTGGCTCGGCCTGATGAAGGGCGACCTCACCGAAGAAATCAGCAAGGGCGGCAAGAGTTTCGTCCGCAAGCTCAACCCCGACCGCGCCTACATCGCCCCTGCCGGCGGCACGGTGACCGTGCCTGGCCGCTCGTTGATGCTGGTGCGCAATGTCGGCCACCTGATGACCAATCCGGCTATCCTGGACCGCGACGGCAACGAGGTGCCGGAAGGCATCATGGACGCGGCGATGACGGCCCTGATCGCGCTGCACGATGTCGGGCCGAAGGGACGGCGGATGAACTCTCGCGCCGGCTCGATGTATGTCGTGAAACCCAAGATGCATGGCCCGGAGGAAGTCGCCTTCGCCGTCGAGATGTTCGATCGTGTCGAAGCCCTGCTCGGCATGGCCCGGAACACCATCAAGATGGGCATCATGGACGAGGAGCGGCGCACCACAATCAACCTCAAGGAAGCGATCCGCGCCGCGAGGGAGCGCGTGGTGTTCATCAACACCGGCTTCCTCGACCGCACCGGCGACGAGATCCACACCTCGATGGAAGCCGGCCCGATGATCCGCAAGGGTGACATGAAGCAGGCCGCCTGGATTTCCGCCTATGAGGCCTGGAACGTCGACACGGGCTTGGAATGCGGGCTCGCCGGCCATGCCCAGATCGGCAAGGGCATGTGGGCGATGCCCGACTTGATGGCCGCGATGCTGGCCGAGAAGATCGCTCACCCCAAGGCCGGCGCCAACACCGCCTGGGTGCCATCGCCAACGGCGGCGACGTTGCACGCCACGCACTATCACAAGGTCGATGTCCATGCGGTCCAGGCGGCGCTGAAGAGCCGGCCCAAGGCCAAGCTCGACGACATATTGTCGGTGCCGGTGGCCGTGCGGCCGAATTGGACGCCCGACGAGATCCAGCGCGAACTCGACAACAATGCCCAAGGCATTCTGGGCTATGTCGTGCGCTGGATCGACCAGGGCGTCGGCTGCTCCAAGGTTCCCGACATCAACGATGTCGGCCTGATGGAAGACCGCGCCACGCTGCGCATCTCCTCGCAGCACATCGCCAACTGGCTGCGCCACAAGGTCTGCTCGGAAATCCAGGTGATGGATTCCTTGCGGCGCATGGCGGCAATTGTCGATCTGCAGAATGTCGGCGACCCGCTCTACCGGCCGATGGCCGCCGACTTCGAAAAGTCGATCGCCTTCCACGCCGCCTGCGACCTGGTGTTCAAGGGAACAAGCCAGCCCAACGGCTACACCGAGCCTGTGCTGCACAAGCGCAGGCTGGAGTTGAAGGCCCGTCAAGGGTAGGGCGATGCCACGTTGAAAGGGTTTGGAGCGCCGACTGGATGTCGCCGGTCCGCGTAGTCGGCCATCGAGCGGCGAAGACGGCGGCGTCAGCCCCAGCGGCAATGTCGTGCCGAAGGCGGCAGGCTCTTATGGCTGGATACGGTTCCTTTGCTTTTTTCAGTTAGTGCTGGCTGGAAGGCTCGGGAGCATTGGCATGGCCAACACGATGGCGATCGAAAAGAAACTGTTGAATTCCGTCCATGACCGGGCGGTTTTCCAGCGCCGCGTGCGCATCCTGTCCGACCGGCTGGCCGACGAACTGGGCCCGGCCGGCACCGTTCTCGATCTCGGCTGCGGCGACGGCTCCATCGCCAAGGCGATCATGGAAAAAAAGCCGGGGCTGACGTTTCGCGGCATTGACGTGCTGATCAGGCCGCAAACCCATATCCCGGTAGAACTGTTCGATGGCAGCACCATTCCCGCCGCGAATGGCTCCTATGACTGGGTGACGATTGTCGATGTGCTGCATCATGCCGACCACCCGGGCCATCTCGTGCGCGAGGCGGCCCGGGTGGCGCGCAAGGGCGTTGTCATCAAGGATCACCTGCGCGAAGGCTTCGCGGCTTACCAGACGCTTCGTTTCATGGATTGGGTGGGCAACAAGGGGCACAATGTGCGCCTGCCTTACAACTATCTCTCGAAGGCCGAGTGGGACACCATTTTTGCCGCCGCGGGCATGACACCCCGCACCTGGCGTGAGAAGCTGTCGCTCTATCCGTTCCCGGCCAGCGTGTTTTTCGACCGTCGCCTGCATTTCATCGGGACCTTGCGATAGGTAACCGGAGCTGGGCGGAACGCGGCTACGCCGCCTGCGCCATACGCTCCGAACTCATGCGATAGGAAATCGCTTCGGCCAGATGGATGCGGCCGACACATTCGCTGGCGTCGAGGTCGGCGAGCGTGCGCGCCACTTTGAGCACCCGGTGGTAGGCCCGCGCCGAAAAGGCGAGTTTTTCGCTGGCATCCTTGAGCAGCGACAGGCCTGCGGCGTCCGGCATGGCGATCGTCTCGATGACGGCAGGAGAACAATGCGCGTTGGTGGTGGCGCTGTTGACGCCGAGCCGCTCGAAACGCTCGCGCTGGATGGTGCGGGCACGCGCCACGCGCGACGCCACGTCGGCGCTCTTTTCCGCTCGATCCGGCCGGATCAGGTCGCTGGCCGAGACCGCCGGCACTTCGATCCTGAGATCGATGCGGTCGAGCAGCGGACCTGAAATGCGCGCCTGGTAATCGGTGCGGCAACGATCGCCGCGCAGGCAGCGATAACCCGGTTCGCCGGCCATGCCGCAGCGGCACGGGTTCATCGCCGCCACCAGCTGGATGCGGGCCGGATAGGTGACGCGATGGTTGGCCCGTGCGATCATGCAGTCGCCGGTTTCAAGCGGCTGGCGCAGCGCATCGAGCGTCTGCGGCGTGAATTCGGGGAACTCGTCGAGGAACAGCACGCCGTGATGAGCGAGCGACACCTCGCCCGGCCGCGCGCGCAGGCCGCCGCCCACCATCGCCGCCATCGAGGCCGAATGGTGCGGGGCGCGGAACGGCCGCCGGTCGGTCAGCTTGCCTTCGCCGAGCTCGCCGGCCACCGAGGCGATCATCGAGACTTCGAGCAGTTCCTTCGGCGCCAGTGGCGGCAGGATCGACGGCAGGCGCTGCGCCAGCATCGATTTGCCTGAGCCTGGCGGACCGATCATGAGCAGATTGTGTCCGCCGGCGGCCGCCACTTCCAGCGCCCGCTTCGCCGTCTCCTGGCCCTTGATGTCGGCAAGGTCGGGCAGGTCGCGCGCCGCCGCGCGGATGCCGGCCTCCGGGCGCGACAGCACCTGCGTGCCGCGAAAATGATTGGCGATCGCAATCAGGCTGCGGGGCGCGAGAATGTCGAATTCCCGCCCCGCCCAGGCCGCTTCCGGCCCGCAGGCGAAGGGACAGATCAGCCCTTTGCCTTCGGCATTGGCGCCGATCGCCGCCGGCAAGGCACCGGCAACGGCGGTGATCGTACCGTCGAGCGACAGCTCGCCCAGCACGACATAGCCAGCCAGCATGTCGCCCGGAATGGCGCCAAGGGCTGCCATCAAGCCAAGCGCGATCGGCAGATCGTAGTGGCTGCCTTCCTTCGGCAGATCGGCGGGCGCCAGGTTGACGGTCACCTTCTTCGACGGCATCGACAGGCCCGACGCATGCAAAGCCGCCTGCACCCGCTCGCGGCTTTCCGCCACCGCCTTGTCTGGCAGGCCGACGATATGCATGTTGACCTTGCCGGGCGCGATCATCACCTGCACGTCGACCGACACCGCCTCGATGCCCTGGAAAGCGACCGTACGAACCCGCGCCACCATTGTCTGCCCCCGATGCCGGCTCGCCCTTGCCCCTTAACGGGCCGCGAGCGACGTCAACGCAAGACAACCACAGATTTCAGCCCAGGGCAAGAACATTACAGGAACAAGTGAGGTGAGCGCATGGAGCGACTACTGGCTGGTGCATTCCGAAAGCCGCCGCAACACGCCTAAGATCAAGCTGTTCCGAGATTGGGTCCCAGACGGCTGACGTCAGGGAGAGCGCGAACAGCGCCGGCTCTGAGGCGCCACTCTTGATCAAATCGGGAACATTGGCGCAACCGGTAGCCGCACAGGTTGCGCGCCGGTTGTGCCCGGCTGCAAAAGCGGAACATGGTTAACACAAACTGAAAACAAATTATGTCCGCTTCCCCTCCACCGCGTCCCAGAACAGGCTGGCGATGTCGGCGCCGCCGAAGCGCTTGACCTCGCGCACGCCGGTCGGCGAGGTGACGTTGATCTCGGTCATGTAGTCGCCGATGACGTCGATGCCGACCAGGATGAAGCCGCGCTCTTTCAGCGACGGCCCGATGCGGGCACAGATTTCGCGCTCGCGTGTCGTCAACTCGGTCTTCTCGGCGCGGCCGCCGACATGCATGTTGGAGCGGGAGTCGTGCTCGGCCGGCACCCGGTTGATGGCGCCGACCGGCTCGCCGTCGATCAGAATGATGCGTTTGTCGCCCTTGCGCACATCCTTCAGGTAACGCTGCACGATATAGGGCTCGCGAAACATCTGGCCGAACATTTCGAGCAGCGAGGCGAGATTGCGGTCGGCTTCAAGCATGTGGAAGATGCCGGCGCCGCCATTGCCGTAGAGCGGCTTGACGATGATGTCGCCGAATTCCTTGCGGAAGGCGGCGACTTCGAGCGGATCCTTGGTGATCAGCGTGTCCGGCATCAGGTCCGGGAACTCGGTGACGAAAATCTTTTCCGGGCTGTTGCGCACCCAGGCCGGGTCGTTGACGACCAGCGTCTTTGGATGGATGCGCTCGAGGATGTGGGTCGTGGTGATGTAGTTCATGTCGAAGGGCGGGTCCTGGCGCAGCAGGACGACGTCCATTTCGGACAAGTCGGTGCGCACCTTTTCGCCCAGCGAATAGTGGCTGCCCTTTTCGTCGCGCACCGTCATCTCCTCGACGCGGGCAAACACCTTGCCGTCGCGCATCGACAGCCGGTCGGGCGTGTAGTGGAACAGCTGGTGACCGCGCCGCTGCGCCTCCAGCGACAGGGCGAACGAGGTGTCGCCGGCGATCGACACGGTGGAGACATGGTCCATCTGGACGGCGATTTTCAACTTCATGGCAGGTCCCCAGCATAGTCGACGCAAGCGATATAAGCGTCGCGGCGCGTTCTGCCAATCGCGACGTTTTGAACATTGGGATCAGCAAGGCGCGTCTGCCGGTTGCAGACAAGACGAGGACTGACATCATCGCTTTCTTAAGCCTTGCCGTGCGACGGTAAGCTTCGAATGCAGCCGGCCGACCTGACGCAGCGCCGGGCACCCGATGGAACGACGACCATGAACGCGCTCACTGCCGTCCGCGCAGCCTCGACCCAGCAGCTCGAACTCACCATTCTGATGCCGTGCCTCAACGAGGCCGAGACGCTCGCCGTCTGCATCGGCAAGGCCAAGGCCTTTCTCGACCAAACAGGCATAGCGGGCGAGGTGCTGATATCAGACAATGGCAGCACCGACGGCTCGCGGGAGATCGCCGCGCAGGGCGGTGCTCGTGTCGTCCCGGTCGCGCAGAAGGGCTATGGCGCGGCGCTTCTGGGCGGCATCGCCGCCGCCAGGGGCCGCTTCATCATCATGGGCGATGCCGATGACAGCTATGATTTCGGCGCACTGGAGGCATTCGTGGCGCGGCTGCGCGGCGGCGCCGACCTGGTCATGGGCAACCGCTTCCACGGCGGCATAGAGGCTGGTGCCATGCCGGCTCTGCATCGCTATCTCGGCAATCCGGTGCTGAGCTTCGTCGGCCGCCTGTTCTTCCGCATCAAGACCGGCGACTTCCACTGCGGCCTGCGCGGCTTCAACGCCGGCAGCATCAGGAAGCTCGATCTGCAGACCACCGGGATGGAATTCGCCAGCGAAATGGTGGTGCGCAGCGCGCTTGCCGGGCTGCGCATCGAGGAAGTGCCGACCACGCTCAAGCCCGACGGCCGCAGCAGGCCGCCGCATCTCAGGACCTGGCGCGACGGCTGGCGGCATCTCAAATTCCTGCTGGTCTACAATCCGCGCTGGATGTTCTTCATTCCAGGGGCGGTGCTTTCCGGCCTCGGCACGCTGTTCGCGGCGCTGCTGGTGTTCGGCCCCTTGCGGGTGGTCGACAATCTTTCGCTCGATCTCAACACCTTCGTCGCCGCCTGTTTCATGATCGTCACCGGCATCCAGCTCATCACCTTCGGTGCCATTTCGCGATACTATGCCGAAATTACCGGCATCCTGCCGCCAAGCCGCGGGTCGGACTGGCTGACCAGGACCATCAGCACCGACCGTCTCGCCGCCAATGCCGGCATCTGCTTTGCCGCCGGCTTCCTGTTCTGCCTCTATGCCGTGGCGCGCTGGGCCCATCTCGGCTTCGGTCCGCTGAACGATTCCGAAATTCCGCGCATCGTCGTGCTGGGCTTGAGCCTGATCGTCATTTCGTTCCAGGTCTTCTTTTCGGCATTCCTGCTCGGTGTGCTGGAGATACCTGTCAAGCGGCTGAAGGCCGGGCTGTCGCGGGAAGCGACGGCACGCGATCAGCAATGACCGACGTGCTGCCGGCGCTTGTCCAGGCGCGCCCGTTCCGCTTCATGGTGGTGGGCATCGGCGCGGCGGGATCGTTTTTCGCGCTCTCGTGGCTGCTGGTTTCGCTGGGCGTTCCGCCGTTCGCCGGCAGTGCCGTCGCTTATGCGACGGCGTTCGTCGTTGCCTATCGAGCGCAGCGGGGCTGGACGTTCGGTGCGGAACACGATCACAAGGTCGCGTTCCCGCGCTATCTTGCCCTGCAAGCCGGATGCGCCGCTTTTGCCTGCCTCGTCTCGCAGGTGGCGGTGACGCGTTTCGGCCTGTCGCCCGTCGCGATGTCGGCGCTGACGACGGTCGTGACAAGCACCATCAGTTATCTGGTTTCGAGGCTTTGGGTGTTTCCGGCGCGCGGCCACGGCTATCCCGGCAAAATGACCGCTGGCCATGCCGCGATGCCTTCCAAGGACACCGCCCGTCCCTCCTGGCGGGCGGACATGCTGGCGGCGCTGCTCGCGGCCCTGGTGCCGCTCACGGTCTATGCCGTGACCGGATTTCCGCAACTGGCCAACCCGGCGGGCGACAATGACAGCCTGCTGCAACTGGTAGAGGTCCGCGATCTTCTGGCCGGCCAGGGCTGGTTCGACCTGCACCAGTACAGGATGGGACTGGAAGGCGGCTTCGTCATGCATTGGTCGCGGCTGCTCGACGCGCCACTGGCCCTTGGCGTCCTTGCCGTATCGGCCCTGACGGGCAACGTCGCCCTGGCTGAACAGGTCGTGCAGGTGGCCTGGCCTGCCCTGCTGTTCTGGCTGGCGGTCTTCTTCATTATCCGCGCCGCGCGCGCTTTCGCCGGCGGCCACGCTGTCCTGCCCGCCGCCGTCGTCGGTGGCGCCGCGCTCTATTACCTCGGCATTTTCTCCCCAGGTTCGCTGGATCATCACAATGTGCAGCTGATGCTGATCCTGGCGAGCCTTGCCTTGCTGCTCGAGGCTCCCTTGCTGCGGCCGGCCGCCTTGCTTTCGGGCATCTGCGCCACGCTGAGCGTGGCCATCGGCATGGAAAGCGCTCCCTACGCCGGAACCCTTGGCGCCGCTGTCGCGCTGCTGTTCCTTGGCAATGGTGCTCGGGAAAGGCTGACCGCGAGGGACTTTGGCCTGGGCGTCGCCGCTGTTTCGGCTCTCGTCTTCGTCGCCACCGTCCCGGCATCCGCATGGACCCAGGCACAGTGCGACACATTTTCGATTGTGCAGTTCGCCGTCGCCGGACTTGCCGGCGCGGGGCTGGCGATCATCGCTTCATGGAAGGCCACCAGTGCCACCGTCGCCGGCCGCCTGGCCTCGCTCGGCCTGCTTGGGCTAGCCCTTGCGGCTGTGGTTGTATTCCTGTTCCCGCAATGCCTGGCCTCGCCCTATGCCAACCTCGATCCGCGCCTGAAGGAGATGTGGCTCAGCCATATCGACGAGGCGCAGCCGCTGTTCCAGATCGTCACCAATGATCCGGCCAGAGCGGTGGCACGGTTTGCCACGCCGTTGGTGGCCATCATCCTGATGGCGCTCCGCGTCGGCCATGGCTGGCGTCGGCAGGACAGCCTTGTCGGCTCGCTGCTGGTTATGGCGTTCCTGGTCAGCGCCTGGGAAGTTCGCGGCTCCACCTTCTCCATCGCCTTCGCGGTGATCCCGCTTGCGGCATGGATCGCCTGCTGGCGGCAGCGTGCGCAAACCAGTCCGTCCAACAGCGCCGCACTCAGGATGGCCGCGGCCTGGCTGATATCGGTAAATGCAATCTGGGCAGGCGCTGCCGGGGCGGCGTCGAGTGCTTTCCAAACCGACGCGGCTGCCACCGGTGCCAAGGCCGCAGACACGGCTTGCCTCGGCAAGGCATCGTTCGCGGCGCTCGGCCGGATGCCGGCCACAACCGTGCTTTCGCTCTCGAATCTTGGCTCGCCGATACTGGCCTTTACTGGTCACCGCGTGCTGGCCGGACTCTACCACCGCAACGTCGCCGGAAATCTGGTCGCGCTTGATGCCTTGCTGGGCTCGGATGCCGATGCCAGAACCGTTGTCGAAAGGCATCATGTCGGCCTTGTCGCACTCTGCCGTGGCAACGCGGAAAGCCGCCTGCTCATGGCCAGGGCACCGGACGGTTTCCTGGCCAGGTTGATGAGCGGGGACGTGCCGGTCTGGCTGGAGCCGGTGGCGGAGACCAAGGGAAGACCCTTGGAACTGTATCGCGTCAAGCCAAACGGCTGAAAATCCAAGCGCTTGACGGATTTTGTAGCCGGCTTCACGAAGCTATCCGGCTTACGGTTTGGGCACGGCTCACGGCGAAAGCCGGACCCCGTTTTCGGGATCATGCTCCGGCCACAAAAATCGGTCCGTGGGATACGTTTCCTAAAGGGTTTGCTGCCAGTCTGGAAAATAAATTCCGACGACAAAAGCAGGGACGAACAGGGACACCGATGCAAACTCCGTTTGGCACCGGTCAGGCAAACAGGGAAAGCACGGATCTGGCGTTCACCGATCCGTTGACCGGGCTTGGCAATCATCGCCGCTTCTTCGACAAGGTCGATCGCCTGATCAGCGACCGTTCCGACGATCCCGCGCCCTTCACCGTCGGCATTCTCGACCTCGATGGTTTCAAGCCGATCAACGACCTGTTCGGCCACAAGGCCGGCGACGACATCCTGATACAGGTGGCGATGCGGCTGCGCGCCTCGATGGACGGCCATTCGACGGTCTGCCGCATCGGCGCCGACGAATTCGCCTTCCTCTACCCGCTGGTGTTCTCGGAGGAGGCGGCGGCGGAAAAATCCCGCATGCTGATCGAGATCCTGTCGGCGCCCTACGATGTCGGCGAACGCACCGCCAGGCTCTCGGCCTCGGTCGGCTGCTCATTGTTCTATTCCGGCGACGAGACCACCGAGATCCTCATCAACAAGGCCGAAACGGCGCTCTACCATGCCAAGCGTTCCGGCCGCGGCCGCGTCGTCGTCTATACCCGCGAGATGGAGGAGGCCGCCAAGCGCGTCACCCGCATCGAACAGGCGCTGCGCCGCGCGGTCTCGGCCGGCGAGGTGGAGCCGCATTTCCAGCCGATCGTCGATCTCACCACGCGCCGCACCATCGGCTTCGAGACGCTGGCGCGCTGGACAGACCGCGACCTCGGCTCGGTGCCGCCGACCGTCTTCATCCCCATCGCCGAGGAGCGCGGCATCATCGGCCCGTTGTCGCAGCTCGTGCTGCGCAAGGCCACCGAGGCCGCCAGGAGCTGGCCGAAAGACCTGTTCCTGTCCTTCAACCTGTCGCCCTCGCAGCTCGTCGACCAGAACACCGGCCTGCACATACTGGCGATCCTTGACCGCACCGGCTTCGATCCGCGCCGGCTGGAGATCGAGATCACCGAAACCGGCCTGATGAACGACCCGGCTTCGGCGGCGCAGATCGTCGAGGATCTGCGCCGCGTCGGCATCCGTGTCTCGCTCGACGATTTCGGCACCGGCCAGTCCTCGCTCGGCCGCCTGCGCGAATTCCATTTCGACAAGCTCAAGATCGACCGCGCCTTCGTCTCCTCCATTCTCGACGACCGGCCGTCCGAACACATCATCCGCGCCATCCTCGCCATGTGCGAAGGGCTTGGCATGGACGTGGTCGCCGAAGGCATCGAAGAGGAGGCGCAGGCCGACCGGCTGGTCCAGTTCGGTTGCGCCGGCGGGCAGGGCTATCTGTTCGGCAAGCCGGCCGATGCCGACGCGACATTGGGCTACCTCCGTGATTCCTTCCGTGGCGCCTTGCGCGCCAAGGCGATCTGAGCGGCAGGTTTCGGCCCTGCCCGCGATGCGGCGATGCCGCCTGGCGGGGTCGCGCAGGGGCGCGATCGCCTTTTTGTCAGACATAAGCCCCGAAATCGGTCTTTTCGCCCTTGCCCGCCGGACGTGTCTGGCTAGGATGCGCGCCGGTTGACCCGGGAGACGAAAAATCATGATGCCATCGGCGCGTTTTGCCGACCTCGAAGGCGCTTCGGTGCTGATCACCGGCGGCGGCTCCGGCATCGGCGCGGCATTGACCGAAGGGTTCATGCGCCAGGGCGCCAAGGTCGCCTTCATCGACATCGCCGACAAACCCAGCATCGCAC
The DNA here is from genome assembly GCF_020164695.1 of Mesorhizobium sp. ESP6-5. NCBI lineage: Bacteria > Pseudomonadati > Pseudomonadota > Alphaproteobacteria > Hyphomicrobiales > Phyllobacteriaceae > Mesorhizobium > Mesorhizobium sp. ESP6-5. The sequence continues at coordinate 111,781 of NZ_JAIUGR010000004.1, forward strand.
TCGCCGACCGTATCGAGGAAGAGCTCGGCCGTCGGCCGCTCTATCTCAGGACCGATCTGCGCGATATCGAAGCACTGCGGGCGTCCGCCGCGAAGGCGGCCGAAGCGCATGGCGACGTCACCGTGCTGGTCAACAACGCCGCCTGGGACGAACGCCACGCCGTCGAAGACGTGACGGTGGAGTTCTGGGACAACAACCAGGCGATCAACCTGCGGCCGCATTTCTTCACCGCGCAGGCGGTGGCGCCGGGCATGAAGCGCGCCGGCGGCGGCTCAATCATCAATTTCACCTCGACCTCCTATCTGATCAATCATCCCGACCTGCCGGCCTACACCGCCGCCAAGGCCGGCATCCTCGGCCTCACCAAGGGGCTGGCCGGCAAGCTCGGGCCCGACCGCATCCGCGTCAACGCCGTCGCGCCCGGCTGGGTGATCACCGAGCGGCAGCAGCAGCGCTGGGTCACCGAACAGGCGCTTGCCGCCCATGTCGCCAAGCAGTGCATCAGGGACGTCATGCGGCCGGACGACATGGTCGGCACGGTGCTGTTCCTGGCCTCGGATGCCTCGCGCATGCTGACCGCGCAGATGCTGATCGTCGATGGAGGCTTCCTGTGAGCCCCGGGTTTGCAAGCAGCGTGCCGGCAGTCGCGGCGCTCGATTGGGGCACGACCCGGCTTCGGGCCTGGCTGATCGACGGCGGCGGCAAGGTGCTTGCGGAGCGGCGCGGCGACGATGGCCTGATCACCGCGCGCGAAAAGGGCTTCGCCAACGTTCTGGAGGGCCATCTGGCAGCGATGGGCGCGCCGGAGGAATTGCCCGTCATCATCTGCGGCATGGCCGGCTCCCGCCAGGGCTGGCTGGAGGCGCCCTATGTCGGCGTGCCGTCGCCGCTCGGCGCCATTCTCGGCGGCGCCGCTAGGGTGCCCGGGCAGAAGCGCGACATCCGCATCATTCCCGGCCTTGCCCAGCGCCCGGCCGACGCGCCCGATGTCATGCGCGGCGAGGAAACGCAGCTTGCCGGCGCCGGCCTGCCCGCCAGGGGCCGCGAACTGGTCTGCATGCCCGGCACGCATTCGAAATGGGTGCTGGTCGAGGACGGCGCCGTCGCCGGCTTCGGCACCTGGCCGACGGGCGAGCTGTTTTCCGTGCTTGCCGCGCACTCGATCCTGCGCCATTCGCTGGGTGAACATCCGAGCCCGGTTGCTCCAGACAATCCGTTCTTCCGCCGCTGGTGCGAAACAGCGCTGGCCGATGGCGGCGATGTCACCTCTCGGCTGTTTGCCATCCGCGCCGCCGGCCTGCTCCAGGACCTCGAGGCCGATGATGCCGCCGCCTGCCTGTCCGGCCTGCTGATCGGCGGCGAGATCGCATCGGCCCGGCGCCGGCATGGCGCCGGCGCGACATCGGTCGTGCTGATTGCCTCGGGCGCGCTGGCCGGGCTCTACCAGGCCGCCCTCGGCCTTGCCGGGCTTGGTGTGCGGACAGTCGACGCGGACGAGGCTGTACGCGCCGGTCTCATCGAGGCCGCGCGGGAGAATGGCATGATTGCCAGAAGTGGAGCCGCCATATGACCGAGACCGCACCCTTTCCAAAACTCAAGCGCGGTCTAGTCGCCATCCTGCGTGGCCTCAAGGCAAGCGAGGCGATCGCCATCGGCCAGGCATTGTTCGATGCCGGCATCGAGGCTATCGAGGTGCCGCTCAATTCGCCCCAGCCGTTTTCGTCGATCGCCAGGCTTGTTCAAGTGCTGCCGAAGACAGCTTTGGTCGGCGCCGGCACGGTGCTGACCGCGGCCGACGTCGATAGTCTTCACGCGGCCGGCGGACGACTGCTGGTCAGCCCCAACATCGATGCCGAGGTGATGGGCCGCGCCGCGCACTACGGCATGGTCACCATGCCCGGCGTGTTCACCCCCACCGAGGCCTTCCAGGCGATCCGGCTCGGCGCCTCGGCGCTGAAATTCTTCCCCGCCAGCGTGCTCGGCGCATCGGGCATTTCCGCGATCCGGGCCGTGCTGCCGGCGCAGACTCTGGTCGGCGCGGTCGGTGGCGTTTCGGAAAAGGACTTTGCCGGCTACAAGGCGGTTGGCGTGACGGTCTTCGGGCTCGGCTCCAGCCTGTTCAAGCCAGGCATGAGCGTCGATGATGTGGCGGCGCGCGCCCACGCAGCCGTCACTGCCTGGGATGCGGTATTCGGAGAAGCATGATGAGTGAACCGATCGTTTCCGTCTTTTCCGATCATGTCTGCCAGCTCGGCGAAGGGCCAAGTTACGATCCCGGCACGGATGCGCTGTTCTGGTTCGACATCGTCAACAGCCAGCTCCTGGAAAAGCCCTTGGCCGGCGGCGCGCTGAAAATCCACGAGCTTGGCCAGATGGCAAGCGCGATCGCCATCATCGATGACAAGCGACAGCTGATCGCCACCGAAACCGGGCTTTTTGTCCGCGACGTCGCCACCGGCGGAATGACGCTGCACACCGCCATCGAGGCCGACAACCCGGTCACCCGTTCCAACGATTCCCGCGTCCATCCCTGCGGTGCCTTGTGGGTCGGTACCATGGGCAAGGGCGAGGAGAAGGGCGCGGGCTCGATCTACTGGTTTTTCAAAGGCGAACTGCGCCGCCTGTTTTCGGATATCACCGTCTCGAACTCGATCTGCTTTTCATCAGACGGCACGCTTGCTTACTACACCGACACCTCGACCGGATTGCTGATGCGCGTTGCCTGCGATCCGGCGACCGGCCTGCCCGTCGGCGAGCCGAAGATCTTCGTCGATCACCGCTCGGCCAAGGGCTATATCGACGGTTCGGTGCTCGACCGCGACGGCATCCTGTGGAACGCCGTCTGGGGTGGCAGCGTCATCGAGGCCTATGGGCCGGACGGCGAGCTCGTCCGCACGGTCGCCATGCCGGTGACGCAGCCATCCTGCCCGGCCTTCGTCGGCAGGAATGCCGATCGGCTGGCCGTGACCTCGGCCTGGTCGGGCAAGAATGAAAAGCAGCGTCTGCTCGACCTGCAGGGCGGCATGACCTTCCTGCTGGACATTCCTGTCAATGGCCGCCTGGAACCCCGAGTCCTGATCGCCTGACATTGCCGGACGCGAGCCCCGAGGCCTTGGTCTCAATCCTGGCGCTGTCACGCAGGCGTCCGGCGCGCGTCGATTTCGCGAAAGCCGATTGTGCGGGCCGTGCGATGGTAGGTCATCGCACCGTCGGGAACCGCCACATCATGCCAACGCACAAGCCGAAACTGGTCCTTGTCCACGAGCCTGAAAAGGCTTGTTTCGACCGCTTGCTCGCCGACGGTCATGCATCGCGGCGTGCCGCCGAAATCTCGTCCTATCTGGCGCAGTCGACCGATCTCGCTCTCGAATTCGATGCGCTGGCCGCCGCCTGCGAGGCGCGCGGCCTGTCCTTTGCGCCGGTGGTGCTCGACGATGCCGCCAAGGTGCTCAACGGTGAGGATCCGCGGACCACACTGGTCTGGACGCTGACCGACGGCGTCGCCTATTTCCGTGGCGGCGCGGCACCCGCTTTGGCAAGACTGAGCGGTTTCAACACCATCGGCGCCGACGATTCGCTGTTCGCGCTCTGCCAGGACAAGTTCCGCTCCGGCGCCGTGCTTGGCGCGCTCGGTCTTCCGGTGCCGCAGGCCGGTCTCGCGCGGGATGGCGAATGGCTGGTCGAGGCGCCGGCCTCCGCCGCCGGCTGGTTCGTCAAGCCCAACCGCCTCGGCGCCAAGATCGGCATCTGGCCGGATTCGCGCGTAACCGATCTCGCTCACGCGCTGGAGCTTAGCCGGCGTGTTTTCGCCTGTTATCGGGACGATGTCGTGGTCCAGCCCTATGTCTCCGGCCGCAACGTCCGCGCCAGCTTCCTTGGGCTGATGCCGGATACCGGGGTCGAAGCGCTCGGCGTCGCCTTTGTCGAGTCGGGAGGTGATTTCCAGACCATGGAAGACAGTTTGGCGCTCTATGGCGAGACCGGCGAGGCGGCGAAGGCTGCCGGGCAATACGCCGAACCCGAACTCGCTGCGGTCGCGGACAGCCAGCCGGTGGCCGATGCGAGGATCAGGGGGATCGCCGAACGGCTCATCACCGGGCTCGGCCTGCGCGACGTGTTTTCCATCGATCTCAGGGTGGAGGCCGACGACACGGCTCACCTCATCGAGTTCGAGGTCTGTCCTGGCCTGCCTTGCTTCGATTTTCGCGACTATTGCGGCCGGCAATGGGGGCTGAGCCTTGCCGACGCCATGGCCGAGACGGCAGCTAATCGGCTTTCCGCGCGGATCTAAATCCCTTCGACCAGCACGATCTCGCCGTCGGCGACCTTCTGGCGGATGGCCACCGCCCGCTGATATTCCGGCGAGTGGTAGCAGTCATGCGCAATCGCAAGCGATTCGAATTCGATGATCACGTTGCGGGCGCGGCCAGCCCCTTCGGCCAGTTCATGGGCTCCGCCGCGCGCCAGGAATTTCGCGCCAAAACGGTCGAAGGCGAGCTTCGAAGCGGCGATATACGCCTTGTAGCCTTCGGCATCGTGCACATCGACGCGGGCGATCCAGTATCCCTTCGGCATTGTTCTCTCCCTTATTTTACGCGGAGCGCATTTCGTCGAGGATCGCCTGCGCTGCCGCGCGGCGGTCGTTTGCCGCGACGATCGGGCGGCCCACCACAAGATGGCTGGCGCCGTTGCGGACCGCTTGCGCCGGCGTCACCACGCGTTTCTGGTCGCCATGGTCGCTTCCCGTCGGTCGGATGCCCGGCGTCACCACTGCCATGTCCGGGCCGACGATGCGGCGCACCGCTTCGGCTTCCGCGGCCGAGCAGACGATGCCGCCCATGCCGGCATGGAGCGCCTGTTCGGACCGCCGCAGCACCAGCGTGTGCGGGTCATATTCATAGCCAACGTCGATCATGTCCTGCTCGTCCATCGAGGTCAGCACGCTGACGGCGAGCAGGCAAAGCTCGCTGCCGCGCGCCGCCTCCACCGCCGCCTGCATCGCCTTGGGATAGGCGTGGATGGTCAGCATGGTCATGCCCATCCTGACGATGTTCTCGACGCCCTTGGCCACCGTGTGGTCGATGTCGAGCAGCTTCATGTCGAGGAAGATTTTCTTCCCACCGCTGGCCAGCTCCCTGGCAAAGTCGAGGCCGCCGGCAAAAGCCAGCTGATAGCCGATCTTGTAGAAGGAGACGATGCCGTCGAGCTCGCGCACCGCCTGCTCGGCCTCCTCCACGGTCGGCACGTCGAGGCCGACGATCAATCGCTCCTGCATGGAATGAGGCTGCAGGGTTGCGGCGGTCACGCCTCGACCCTGGTCGACAGCATGCGCGAGGTTTCGATCAGCGTGCGGCATAGGTGCTCCATCGATTTGTGCAGTCTTTCGTCACGGAAATGGCCATCCCCGTCGAAGGCGTCGCCACCCTCCGGCACCGAGCATTCCGGTGTCACCACTTCCATCTGGCAGCGCACCAGCACGGCACGCAAATGGTTGATGCAGCGGATGCCGGCGAAGTGCCCGTTGGAGGACGAGCAGAGGCCGGCGACCTTGCCGGCAAGCGGCCTGACCGACCGGCCGCCATCCCGTCGCACCCGGCTCACCCAGTCGATCGTGTTCTTGAGCAGCGGCGGGATCGAACCGTTATATTCAGGCGTCGCGATCAGCAGCCCGTCATGGGCTGATATCAGCCGCGCCAGCCTTTGGGCGTTTTCCGGAACGCCGTTTTCCTTCTCCAGGTCCTCGTCGAGGATCGGCAAGGGGTAATCGGCAAGCGAAATACGGGTCACCTCGGCACCTTGCACCGCAAGTTCCTTCTGCGCCACGTCGGCGGTCCTGCCGCTATAGGCGCCGCTGCGCACCGAGCCGGCGAAGACGAGGATTTTCGGGATCACTGCCATTGGCCACCCTTGTTCTGGGACAGGTACAGCCAAGGTTCGATCAAATCAACGGCTGGATGGGGGAAAGGCAGTAGGGCAGTAGGAACGTTTCCCTGGCCGATCTTTTCCCCCTACTCCCTTACTGCCCTACTGCCTTCTCTTCTAATGCGCCTCGCGCCGGTAGATCCACAGCTGCGTCGGCGGGATGTTGCGGAAGATGAAGTCGAAATGCTTCACCGTGTAGTCGCCGCGGCCGGCCGGGATCGGCGACATCGGACCATAGGTCAGCTGCACGATCGGCCGTCCGACCGGAATGCGGTCGAGCAGGCTCTCGATATAGGCGATGCGCTGGGCGACCGGGAAATTGAGCAGCGGCACGCCGGAAACGACGCTGTCGAAGATCATCCCGCTCCTCTCGCCAAGCGTGGCGTTGAGGTTGAAGGCATCGCCCTCGATGACGTTGACGCCGGGGTAGAGCTGGCGCAGGTGGCGCACGAAATCGGTGGAATATTCGACCGCGTAGAGGTTTTCGGGCCGCACGCCCTGGGCGAGGATGGCGCGGGTGATGACACCGGTGCCGGGGCCGACCTCGAGCACCGGCAGGCCGGACTTGGGATTGACGATCGAGGCCATCTTGCGCGCGGTGATCGAACTGGTCGGAACGATCGAGCCGACTGTCTTCGGCTTGTCGATCCAGCCCTTGAAGAATTTGAGTTCGTCGTCGAACTTCTCGGCAAACGCCTTCCGCAGTCCGTGACCACGTGCCATGCAAGCTCTCCTCAGCAGGCCCCTTGAAGCTACTTAACACCTGGATGACGCAAGGCAAGGCGCGGCCTTGCCTATGGCGTGGATAAGATAGTTTTCGTCGCGTCTCAACGCTCGCCGAAAGACTCGAAAAAGTCCTTCATGCGGGCGAAAAAGCCGCTCGATTGGGGCGAATTGTCCTGCGAGGAAAGCTGTTCGAACTCTTCCAGCAATTCGCGCTGGCGGCGCGACAGGTTCTGCGGCGTCTCCACCGCGGTCTGGATGTAGAGGTCGCCGACATTGGGCTGGCGCAGCACCGGCATGCCCTTGCCCTTGAGCCTGAACTGGCGTCCGTTCTGCGTACCTTCGGTCACCTTCACCTTGGTCTGCGTGCCGTCGAGCGTCGTCACCTCGAAGGAGCCGCCAAGTGCGGCGGTGGTCATCGAGATCGGCACCTTGCAATAAAGATCGGCGCCGTCGCGCTGGAAGAATTCGTGCGGCTTGACCGCCAGAAAGATATAGAGGTCGCCCGATGGCCCGCCGCGCAGCCCGGCCTCACCCTCATTGGCCAAGCGGATGCGGGTACCGTCCTCGATGCCGGCCGGGATGTTGACCGACAGCGAACGCTCCTCGGTGACACGGCCCTGGCCGGCGCATTTCGGGCAGGGATCCTTGATTGTCTGGCCACGGCCCTGGCATTGCGGGCAGGTCCGCTCGATCGAGAAAAACCCTTGCGTGGCGCGCACCTTGCCGTGGCCGTTGCACATCGAGCAGGTGACCGGCTGGGTGCCCGGCTTGGCGCCGCTGCCAGAGCATTCGGTGCAGGAGATCGAAGCCGGCACGCGGATTTGCGCGGTCTTTCCCGCGAAGGCTTCCTCCAGCGAGATTTCCATGTTGTAGCGCAGGTCTGCGCCGCGCTCGCGGCCACCGGAAGAGCGGCGCTGGCGGCCGCCCATCATGTCGCCGAAAATGTCCTCGAAGATGTCGGCGAAGCCGCCGGCGCCAAAGCCCTGCGCGCCATTCATCCCACCCTGCTCAAAGGCGGCATGGCCGAAACGGTCATAGGCCGCGCGCTTCTGCGGGTCCTTCAGCGTCTCGTAGGCTTCGTTGATTTCCTTGAACTTGTGCTCGCAGGAATGATCGCCGGGGTTGCGGTCGGGATGGAATTGCATGGCCAGCTTGCGAAAAGCGCTCTTGAGCTCCTTCTCGTCGGCGCCCTTCTGCACGCCCAGCGTTTCGTAGAAATCAGCTTTCATTTTTTCCCGCAGTCCGGATATTCAACGTCTTGATGCAATGTTGCGTCGGTTGCCGGCACGTTGTTTCGATTTAGGAGCGGTGCTGCCCGTATGCTAGGGCCGGCGCGAACTTGTCCGTGGTTTTCAGTGATTTTTTCGGCAGTGCTCGCACTTTTTCAGCGAGGGTTGCAAAAAAGCCCGGCCTTGCGCCGGGCTTTTCGCATTGTCTTGCCGTCAAGCCGCTCAGGCCGACTTCTTCTTGTCGTCGTCTTCGTCGATTTCTTCGAAATCGGCGTCGACCACGTCAGAGTCCTTGGCGGCATCCGCCTTGGCGTCGGCTTCCGCCGCTTCCTTCTGCGAGGCCTCGTACATGGCCTGGCCAAGCTTCATGGAAGCTTCGGCAAGCACCTGGCTCTTGGCCTCGATGTCGGCCGGATCGTCGCCCTCGGCAGCGGCCTTCAGCGCCGCGATCGCGTCCGAAATCGCCGTGCGCTCGGTCTCCGAGACCTTGTCGCCATATTCCTTCAGCGACTTCTCCGACGAATGCACCAGCGCTTCGGCCTGATTGCGGGCCTCGACGACGGCGCGACGCTTCTTGTCGGTATCGGCATTGGCCTCGGCATCCTTGACCATCTTCTCGATGTCGGCGTCGGAAAGTCCACCCGACGCCTGGATGCGGATCTGGTGCTCCTTGCCGGTGCCTTTGTCCTTGGCCGAGACGTTGACGATGCCGTTGGCGTCGATGTCGAACGTGACCTCGATCTGCGGCACGCCGCGCGGCGCCGGCGGAATGCCGACCAGGTCGAACTGGCCAAGCGCCTTGTTGTCGGCGGCCATTTCACGCTCGCCCTGGAAGACGCGGATGGTCACGGCGGACTGGCTGTCTTCGGCCGTCGAGAACACCTGGCTCTTCTTGGTCGGGATCGTCGTGTTGCGCTCGATCAGCCGGGTGAACACGCCGCCCAGCGTCTCGATGCCGAGCGAAAGCGGCGTCACGTCGAGCAACAGCACGTCCTTGACGTCGCCCTGCAGCACGCCGGCCTGGATGGCGGCACCGAGTGCGACGACCTCATCCGGGTTGACGCCCTTGTGCGGCTCCTTGCCGAAGAACTGCTTCACGATCTCCTGGATCTTGGGCATGCGGGTCATGCCGCCGACCAGGACCACTTCGTCGATCTCGCCAGCCTTCAGGCCGGCATCCTTGAGCGCCGCCTTGCAGGGCTCGATGGTGCGCTGGACGAGGTCTTCGACCAGGCTTTCGAACTTGGCGCGCGTCAGCTTCAGCGTCAGGTGCTTCGGTCCGGTCGCGTCGGCGGTGATGAAGGGCAGGTTGATTTCGGTCTGCGTCGTCGACGACAGCTCGATCTTGGCCTTTTCAGCCGCCTCCTTGAGGCGCTGCAGGGCGAGCTTGTCGTTCTTCAGGTCGATGCCCTGTTCCTTCTTGAACTCGGCCGCCAGATACTCGACCAGACGCATGTCGAAATCCTCGCCGCCGAGGAAGGTGTCGCCATTGGTCGACTTCACCTCGAACACGCCGTCGCCGATCTCGAGCACCGAAATGTCGAAGGTGCCGCCGCCAAGGTCATAGACGGCAATGGTCTTGCCTTCCTTCTTGTCGAGGCCATAGGCGAGCGCTGCCGCTGTCGGCTCGTTGATGATGCGCAGCACTTCCAGGCCGGCGATCTTGCCGGCGTCCTTGGTGGCCTGGCGCTGGGCGTCGTTGAAATAGGCCGGAACGGTGATGACCGCCTTCTCGACCTTCTCGCCGAGATAGGCCTCCGCCGTTTCCTTCATCTTCTGCAGGATCATGGCCGAGATCTGCGAGGGCGACTGCTTCTTGCCGCCGGCCTCGACCCAGGCATCGCCATTGTCGCCCTTGACGATCTTGTAGGGGACAAGCTTCTTGTCCTTCTCCGTCACCGGATCGTCATAGCGGCGGCCGATCAGGCGCTTGACCGCGAAGATGGTGTTTTCAGGATTGGTGACCGCCTGGCGCTTGGCCGGCTGGCCAACGAGACGTTCGCCGTCGCCCGAGATGGCGACGATGGAAGGCGTCGTGCGCGCGCCTTCCGCATTCTCGATTACCTTCGGCTCCTTGCCATCCATGATGGCGATGCACGAATTGGTGGTGCCGAGATCGATACCGATTACTTTTGCCATTTTTCTAGTCTCTCCGCTAAGCAGGCTCTCAGGACCCGGTAAGGCGTTCCGACGAAAGCCCCTGTTCACAAGAAATACCGTCCACCCACCGGTTCTCCGGCGCCGCACGGCTTGGCGCGTATATAAGAACAGGCGGCATCGCGCGCAAGCATTCTGCGCAACGCTTCCATGAACCTTTCCGCGCCGGCCCGCGACTGATGTCCAGGCGCCGCATGGTGCGGCCCCGGAAAGGAAGCCCCCCATGACCAGCAACCCAGAGACTCCATGGTCTCCGGGACCAACAGGAGCTCGGCGCGACCACCGCCTTCGGGACGGGGTCGATGCGCTGGGCTTCCCGCTGATTCCGTTGACCCTGCGCGGGAGCAGGCGTATCGTCACTATGAGGAAAGCAGACAATTCGATCAGGGAAGAACGAGCCGGACCACCGCGCCTTGCCCTGATTTGCGCGGCAAGTCCGGACGTCTCTCCCCTGGACTACGGGGGTAGTGTCATGTCTCGCATCCGCGGCGCGTTCGTGCCTTTTCTTGAGTTCGACAACCGCTTGCGCGGTGCATTGCAGGCCGCCGGCCTGCTGGCTCTGGCGCTTGCCGCCAGCCTGTGGCTGGGCGCGGCCGCCCAAGCGCAGGAAACCCAGATCATCTATCCAGGCTCGATGGCGGTCACCGGCTTTCCCGGCACTATCATCCCCAATGTCGACGAGGGGTTGCCGCCCGGCGTCGATCCGGTCGACGAGACCTTCATCGACATCTCGCGCGCCACCTTGCGCGTCTTCGACGTTTCACACCTGGGTGGTCCGGCCTCGGGCCAGCTCGTTTTCACGCCGCCGCCTTTCGAGGTGACAGCAGGCCAGATCGGCGAGGTGTTCGGCCTCACCTATGATGACGGCGTGCGCGACGGTGTGCCCTCTGGCGTTCCCAACCTCTATGCCGCCGCCACCTCGCTGCATGGCATTGAGATCGTCACGCCGGACGCAGACAAGGACGACAGGCCGGAGCGGCAGCGCCGCGGCACGGCGGGCGCCACCTTCATGGAGGGCCAGTTCGGCACCGAAAACGGCGGCGGACCGGGCACCATCTGGAAGATCGACGGCATCACCGGCCAGGTCGCCAAATTCGCCGACATCGACACCAACAGCGGACCTGGCATCGGCAATATCACCTTCGATCCCGCCCACCGCCAGTTCTTTGCCTCCGATCTCGACACCGGCCTGATCCATCGCATCGACGCCGACGGCAGACTGGTCGACACGTTCGACCATGGCGGCGCCGGCCGGCCGGCGCATGGGCTGGCCCCGGTCGCCGACGATGGCGCGGTGATGGACGTACAGGGCGCGGCCTTCGATACCGAGGACCCCGACAGCTGGGGCTACACCCAGGACGAGCGCCGCGTCTGGGCCGTCTCCTATCATGGTGGCCGGCTCTATTATTCGGTTGGCGAAAAGTCGGAAATCTGGTCGGTGGGCATTGCCCGCGACGGCACCTTCGCCGGCGATCCCCGCTGGGAACTGACTGTGAAGGCCGACAAGGACTACGCCGTCACCGACATCGCCTTCGACAACAGCGGCTTCATGTATCTCGCCCAGCGCGGCCCGATCGAAAACCGCTATGATTACAGCCGCTTCGCCGATTCCGGCAAAGGCGAGGTCATCCGCTACTTCAGGGAAAATCCCGACGATCCCTCGACGGAATCGGTCTGGGTGGAAGCGCCGCAGGAATATGCGGTCGGCTTCCCGCAAGGCAACAGGCAGTCGGCCGGCGGCGTCGACCTGCAATATGGCTACGATGCCGACGGCAATCTCGACACCTCGGTCTGCACCCAGACCTTGGTCAGCACAGGCGACAAATTGCGCGACAACCCCGAGTTCGCCGAAAAGCTCGCCGCGGGCGGGCCGCTTGCCGTGCACGGCGTGCAGATCACGCCCAAGGAGCTGGTCAAGCCGGCCAACGTGCCGCCCTTCGGCTCCTGGTTCGTCGATTTCGACGGCTATTTCGAGGATCCCGAAGTGGAAGGCCATGTCGGCGACGTCGCCGTCTGGCATCCCTGCGAGGGCCGGGCCGGCTATTATGAGGACATACCGGGCGGCTATGAGCCCCCCTTTTACCCGCCGGATTTTCCACCGCCGGGCAATCTGCCTCCGTGTCTCGATGTCGAGGACGTGCAGTATTACTGCACGCCGCGCGGTCTCGAGGCCAATCTCTATCTCCATGACCATGCCGGCTTCGGCGGCGATTCGATCAAGGCCCAATCCAGGACGCCAGGCGTCGCGGTGACCTCACCTATGTCGCATGCACCGGGCAAGCCTTACACGATCGACATCACCGGCCACTATCCGGGCGACAGAGTGGATGTTGGGCTTTGCTTCTACAGGAAGTCCGACAAGGACAAGGGTGGCTACTACCCTTGCTGCAAGATGACCTTGCTGCTCCGGACCCCAGCCGTCAGCTGCGAACGTTGAGGAGGCAAAGATGAACAGTCTTGCCCCATCCCCGCTCGCGGCCAAATCCCCAAAAACCGTCATGGAGACGATCATGAAACCCCTGTCACTCGCCAGGCGCGGCGCGCGCTGGCTGATGGCGGCCGGGATCGCGGTCGCCCTTGCGCCCGCACTGCCGGCATCCGCCGCCCAGACCGTCCAGGCTGTCACCAGCCAGGATGTGCAGCCGCTGCAACTCGACAATCCGCGCATCATCAACCCGGAACCCGGACGTGTCGTGCCGTTCTTCACCAAGACCGGTGGCCAGCGCAGTTGCGACTATGTCTTCTATACCTTGACCTTCGGACTGCGCGGCAATCCGCAAGGCTTTGCCAATCCTGCCCTCGAGGCGGCGCTGAAGAAAGCCAAGCTCGACTTCAAGGACCAGCTTCCGCACGGTCTTTCGATCGTCAATGTGACAGTCTCCGGCGACGGCACCGATGCATCGGGTGGGGCCTTGCCGGGTGCTGTCATCAGCAATTCGGCCGGCCCCAACGACACGGCAACGGTTTCCGATTTCCGGATTTCCGCCAGCGATCTCGATGGCTCGGGCGCACTGAACGAACGCGTCATCACCTTCCGCATCACCGCCAAGATCGACCACGCCGCGTTTCCAGCGCCGGTCAACGTCGACAACCAGGGCATGATCAAGGTCACCGGCGGCACCGGCACGGGCACCATCATCCCGTCGCAGGATCCGGGCAAGCCGGACGACGGCAACATCGCGACCGGGGAAAAGACCTCGATCCGGATCGACCTCACCAAATGCGACAAGCAACCTCCGCCTCCAACCGACCATGAGTGTTTCAAGGTCGAACGCGGCACGGTCGACTGCGTGCCCGGCGGTGGCGCCTTCATCTACCACATGCCTGTCGGCCCGGAGATGAGCGGCAAATGGGTGCAGGTGTCGACGACCTCACCCGGCATCAGCATCATCCCCGACACCCAGAAGGTGCCGGCGGGCGGCGGCGTGCTCAACTGGAAGATCGTCGGCGCGTCACCCGGCGACGTCATCCACCTTATCGTCACCGGCATCGAGACCTATGCCGGACCAAAGGAGGGCTGGGGCCTGTGCTGCACGCAAACCATCGACATCGTCATCCCGCGTAACCAGAGGTGCCCACCCAGGGATAAGGAACCGGACCTCAAGGTCGAAAAGCATGCCGACGTCACACGCTGCACGATGGGCGGCGGCTGCGACTTCACCATCCGGGTCACCAATGTCGGCACAGCGCCTTACAACGGTAAGATCGTGCTCGACGAGGTGACGCTGCCGGCCGGCTCGACGCTGAGTTCAGGGCCCAATCCGCCCTGGGTCTGCGCGCCGGGAACCACCCCGATGACGTGCACCTACCCGGTGACCACGCTCGCTCCGGGAGCCTTTGTCGACCTCAAGCTCGGCTTCAAGCCGGCCGGAGGCTGGCAAGGCAGCGTGCTGCGCAACTGCGCCACCTACAATTACGGCGCCAGCGGCAAGCCGCTGTTCGGCAGCCAGGCCAATGACCGGGGCTGCGCGTCGATCCCGATCTGCCGGCGCGGCGACCGCAATCCGGATTGCCAGCCGCCGGTCGAGAAGAAGGTCGACCTGATTCTCAAGAAGCGTGCCCGCACCGAAGTCTGCACCGCCGACGGCGTCTGCACCTTCATCATCGACATCATCAACAACGGCACATCGACCTACAATGGGCCGCTGACGGCGATCGACAACTACCCCGGCGGCGCGCCGGCGTCCTCCACCTTCGGCCCGAGCCCGCCCTGGACATGCGGCCCCAACGGCCCCGGCCAGTTCCGCTGCGACAATGCCGGCATCTCGCTGCCCGCGGGCGCCTCGACACCGATCTTCGTCAAGGCGGTCATGCCGGCCGGCTACCGGTCCGACACGGTCGAGAACTGCGCCGAGGTGAAGGCCATCCCCGGTGAGGTCGATCTCACCAACAACAAGGCCTGCGCCAAGGAACGCATCCGCCGTCCCAACAGCGGCCAGCCGGCCTTGCGCATCACCAAGGTGTGCAACGGTTCGCTGGCCGGCGCGGCGCTGGTTTCCTGCCGCATCACCGTCGCCAATGTCGGCACGGCTGCCCCCACCGGTCCGGTGCGGGTCAACGATGCCGCCACGCTGGTGTCGGGCGGAGCGCCTGTCCAGATCCAGACCGTAACCCCTGACGGCGCGGAATGGGCATGCGGACCGGTTCCGGCCAATGCGTTGTCGTGCCAGATACCAGGCGCCGTCATGACGCCCGGAACCTCCAGGTACTTCGACGTGACGGTTTCGGCCAATGGCGAATTCGAGAACTGCGCGCGCGGCTCCTATGGGCCGGCGCAGGGCGACGACGTCGTCTACCCGATCGGCCAGGCCTGCGCCAAGGGCGGCGGCTCCTCGACCATCCGTGTCGAGAAGACCGGCGACCGCGAATGCAGGCTGGGCCAGCCCTGCTCGTTCGACATTACCATCACCAATGACGGAACGAGCCCCTTCTCGGGCCCGGTCCGCATCGGCGACGCGATCGGCGTCGATGGGCTTGGCCGGCTGGAAGGCGTCGCGATCACTTCGATCGAGCCGCCCTTCGGCTGTTCGCCGGAACCGACGACCTTGCCGGCCTCCTGCATCGCCAACCTGACGCTCGGCGCCGGCGAAAGCCGCTCGCACCGTGTGACCGTGGTCATCCCCGACGATGGGCGTCTTGCCAACCTGCAGGGCAACGTCAACGGCCGGAACTGCGTTGGCGTGCTCTCTCCCGACACACGGGTGCAGGGCGGCGGCGACGTGCTGTCCAACGACGCGACCAACGTGCAGGGCGATCGCGGCAGGGCCTATGCGTGCCATCCCTTCATCATCACGCATGAGGTGAAGAACCAGTGCTCGCCGGGCTTCGTCATGAACGATGCCGGCCGCTGCGTCTGCCCGGAAGGCACCACCTTCCGCAACGGGCAATGCACCAACCTTCTGCCGCTGCCACCTCCGCCGCGCTGCGTGCTGCTCGAAGGCCAGATCCGCACCGAGGACGGACGTTGCGTCTGCCCGCGCGGCACGGAGCTGGAGAACGGAAAATGCGTCGGGACCGACAAGCCCGAGCAGTGCACCATCCGTGGTCAGATCCACAATGCGGACGGGGACTGTGTCTGCCCGCAAGGCACCGAGGTGCGAGACCGGGCCTGCCGCCAGATCCGGCCAAAGCCGCAGCAGTGCCGCATTCCTGGCCAGGTCCGCAATGCCGATGGCGATTGCGTCTGCCCGCAAGGCACCGAGATGCGCAATGGCGCCTGCCGTCCGGTCCGGCCGAAGCCCGAGCAGTGCACCATCCGTGGCCAGGTCCACAATGCGGACGGGGACTGCGTCTGCCCGCAAGGCACAGAGATGCGAGACCGGGCCTGCCGGCCGATCAGGCCGAAGCCTGACCAGTGCACCATCCGTGGCCAGGTCCATGACTCCGACGGCAATTGCGTTTGCCCGAGGGGTACCGAGGTGCAAGGCAATGCCTGTCGGCGCAAGCAGCCGCAGTTGGAGCAGTGCGACATACGCGGCCAGGTCCACAACAAGCGCGGCGAATGCGTCTGCCCGGAAGGCACCACCTTCCGCAACGGGCAATGCACCAACCTTCTGCCGCTGCCACCTCCGCCGCGCTGCGTGCTGCTCGAAGGCCAGATCCGCACCGAGGACGGACGTTGCGTCTGCCCGCGCGGCACGGAGCTGGAGAACGGAAAATGCGTCGGGACCGACAAGCCCGAGCAGTGCACCATCCGTGGTCAGATCCACAATGCGGACGGGGACTGTGTCTGCCCGCAAGGCACCGAGGTGCGAGACCGGGCCTGCCGCCAGATCCGGCCAAAGCCGCAGCAGTGCCGCATTCCTGGCCAGGTCCGCAATGCCGATGGCGATTGCGTCTGCCCGCAAGGCACCGAGATGCGCAATGGCGCCTGCCGTCCGGTCCGGCCGAAGCCCGAGCAGTGCACCATCCGTGGCCAGGTCCACAATGCGGACGGGGACTGCGTCTGCCCGCAAGGCACAGAGATGCGAGACCGGGCCTGCCGGCCGATCAGGCCGAAGCCTGACCAGTGCACCATCCGTGGCCAGGTCCATGACTCCGACGGCAATTGCGTTTGCCCGAGGGGTACCGAGGTGCAAGGCAATGCCTGTCGGCGCAAGCAGCCGCAGTTGGAGCAGTGCGACATACGCGGCCAGGTCCACAACAAGCGCGGCGAATGCGTCTGCCCGCGTGGGACCGAGGTGATCGACGGCGCATGCCGCAAGCCCAGGCAAGAGAGCGAATGCGCGCCGGGCTCGCAGATGGTCAACGGCCAGTGCCAGCCGATCTTCACGCGGCACTGTCCGGAAGGCATGGTCGGGCGGTATCCGAACTGCCGGCCGATGCGCGGGCAGCCATCGCTGGAAATCGATCCGGGCCAGTTGCTGCAATTGCTGCCGCGGCGCAGGCAGCCGATCGACCAGCAGCAGGACCCGGTGCCAAACAGGGTGCTGAAGCTCCAGCAGCAATAGGCACCCGCGCGACGCCAAACGAAAACCCGCTGGAGCAATCCGGCGGGTTTTTCTTCATGATCCAGGCAGCGAAGGTTCGCGGCGACAGGATCGGGAACGCCGCGACGTTACCCCTGCCTGTGGAACCGCTGTACTGGCGCCCTCGACAAGTCTCCGGGAGCGCTTTAGGCAGTCGGTACGCAGCGATCGTATCAAAAGGGCGCCCGGAAAGGCCGCGAGATGAGCAAAAAAACCTTGATCGCACCGTCGGTGCTGGCATCGGATTTCTCGAAGCTCGGTGACGAGGTCGAGGCGGTGGCGGCGGCCGGTGCCGACTGGATCCATCTCGACGTGATGGATGGGCATTTCGTGCCAAACATCACCTTCGGCCCGCCTGTCATCAAGGCGATCCGCAATCGCACCAAGGCCTTTTTCGACTGCCACCTGATGATCGCGCCAGCCGATCCCTACCTCGCCGCCTTTGCCGAAGCCGGCTGCGACGGCATGACGGTGCATGCCGAGGCCGGGCCGCATCTCGACCGCTCGTTGCAGACAATCAGGAACCTCGGCAAGAAGGCGGGCGTGTCGCTCAATCCGGCGACGCCGGAAACGGCGATCGAATATGTGCTCGACCGGCTCGACCTGATCCTGATCATGACCGTCAATCCGGGTTTCGGCGGGCAGGCCTTCATCCCGGCGATGGTCGACAAGGTGAGAAGGATCAAGGCGCTGATCGGTGACCGGCCGATCCGCATCGAGATCGACGGAGGCGTCTCGCCGGAAACCGCCCCCTTGGTCACCGCTGCCGGCGCCGACGTGCTGGTGGCCGGTGCTGCCATCTTCAGGGGTGGCAGTGTCGAGGCTTACCGCGCCAACATCGAAGCGATCAGGGCGGCGGCCGACAAGGCCGCCGGCTGACACAGCGCGGTCATCCGGCGCCAATTGCTACGGATCGGCGTCGTTGGAGGGCATGGTCTGCCGCACATCCGAATCAGGTTGCGCGACGATCTGATTCGGGCAGTCGTCCGCTGTCTTTGCGCGCGACAGAAAAGATGCTCGCATGGGAGCACAAGAAACAGATGATCCTGCGTGCATACAAAACACGTTAAACTTCTGCTGGTTGTAGAAATATTCGAATTCTCGCGATCGGCCCCGCGGATTGGGTATATTCCATTGTCCTAAAGTACAATAGCGCGATCTTCTGCTTGAGTGCCGGAAGCGTCACGCTATATGGTACGCGTACGGAGAGAGAATTTCGGACTCGAATTGCCCAGGACGACAGTAAGGGGACAAGGAGTCGCTTTTGACATACGGAGCTGCCAATCTGAACGACGACGGCACAGGAGCCAAGAGCACGCTTGCCAGCACGGTCTATCACCAATTGCGTGATGATCTTCTCAGCGGCGCTCTTGAAACCGAAAGCAAGCTGCGCGTCGAGTGGGTCGTTTCCAAGTATGGCGCCGGTGCCTCTCCGGTTCGTGAAGCCCTCAATCGCCTTGCCTCCGAAGGTCTCCTTGGCCGCCATGACCAGCGTGGCTTTTTCATCATGCCGGTCAGCGCGACGGAACTCGAGGAACTGACGCGCACGCGCTGCTGGCTCGAGGAGCGGGCGCTGCGCGAATCCATTGCCCACCGCACCGCCGAATGGGAAGAACAATTGGTGCTGGCGCTGCATCGCCTGGGGCGGGCCTCACGGCTTTCGCCGCAAAGTAGCTCGTCGCTCAATCCGGAGTGGGAGAAAGTGCATCGCACTTTCCATCGGGTGCTGATCTCGGCGTGCCGGTCGCACTGGCTGGTTGGTTTCTGCGACCAGCTTTCCGATCACGCCTACCGCTACAGGCAAATGGCCAATGACGGGGAGAGCATCCAGCGCGACGATTTCGCCGAACACCGGCTGATTGCTGAAAATGCGCTGGACGGCAATGCGGATGGTGCCGTCCAGGCCCTGATCGATCACTACCAGCTGACCGCCGCCATGTGCATGGAACGCTTCAGGCAAGGCGAGGCACCCGCCGGTCCGGGTAAGCGCGCCCAGCGTTGACGGCTGTTTGGTCGGCGCCCTCTGCCGTCCCATCCCTCGGACCTTTTCGGTGGACGCCGGGCAGCCGGCTGCGGCCTTGACGGCAGGGCTGGGAAACGCGAACTCTTCGTCGCGTGCCGCCCAAGATCGCGGCCGGCGTCACCTGGGAAGATTTCATGAGCAATCATCTGTTCGATGCGTTCCGGTCCCGGATGCCGGCGCTTGGGCGTCTGTTGATGGAAACCGATGATGGACGCTCGCTCACCTATGGCGACATGCTGGCACGGTCGGCGCAGCTTGCGCATGCGCTCCTGCAAATGGATGTCGCGCCCGGCGACCGGGTTGCCGTGCAGGTCGAGAAGAGCCCGGAGATGGTTTTGCTTTATCTCGCCTGCTTGCGCGCCGGCGCCGTCTTCCTGCCGCTCAACACCGCCTATACGCTGGCCGAGCTCGGCTATTTCTTTGGGGATGCCGCACCTCGGGTGATCGTCTGCGATCCGGCACGGTCGGCGGACATCCGTGGGATGGTCGAGCCGTCCGGTGCCGTCGTGGTCACACTGGACCGCGGTGGCCAGGGATCCCTCGCGGACCAGGCATCGCGTCAGTCTTCCGAGTTCCACGATGTGGAGCGCGGCGCCGACGACCTTGCGGCGATCCTCTACACGTCGGGAACGACCGGCCGTTCGAAAGGCGCCATGCTCAGCCATGAGAATCTCGCCTCGAACGCGCGGGTGCTGGTCGAGCAATGGCGTTTCAGCAGGGATGACGTGCTGATCCACGCACTGCCGATTTTCCACACGCACGGCCTGTTCGTCGCCACCAACGTCACCCTGATGGCCGGCGCCTCGATGCTGTTCGAGCAGAAATTCGACGCGAGCCGCATCGTCTCGCTGCTGCCGCGCGCCACCGCGCTGATGGGCGTGCCGACCTTCTATACCAGGCTGCTGCAGCAGGACGGGCTGGATCGCGAGGCGGCGAAAAACATCCGGCTGTTCGTGTCTGGTTCGGCGCCGCTGCTGGCCGAAACGCACAACGCCTGGCGCGAGCGCACCGGCCACGCCATCCTCGAGCGCTATGGCATGACCGAGACCAACATGAACACCTCCAACCCCTATGAGGGCGAGCGGCGCGCCGGCACGGTTGGCTTCCCCTTGCCCGGCGTGTCGCTGCGCATCGCCGATCCCGATTCCGGCAAGCCGCTCGCCCAGGGCGAGGTCGGCATGATCGAGGTCAAGGGTCCGAACGTGTTCGGCGGCTACTGGCGCATGCCGGAAAAGACCAAGGCGGAATTCCGCGCCGACGGCTTCTTCATCACCGGCGACCTCGGCATGATCGACGCCGACGGCTATGTCCACATTGTCGGTCGCGGCAAGGACCTGATCATCTCAGGCGGCTACAACGTCTATCCGAAGGAACTCGAAAGCGAGATCGATGCGCTCGACGGCGTCCTGGAAAGCGCCGTCATCGGCCTTGCCCATCCGGACTTCGGCGAAGGCGTCACCGCGGTCGTCGTGCGCTCGCCCGCGTCGCGGATCAGCGCGGCCGAGATTCTCGACGCCGTCACCGGCCGCATGGCGAAGTACAAGCATCCCAAACGGGTGATCTTCGTCGACGACCTGCCGCGCAACACGATGGGCAAGGTACAGAAGAACCTTTTGCGCGACAGCTACAAGGATCTCTACGTCTCAAATAAAGCCGGCTAAGCAGATGTCGCGCTCCGGCGCGCGCGAACGCTGGCTCAGGTCGGGTACAACAGTTCGGCGACATGGTCGGCGATGGCCAGGCTCGCCGTCAGGCCGGGGCTCTCGATGCCGAACAGATTGACGATCCGGCCCACGCCGTGATCGGCCGGTCCCTGAATCACGAAGTCCGCCGCTGGCTGTCCGGGGCCCGAGAGCTTCGGCCGGATGCCGGCATAGGCCGGCTGCAGGGCGCCATTCGCGAGATCGGGCCAATAGCGGCGGATCGCCTCGTAGAAGACGGCGCTTCGGCCGGGGTCGACCGTGAAATCCACGCTGTCGATCCATTCGACATCGGGGCCAAAGCGCGCATTGCCGGCGAGGTCGAGCGTCAGGTGGACGCCGAGGCCCCCTTCGACCGGAACCGGATAGATCAGCCGCGAAAACGGCGACCGCCCGGGAAGCGCGAAATAATTGCCACGCGCCAGCCACTGCCGGGGGATGAGATCCCTTGGGAAACCCTCGATCCGACTGGCCACGGCCTGCGCATCCAGGCCGGCTGCATTGACGAAAGCGCCGGCCTCCACGGCAAAGGTCTCGCCATTGGCGTCGAGCGTGTCGATCCGGATCCCATCGGCTTCGATCGCCGCCCCGGCAACGCAGGTGAGGAAAGCGAAGGACGCGCCTGCGGCTTCAGCGTCACCGCGCAGCGACAGCATCAGCGCGTGGCTGTCGACAATGCCCGTCGATGGCGACAGCAGCGCGCCGGCGCATCTCAGCGCCGGCTCCAGGCTTTCGGCCTCGGCGCGTGTCAAAAGCTGGAGATTGTCGACCCCGCAGCGTTTCGCATTGACCTCGATCGCCCGCAGCCCGTCCGTCTGGGCGGGTTCGCTGGCGACGATCAGCTTGCCGGCGCGGCGATGGCCGACAGTGTGTTCGGCGCAGTATGCATAGAGCTGCCGGCGCCCTTCGACGCACAGCCGGGCCTTCAGGCTGCCGGGCGCATAATAGAGCCCGGCATGGATGACTTCGGAATTGCGCGAGCTGGTGACGGTGCCGATCGCGTCGGCCTTTTCGATCACCACCACCTCGCGGCCCGACAAGGCAAGCGCCCTGGCGACGGCAAGCCCGACGACGCCTGCTCCGGCGACGACACAATCGATTGTCTGCATGGCCTCGCTCTCAGCGCGGAGCGACAGCCTCGAACACCTTGTCGCCGTCGATCCAGACGCTTCCTATGTCAAGATCGTCCGACAGCGCAACGATGTCCGCCGCCGTGCCATTGGCGAAGCGGCCAAGCCGGTGCGACTGGCCGATCGCCTGGGCCGGGTAGAGCGAGGCCATGCGCAAGACTTCGGACAGCTCGAGCCCGACAGTGCGGTGCATGAACCGGATGGCCGAGATCATGTCGAGGTCGGCACCGGCCAGCGTCCCGTCGGCAAGCCTGAGGCTGCCATCCCTGCGGTAGATGGTGCGGCCGTTGAGCGTGAACGAACTCATCTCGGTGCCGATCGTCGCCATCGCGTCGGTGACCAGCACGATCCTGCCCGGTCCCTGTTTGGCGTCGAGCGCGATCCTGATCGTGGCGGGGTGGACATGGATGCCGTCGGCGATCAGCCCCGCCGACAAGGCGCCGATGTCGATGGCGGCGCCCGCCAGCCCGGGCTCGCGGTTGCCGATCTGGCTCATCGCGTTGAACAGGTGCGTGACGACGCTGGCGCCGGCCTCGGCAAAGGCTTTAGCCGTGGCATGGCCAGTGTCGGAATGGCCGAGGCTGACGATGACCCCGGCCTTGGCCAAGGCCTTGACGCGGGCAGGATCGACGGATTCCGGCGCGATCGTGGTGAGCAGCACCGGCAGCTTCTGGCGCGCCGCGATCAGCATGGCCTGGTCGGCGTCCGTCATCGGCCGGATCAGCGCCGGATCATGCGCACCCTTGCGGGCAATCGACAGATGCGGACCTTCCAGGTGCAGGCCGAGGAAACCCGGCACTTTTTGCAGCGCTGCCGCTTCGCCGGCGGCGATCGCGGCGGCGGTGATTGCGGGCGTGTCGGTGATCAGCGTCGGCAGCAGCGCCGTCGTGCCGAATGGCGCGTGCGCGCGGCAGATGGTTTCGATCGAGGCGACATCGGGATGATCGTTCAGCATCACGCCGCCGCCGCCATTGACCTGGATGTCGACGAAGCCCGGCACCAGCATGCCGCCGCCGGTGTCGACGGCACGGATATCCCCGGGCAGCGCGCCTTGCGGCAGCATGGCTTCGACGAGGCCGTCGCGCACGACGAGGGCCGCGCCTTCGTGCCAGTCGTCGCCGTCGAAGATGCGGGCGCCGGTCAGGGCAAAACGGTCGCTCATACGGTCTCCGTCACCTTGCGAAGGTTGCGCGGCGCATCCGGATCGAGGCCGCGATGGCGGGCAAAGGCCTCGACGAACATGTAGAAGGAGACGATCAGCGTCAGCGGATCGGTCAGCGGGTGACCGGTAGCGACATGCGGCAGGCGCGTGGCGCGATTGGCGAGCGCCGAGGTGACGAAAACCGGCGCGCCCTTGGCCGCCAGACTGTCGGCGGCGTCGGCGACCGAGGGCTCGGACGCGTCGCGAGCGGCCAGCGCCAGCACCGGAAAGTCGGGGCCGATCAGCGCCAGCGGGCCATGCATGACTTCGGCCGCGCTATAGGCCTCGGCATGCATGCCGCAGGTCTCCTTGAACTTCAGCGCCGCCTCGTTTGCCATCGCCGCCGACGGACCGCGGCCGAGAATGAAAAGGGACTTCTGCTTCTCGATCGTCTCGGCCAGCACGCTCATCCAGTCGCAGGCGATCGCCTTGCCGAAATGCTCGGGCAGGCGGGCCAGGGCCGCGAGAAGCGCGTCGTCGCCGGTCGAATGCGCCATCAGGGCAAGACCGGCAACGGCGGAATTGATGAAGGTCTTGGTTGCCGCGACGCTGCGCTCCGGCCCGGCGAGTATGTCTATCGCATAGTCCGAGGCGCGCGCGAGCGGCGAATCGGCGGTGTTGGTGACGGCAATGGTCAGCGCGCCGCCGGCCCGTGCGGTTTCGGCCATCGCGACGATGTCGGGGCTCTTGCCCGACTGCGAGATCGCCAGGCAGGCCGAGCCGTCAAGCCGGAGCTTGCGACCATAGATCGAGGCGATCGACGGTCCGACCGAGGCGACGGCAAGGCCCGCGGTCAATTCGACGGCATATTTCATGAAGGTGGCGGCATGATCGGACGAGCCTCGCGCCACGGTGACGACGAAATGCGGGTCGCGCTCCTTGATGCCGCGCCCTGCTTCGGCCAGCACGGCACCGGAGCCGTCGAGCAGGCGGGCGACGGCTTGCGGGATCTCCTCGATCTCGCGCTGCATATGCGTGGTGTTGGCAATCATGATCGGCCCTCTTCACTCGGCCCTGTCAGCCGCAGTTCGGCGACGAAATCATAGGCGTCGCCCCGGTAGATGGAGCGGGTGAACTCGATCACCTTGCCGCTCGCCAGGTAGGAAATACGCTCGATATGCAGGCCGGCAATGCCCGGCGGCACTTCGAGCAGGCGCGCATCGCCCTCGCCGAGATTGGCGGCGGAGATGCGCTGCACCGCGCGCACCGGCCTGTTGCCGGTCAATTCCAGCGCCGCGTAGAGCGAGGAGCCAATTCCAGCCGGGTCCGGCAGCACGCTGGCCGACAGCGAAGCGCGTTCGATCGCCAGCGGCGTGTCGTTGGCGATGCGCAGGCGCGCCACGCGCGCCACCAGTTCGCTCGACGACAGGCCAAGCACCATCATCTCGTCGGGCGAGGGCGCGTAGAGGCCGCGGTCGAGCCAGGCCGAGCGCACCGCCATGCCGCGCCGCGCAATGTCTTCGGTGAAGGAGGTCAGCCGCGACAGCGACTGCTCGACGCGCTCCATGCGCGGCGCCACGAAGGTGCCCGAGCCATGGCGCTGCACCAATATGCCGCCCTTGACCAGGTCTTGCACCGCCTTGCGCACGGTGACGCGCGAAATGTCGGCCTTGGTGGCGATGTCGCGCTCGGAAGGCAGCGCGTCGCCCGGGCCGATCAGGCCGCGATTGACGGCGTCCTCGATGCTTTTCCTGAGCTGCAGGTAAAGCGGCGCGCCGCTTTGCGAGGATTGTTTGAGCGTGGCGAAGATCTGGTCGGCGGCATCGCTCATCGCGCAGCCTCCGCGCGCCCAGCGAAAAGGCGTGCCGCCATCTGCACGGCACCGCCTAGCGCATCGTCGAGCGGTTCCTTCAGCAGGGCGCGGTAGCGCGCCGACAGGCGCGGCGCATAGAGCGGCGCCAGCCCGCCGAGCAGGCAGAGCGGTGCTCCGGCGGCGAGGTCGAGCGCGCCAAGCGAGGCCTCGACATCGGCGACCGCCTTGTCGAGGATCCAGTTGGCGACAATGTCGCCTTTTTGCGCGTGCTCGAACACTTTCGGCGCGAAGCCGCCAAAATCGCCGGGCTTGGCGTTGGTGGTGAACTCGACGACGTCCTCGGGATTGTTGCGGAAAACGGCCATCATGCTGTCGGTCAGCGGCGAGGCCTGGCGCACGCCATCATGCGCGAGCAGGGTCTGCTCCAGCAGGTCGCGGCCGATGCGGGCGCCGCTGCCCTGGTCGCCGACCTGGAATCCCCAGCCGCCGATGGCGCGCGATTTGCCATCCCTGCGCGCCATATAGGCGGTGCCGGTGCCCAGGATCGCCATCGCGCCGTCACCGGAACCGACCGCGCCTTCGAGCGCGATCTCCGCATCGGTCTCCACGCGGCTGGTGCTGAACGGCAGGATCGCCTCGAGCTGCTGCCGGTAAGTGCCGACATTGGCGCCGGCAAGGCCGAGGATGGCGGGTGTTTGCGGGATCAGGTCCGGATCTTGCCCGGCGGCGATGAAAGCCTGCCGCGCCGCATCGACGATGTTCGAGCGGGCGCCGGTGAGATCGGTGCGGATGTTGGCGGCGCCGCTTTTGGCGCGGCCGACAACAGCGCCGTCCGCCGTTGCCAGTGCGGCCCTGCAGCTGGTGCCGCCGCCATCGATACCGAGCACGAATTTCACGCGATTTCTCCTCCGGCAGGATAATACCAATAAAATACCAATAGCCAAGAGTTAATTTCCGTTTCAAAAAGATTAAGCCGTATTTTATTGAAAAGCTTCCGCAATTCGTCGGCTTAGCGATTTCCTGACCGCGAATTCGTTAATGCATGTGGACAAGTGGTATTTTTTTGGTATTGTTTTGTGGATAGGAGGAACTGGGATGGCCGAAACGCGCACCGAAGCGCTGCATGGGAATGCCGAGGGGCTGGATATCCAGGCTCCCGAAGTCATCCTTGCTTCGCTGGCCGATGCGCAGGTCGAGGCCGCCAAAGCGGTCCGCAATGCCATTCCCTCCATCGCCAGGGCAGCCGAGATCATTGCCGGCCGCCTGAGCGGCGGCGGCAGGCTTGCCTATGCCGCGGCCGGCAGCTCCGGCCTGATGGCGCTGGCCGATGCGCTGGAATTGCCGGGCACGTTCGGCATCCAGCGCGACCGCATCGCCATCCTGATCGCCGGCGGCGACGACGCCTTGAGGACACTGGCCGGCGGACCCGAGGACGACACCGAGGAGGCCACGACGGCGGTTGCCAATGCGGGTGTCGGCGTGGGCGATTGCCTGATCGCCCTCTCCGCCAGCGGCACGACGCCCTATGCGGTGGGCGCCATCGAGGAGGCGCGGCGCCGGGGAGCCGCCACCATCGGCATCGCCAACAACAGGGGTTCGGCTCTGCTCCAGCAGGCCGACACCGCCATCCTGCTCGAGACACCCCCGGAAGTCATCGCCGGCTCGACCCGCATGGGCGCCGGAACGGCGCAGAAGATCGCGCTCAACATGCTGTCGACGCTGACCGCCGTTCATCTTGGCCATGTCCATGACGGCTACATGGTCAACCTCATGGCCGATAACATGAAGCTGCGCGACCGGGCGGCGCGCATCGTCGCCGCCGTCAGCGGCCGCGGCCAGGAAGAGGCCGCCAGCCTGCTCGAAAAGAGCGGCGGCGCGGTCAAGACAGCCATTCTGCTCGCCGCCGGCGCCGACAGCGCCGATGCGGCGCGCAAGATACTGGAACGGACAGGCCAGAAGCTGCGGCCAGCCCTTTCCGTGCTGGGGCATGATCCCGAGAAGTGAAAACCGCTTTTCGGAAAAGATCATGCTCGAACAAAGAAATAGGCCAGTTTCATTCCCGATTCCCATCGGGGTGAAACGGGCTTGCGAGGGGAACAAGGGCTCCAAAGCCCAGGTTCTCATCAAAACCGAACCTGAAAAAGGTCAACAGGGAGACTGAGCATGACAACGAAACTACTGACGGCACTGCTTCTGGGCACCAGCATTCTCGGCTCGGCCGGATTGGCTCACGCCGAGGACGTAACGCTCAACATCGAAAGCTGGCGCGGCGACGACCTTGCCATCTGGAAGGACAAGCTGATCCCGGCCTTCGAAGCCAAGAACCCCGGCATCAAGGTGGTGTTCGCCCCCTCGGCCCCGACCGAATATGACGCCGCCCTTGGCGCCAAGCTCGCCGCCGGTTCGGCGGGCGACCTGATCACCTGCCGCCCGTTCGACAAGTCGCTCGAACTGTTCAAGAAGGGCAACCTTGCCGACCTGTCGGCGCTGCCCGGCATGGAAAACTTCTCGCCGGTCGCAAAGTCCGCCTGGCAGACCGATGACGGCAAGGCGAGCTTCTGCGTGCCGATGGCATCCGTCATCCATGGCTTCATCTACAACAAGGACGCCTTCGACAAGCTTGGCATCAAGGTGCCTCAGACCCGAGACGAATTCTTCGCCGCGCTCGACAAGATCAAGGCCGACGGCACCTATATCCCGATGGCGATGGGCACCAAGGACCTCTGGGAAGCCGCGACCATGGGCTACCAGAACATCGGCCCCAACTACTGGAAGGGCGAGGACGGCCGCAAGGCGCTGATCAAGGGCGATCAGAAGCTGACCGACAAGGACTGGGTCGCGCCGTATGAGGAACTGGCCAAGTGGAAGCCTTACCTGGGCGACGGCTTCGAGGCCCAGACCTATCCGGACAGCCAGAACCTGTTCACGCTCGGCCGCGCCGCCATTTACCCGGCCGGCTCGTGGGAAATCGGCCTGTTCAACACCCAGGCACAGTTCAAGATGGGCGCCTTCCCGCCGCCGGTCGAGAAGGCCGGCGACACCTGCTACATCTCCGACCATACCGATATCGGCATGGGCCTGAACGCAGCCTCCCAGCACGCGGACGCGGCCAAGACCTTCCTGTCCTGGGTGGCCTCGCCTGATTTCGCCACCATCTACGCCAACGCGCTGCCGGGCTTCTTCAGCCTGAACTCCTCGCCGGTGAAGATGGAAGACCCGCTGGCGCAGGAATTCGTCTCCTGGCGCGGCAAGTGCAAGTCGACGATCCGCTCGACCTACCAGATCCTGTCGCGCGGCACGCCGAACCTCGAAAACGAGACCTGGGTTGAATCGGCCAACGTCATCAACGGCACCGATACGCCCGAAGCCGCGGCCAAGAAGCTGCAGACCGGTCTCGACAGCTGGTATAAGCCGGCCAAGTAAGAGCTCAGGCAACGGAGCCGGCTGGGCGCATGCCCGGCCGGTTCCGGATTACCCTGTCTTCATATTGCGATTGTCGGCTCTGCCTCACGGCCTTACCCTTGCTGTTGTTGGGGAAGGCTGGCTGATCAGTCGCAGGCCTTTGTCTTGCCGCACCGGGCATGGTTGGGCCATGCATCGAGGCATCATCTAGCATCACATCGTCTGGAACCGAGAGACGGCGGGGACCGAACTCATGGCCGCACAAACACGACCCAAAAGACCATTCCGCTGGCATATCGCCGTCTTCCTGGCGCCGGCGGTGCTCGTCTATACGGCGATCATGATCCTGCCGCTCGCCGGCACGCTGCAGCTCTCGCTGTTCCGCAATGTCGACCAGTCCCAGATCTTCGTCGGCCTGGACAATTTCCGCACCCTGTTCGGCGATCCCAACTGGTCGGTCAATTTCTGGAATGCGTTGCGCAACAATGTCTGGTTCTTCATCATCCACATGCTGGTGCAGAACCCGGTCGGCGTGCTGTTGGCGGCAATTCTCTCCAGCCCCAGGCTGCGGTTCGCCGCCTTCTACCGCACCGCGATCTTCGTGCCGACCATCCTGTCCTTCGTCATCGTCGGCTTTGCCTGGAAGCTGATCCTGTCGCCGCTATGGGGCGTGGCGCCGCATCTGCTCGACTTCGTCGGCCTGAAAAGCCTGTTCACGCCCTGGCTCGGCAAGGAGCAGTACGCGCTGACCGCGCTCAGCCTGATCTCGGTGTGGCAATTCATCGGCATTCCGATGATGCTGATCTATGCCGCGCTGCTGTCGATCCCCGAAGAGGTGATCGAGGCGGCCGAATGCGATGGCATCACCGGCCTGTCGCAGTTCTGGAAGATCAAGCTGCCGCTGATCCTGCCGTCGATCGGCATCATCTCGATCCTCACCTTCGTCGGCAATTTCAACGCCTTCGACCTGATCTACACCGCGCAAGGCGCGCTCGCCGGGCCGAACTATTCGACCGATATTCTCGGCACCTTCCTCTATCGCGCCTTCTTCGGCTTCCAGCTGCAGGTCGGCGATCCCAACATGGGCGCGACCATCGCCACGATCATGTTCCTGATCATCCTGGGCGGTGTCTGCGTCTACCTCTTCCTCATCCAGACGCGCCTGCGTCGCTACCAGTTCTGAGAGGCGAGAGATGTCGAGCTTGAGCACCCCCCTCTGGCCTGCCGGCCATCTCCCCCGCAAGGGGGGAGATCAGATGTCGCTACTGCTTTCGCCAGTCGCCATCGTTGCAAGGTGGACGGCAAGGCCGACGCTGCCAATCTCCCCCCTTGCGGGGGAGATGTCCGGTAGGACAGAGGGGGGTGTCTTGGCGCCAACCTCTCTGCGCAGGAAGGGTTTCCAATGAGCATCGCCACCCGTTCAATGCCCCGCACCATCGGCGCCCACGCGATCCTGTTGACCTACACGGCGATCGCACTGTTTCCGGTGATCCTGGTCATCATGAATTCGTTCAAGTCCCGCGCTGGCATCTTCGGCGCGCCGCTGACGCCGCCGACGCCAAAGACCTTCGACCTGATCGGCTACACCACGGTGATCGGCCAGGGCGACTTCATCCACTATTTCCAGAACAGTCTCGTCGTCACCGTCGGCTCGCTGTTCTTCGTGCTTCTGTTCGGCGCCATGGCCGCGTTCGCGCTGTCGGAATATCGCTTCCGCGGCAACACGATGATGGGGCTTTATTTGGCGCTCGGCATCATGATCCCGATCCGCCTCGCCACCGTCGCCATCCTGCAATTGATGGTGGCGAGCGGGCTGGTCAACACGCTGACGGCGCTGATCCTGGTCTACACCGCGCAAGGCCTGCCGCTCGCCGTCTTCATCCTGTCCGAATTCATGAAGCAGGTGTCCGACGATCTGAAGAACGCCGGCCGCATCGACGGGCTGTCGGAATACACCATCTTCTTCCGGCTGGTCGTGCCGCTGGTGCGGCCGTCGATGGCAACCGTCGCCGTCTTCACCATGATCCCGATCTGGAACGATCTGTGGTTCCCGCTGATCCTGGCGCCGTCGGAAGAGACCAAGACGGTGACGCTCGGCGCCCAGCTTTTCCTCGGCCAGTTCGTCACCAACTGGAACGCCATCCTGGCGGCACTGTCGCTGGCGATCCTGCCGGTGCTGGTCCTCTATGTCATCTTCTCGCGGCAGCTGATCCGCGGCATCACGTCGGGAGCCGTCAAGTGAGTTCGCAAAAACCCCTTCGCGTTGTCGTCGCCGGCCTAGGCAATATGGGCCGCAGCCATGCGCTGGCCTATCACACCAATCCAGGTTTTCAGATCGCCGCGCTGGTCAACCGCTCCGACGTGCCTTTGCCTGGGGGGCTGTCCGGCTATGGCATCAGGCGTTCGTTCGATGACGCCCTGCGCGACGAAAAGCCCGACGTCGCCTGCGTCGCCACCTATTCCGACAGCCATGCCGACTATGCGGTGAAAGCGTTCGAGGCCGGCTGCCATGTCTTCGTCGAAAAGCCGCTGGCAACGACGGTGGCCGATGCCAGGCGCGTCGTCGCGGCAGCCAAGGCCAACGGCCGAAAGCTGGTGATCGGCTATATCCTGCGCCACCACCCGTCCTGGATCCGGTTGATCGCCGAAGCGCGCGAGCTCGGCGGTCCCTACGTGTTCCGCATGAACCTCAACCAGCAATCCTCGGGCCATACCTGGGAGACGCACAAGCAGCTGATGCAGACGACATCGCCGATCGTCGATTGCGGCGTGCATTATCTCGACGTCATGCTGCAGATCACCGATGCCAGGCCGGTCGAGGTGCGCGGGATGGGCGTGCGACTGACCGAGGAGGTCGCACCGTCCATGTACAATTACGGCCATCTGCAGGTGCTGTTCGATGACGGTTCGGTCGGCTGGTACGAGGCCGGCTGGGGCCCGATGATTTCGGAAACCGCCTTCTTCGTGAAGGACGTGATTTCGCCCAAGGGCTGTGTGTCGATCGTTATGAAGGAGGGCGTTAAGTCCGACGACATCGACACCCACACCAAGACCTCGACCATCCGCCTGCACAGCGCCGCGACCGGCACGGACGGCAAGTTCCTAAAGGCGGACGAGATGCTGTCGATGGAAGGCGAACCCGGCCATCAGGATCTCTGCGATCTCGAACAGGCTTTTGTCCTCAAGGCGATCCGCGAGGATATCGATCTCACCAGACATATGGACGACGCGGTGCGGTCGCTTGCCGTCTGCCTTGCCGCCGACGAGAGCGTGCGCGGCGGAAAGGCGGTGCGACTGTGATCAGGCTGTCGTCGTCCGCGCCGTACAGGGGCCTGGCGCCCACTCATCAATTTGGAGGACTGCCGTGGGCTCGCTGAAAATCGAGAACGTGAAAAAGGCCTTTGGGCCGGTCGAGGTGCTGAAGGGCATCGACCTCGAAGTGACGGATGGCGAGTTCGTCGTCTTTGTCGGCCCTTCGGGTTGCGGCAAGTCGACATTGCTCCGGGTCATCGCCGGTCTGGAGGATTCGACCTCGGGCCGGGTGCTGATCGATGGCGAGGATGTCTCGGTCACCCCGCCGGCGAAACGCGGCATTGCCATGGTGTTCCAGACCTATGCGCTCTATCCGCATCTGACGGTGAAGAACAATATGGGGCTCGGGCTCAAGCAGGCGAACACGCCGGCAGCGGAAATCGACCGCCGCATCGGCATCGCCTCGTCTATGCTGTCGCTCGAGCCCTATCTCGAAAGACGACCTGCGGAACTTTCCGGCGGCCAGCGCCAGCGCGTCGCCATCGGCCGCGCCGTGGTGCGCGAGCCGAAACTGTTCCTGTTCGACGAACCGCTGTCGAACCTCGACGCGGCGCTGCGTGTCAACACGCGGCTGGAGATCGCGCAGCTACATCGCCGGCTGAAGGCGACGATGATCTACGTCACCCACGACCAGGTCGAGGCGATGACGCTGGCCGACAAGATCGTGGTGCTCAATGCCGGAAAAATCGAGCAGATCGGCGGCCCGATGGAACTCTACAATTCGCCGGCAAACGAGTTCGTCGCCGGCTTCATCGGCTCGCCCAAGATGAATTTCGTCGACGGCGCCCGGCTCGGCGAGACAGCCAGGACCATCGGCGTGCGGCCGGAGCACCTGACCGTCGATCCGAAATCCGGCGCCTGGAAGGGCACGGTCGTCCACGCCGAACATCTCGGTGCCGACACCAATCTCTATCTGGATTGCGAGAAGGCCGGCCTGATCACCGTGCGGATTTTCGGGGTTTACGACGCGGAGCCGGGCGCCACGCTCTATGCGACGCCCGATGCGGCGAAGACCTATAGGTTTGGCGCTGATGGGAAGACGATAAAGTAATAGCTGAAGAGGGGCCGGCGCTGCCCCTCATTCGCCTGCCGGCACCTTCTCCCCGTATGGTGACGGGGAGAAGGAATGGCCGCAACGCTGGCGCTCCCTCTCCCCGTTCTGCACGGGGAGAGGGTAGGGGTGAGGGGCGGCGCTAACCTATCGATCTACACGTCCGCCCTGAACGTCTGCTTCTGCTGGCCGAGCCCTTCGATCCCCAGCTCCACGACATCGCCGGCCTTCAAGAACACCGGCGGCTTCATGCCGAGGCCGACGCCGGGCGGGGTGCCGGTCGAAATAATGTCGCCGGGGTGCAGCGACATGAACTGGCTGAGGTAGGAAACGAGATAGGCAACGCCATAGACCATGGTCTTGGTCGAGCCGTTCTGCATCGTCTTGCCGTTGACCGTCAGCCACATCTTCAGGTTTTGCGGGTCCGATACTTCGTCCTTGGTCACCAGCCACGGTCCGGTCGGGCCGAACGTGTCGCAGCTCTTGCCCTTGGTCCACTGGCCCTGGCGCTCGGCCTGGAAGGCGCGTTCGGACACGTCATGGGAGACGCAATAGCCGGCGACATGGTCGAGCGCGTCGGCTTCGCTGACATATTTGGCGGTTTTTCCGATAACCACGCCGAGCTCGACTTCCCAGTCGGTCTTCTCGGAGCCGCGCGGGATCAGCACGTCGTCGTCCGGGCCGACGATGGCCGAGCTTGCCTTCATGAAGATGATCGGCTCCGGCGGCACGGTGGCCCCGGTCTCGGCGGCATGGTCGGAATAGTTGAGGCCGATGCAAATGAACTTGCCGGTGCCGGCGACGCAGGCGCCGAGGCGCGGCTTGCCGGAAACCGCCGGCAGCGACTTCGCATCGAGCTTCGAAAGCATGTCCAGCGAGGCCGGATGAAGTGTCGTGCCGGCAATATCGGCAACATGGGCGGAGAGATCGCGGATCGTTCCATCCGCATCGAGCAGGCCGGGCCGTTCGCTTCCCACCTCGCCATAGCGCAGCAGTTTCATGCATCTTCTCCTGATTGCGGCCTCGTGGCCGTTCTACAAACTCTCCGCCGGGGCGGCCGTCTCTGGAACCGGGCGGACCCTAGCCATCAGCCCGCTTCACGACAAGCGCGAACAGCCTGTATTGGCGGCCGGCGACCCGATGTCCGGTTGTCTCAAGGCAGCGCTCAGATCGACCAGCCGCCGTCGATATTATAGGCCTGCCCGGACGTGTAGGTGGCGCCGGCAAGGTAGACGGCGAGATCTGCGATCTCCTCCGGCGTGCCGAGCCGGCCCATCGGCTGGCGGGCGATGAAGGCGGCGCGGGCGGCGTCATAATCGCCCTGGGCGTGCATGCGGTCCTGCAGCGACGGGCTCTCGACCGTGCCGGGGCAGATGGCGTTGCAGCGTATGCCCTTGCCGACATAGTCGGCCGCGACCGCCTTGGTCAGCCCGATGACGGCGGCCTTGGTTACGCTATAGGCGAAGCGGTTCGGCACGCCCTTGGTCGAACTGGCCAGCGAAGCCATGTTGATGATCGACCCGTCGCCACGCTCCAGCATGCCGGGCAGCACCGCCCGGATGGTTCGGATCATGGCGCGCACGTTGAGATTGAAAGCGAAATCGAGATCACTGTCCTTCATCTCCAGGATCGAGCCCGAATGGACGAAACCGGCGCAATTGAACAGCACGTCGACGGCGCCGATCTCTGCAAAGGCGGCATTGACCGCCTCGTCGTTGAGAACGTCGACCTTGCGGGTCTTGATCCCTGATGTCTTGGCGAGTTCCGCCAGCAGCGTCTCGTTGATGTCGGTGGCATGGACGATAGCGCCTGCCTTGGCGAAGGCCAGCGCGCTCGCCTTGCCGATGCCTTGCGCCGCTGCCGTTATGACAACGACCTTGCCCGCCAGTTCCGCCATGCTTTGTTCCTCGCCTGCTTGGGTCAAAAAGCTTTTATCGGCGGCTGGCGAAAGCGTCATGTGCCAGTCAGGCGCGATTGTGCGGCCTGTGCCAGTTCACAGATAAAGATGTTTTTTCTGGTTAAAGAACATATGGCCAGGCGTCAAGCCCGATCGCGATCCCTGTGGTGACATGCCCTAGAGCCGGACGATTTCAGGTCAAGTCGACCTGAAATCTGAATCCGTCTCTAAATCAAAGAGATAGAGCATGATGTCGTCCGAAAACCGCTTCACACTTTTCGGAATCATGCTCTAGTCGCCGTAAGGCACCCAGACATTCTTCACCTCGATGGCACGGCGCAGAAAAACGTCGCCGGCGGCTTCTTCCGAGGCCCAGTCGAGGCTGCGGCCGTTGCCGCTCCAGACGCGTTTGAGGTTGCCGATGGACTCGGCTTCCGCCTTGGCGCAGGTATCCGCGTCGGCGAACAGCCAGAGCCCGTCGACGTCGTCGTGCTTGGCCAGCACGCCGGCAAGCTCCGCGGTGCGTCCGGTGACGATGTTGATGGCGCCGGCCGGCACATCGGAATATTCGATGACCTGATAGAGATCGGTGGCCAGCAACGGATACCGTTCCGACGGCACGGCGACCACCGTGTTGCCCATGGCCAGCGCCGGCGCGACCAGCGAGATGAAGCCGAGCAGGGGCTGATTGTCCGGCGCGACGATGCCGACGACGCCGACCGGCTCATGCAGCGCCAGCGTCACGGCACGCGCCGGCGGCTGGTGCACGCGTCCCTCGAACTTGTCGGCGAGGCCGGCATAGAAAAACAGCCGTTCGACCGAGAGCTCCACCTCGTCCCGCGCGGCCTTGGTGTTGGCTCCGGTCAGTTCGGTGAGCCGGGCGGCAAATTCTTCCGCGCGCCCGGAAAGGTTCTCGGCCAGGTAATAAAGCACCTGCGACCTATTATAAGCGGTCGCCTCCGGCCAGCTTTTGCAGGCGCGGGCAGCCGAAACCGCATCGCGGATATCCTTGCGGCTGCCGAGCCCGACTTCGCCGGCGAGCTTGCCCTTGGCGGTGGCGACGGCAAGCGAGTAATTGCCGTCCGGCCGCACCTGCTTGCCGCCGATGAACAGCTTCGCGGTGCGGTCGATAGCGACGCCGTCCGCCTGTTCCACGGGCTGCACCGACGATGTCGCCTGCTTGATGACCGGGCCGAGCGGCAGTTTCGCCGCCAGATATTCGAACATGCCCTCGCGCCCGCCCTCGCGCCCGAAACCGCTCTCGCGATAGCCGCCGAAGCCGCAGGCGGCGTCGAACATGTTGGTGCCGTTGACCCAGACCACGCCAGCCTTCAGTTGCGGCGCGACATGGAGCGCCAGGTTGACGTTCTCGCTCCACACCGAGGCTGCGAGGCCATAGCGCGTGTTGTTGGCGAGTTCGATCGCTTCCTCGGTGTTGCGGAAGGTCATGGTGGCGAGCACTGGCCCGAACACCTCTTCCTGCGCCAGAATATTAGCCGGCGAAACACCGGTGGCGAGCGTCGGCAGGTGATAGTAGCCGGAAGACGGCAGCGTTGCATCCGGCTGCCAGCAGACGGCGCCCTGCCGGGCACCTTCGGCGATCAGTCCCTTGACCCGGTCGAGCTGGGTCAGGTCGACCAGCGGGCCGATATCGGTGTTCTTGTCGAGCGGGCTGCCGACACGCAGCCGGCTCATCCGTGTCTTGACCTTGGCGATCAAGGCATCGGCGATGCCTTCCTGCACCAGCAGGCGCGAACCGGCGCAGCAGACCTGGCCCTGGTTGAACCAGATGCCGTCGACCAGGCCCTCGACAGCGCTGTCGAGATCGGCGTCCTCGAAGACGATGAAGGCCGACTTGCCGCCAAGTTCCAGCGACAGCTTTTTCCCTGAGCCCGCCGTGGCCTTGCGGATGATCTTGCCGACTTCCGAGGAGCCGGTGAAGGCGATTTTCTGGATGCCGGGGTGGTTGACGATCGCCGCGCCCGCTTCCGGACCGCCCTGCACGATGTTGACGACGCCTTTCGGCACGCCGGCGCGCTCGCAGATCTCGGCGAACAGAATGGCGGTGAGCGGCGTGAACTCGGCCGGCTTCAGCACCACGGTACAGCCCGCCGCAAGCGCCGGCGCGATTTTCCAGGCCAGCATCAACAAGGGAAAATTCCACGGGATGATCTGGCCGACGACGCCGACACCCTTTTGGCCGGGAAAATCCCTGTCCAGCGCCTGCGCCCAGCCGGCATGGTGAATGAAATGGCGGATCGCCAGCGGCACGTCGATGTCGCGGCTTTCGCGGATCGGCTTGCCGTTGTCGATCGTCTCAAGCACCGCGAACAGCCGCTGGTGGCGCTGCATGGCGCGGCCGATGGCGTAGAGCACTTTCGCGCGCTGGTATCCGGAACTGGCGCTCCATTTCGGCAGCGCCTTTGCGGCGGCCGCAACCGCCGCGTCGATGTCGGCGGCATTGGCATCGGACACCTTGGCCAGCAGCTTGCCGGAAGACGGCTCGCTGGTGTCGAAGGTCTTGCCGCCGCCGGCCGCTTTCCAGTCGCCACCGATGAACAGCGCTTTGGAGAAATCGCGCCCGGCCAGCCATGCATCGGCCTGGTTGCGAGCCTCCGGCGCCGGGCCGTATTCCATGGCGTGATAGCGTTCAAGGACGTTCATCAGGTTCCTCCTTCACCCTCCCCCTTGTGGGGAGGGTCGATCGGCAAAGCCGATCGGGGTGGGGGTGCTCAAGCCATCGCGTGGCGGTGATTGGCCGAATAATGCCCGGTCAGATGATGCTCGAGCTGACGTTCGATATCGGTCAGCAGGCTCGATGCGCCAAAGCGGAACAGCTCCGGCTCCAGCCATGGACGGCCGAGCTCTTCCTTCATCAGCACCAGCCAGTCGAGCGAGACTTTCGCGGTCGAAATGCCGCCGGCCGGCTTGAAGCCGATGAGATAGCCTGTCTCCTCGAAATAGGCCCTGATGGCGCGCACCATGGCGAGGCCGACAGGCAGTGTGGCATTGACGCTTTCCTTGCCGGTCGACGTCTTGATGAAATCGGCGCCCGCCATCATCGCCACCATCGAGGCCAGCATGACGTTGCGCAGCGTGGCGAGGTCGCCGGTGCCCAAGATGACCTTGAGATGCGCGTCGCCGCAGGCGGCCCGCATCGAGACGATTTCATTATAAAGCTCGCGCCACTTGGCGCCGAACACCAGGCCGCGCGGGATGACGACATCGATCTCGTCGGCGCCGTCCTTCACCGAGGCCTCGATCTCCTGCAACCGGGTCGACAGCGGCGCCAGCCCATGCGGAAAGGCGGTGGAGACCGCGGCGACATGGATGCCGGTGCCGCGCACCGCGTCCACGGCCGTGGCGACGAAGGGATGGTAGACGCAGACGGCGGCGGGCCGGATGGTCTCGCCCGCAATGCCGAGGCCTTCCATGATGTCGCGGCGCAGCGGGTTGATCGCCTTGGCGCAGAGCCGGCGCACGCGCTCCTCGGTGTCGTTGGAGTTGAGCGTCGTCAGGTCCATGCAGGCGATCGCCCGCAGCAGCCAGGCGGCCTGGTTGTCGGCCTTGATCGAGCGCCGCTTGGTCAGACTGGCGACGCGGCGTTCCAGCGCGGAGCGGTTGACGCTGCGTACCGATTCGAGAAAACCGAGGTCGAGTTTCAGGCCGGGATTGCGCGCGAAATGATGGTCCAGCGGCACCGGCGTGTTGGCGGCGGCGCGCGCCGGCAGCGGCGTCACCTTGGTGCCAAGATCGGCTTCGCGGATTGTGCTGCTCATCTCCTGCCCTTTCATTCAGCGGCGTGCGCTTGATATCTCACGCGCGCATCCTTCTCCCAAAGCCGTCGACAGTTTTGGGCGACACGCACGAAGATAGCCCGCGAAGTCGCGCTTCACGAGTCCTCAAGCGAGGGATAGCTGAAAAAGGCCGCGAAAGCAGCTGTCAAAAATCAGCTTCCTGGGAGACGCGCTGGCCTCAGCCGACGAAGGCGCGTTCGACGACGAAGCTCGAGGGGTGGCTGAGCGAACCTTCCTGGAAGCCGAGGCTTTCGGCCAGCTCCTTGACGTCCTTCAGCATGTGCATCGAGCCGCAGATCATGATGCGGTCGGTTTCGGGATTGAGCTTTTCGATGCCGAGGTCGCTGTAGAACTTGCCGGAGCCGATCAGCGCGGTGATGCGGCCCATTCGCGCCGACTCTTCGCGGGTCGTCGAATTGTACAGCGTAACGCGCCCAGTGGTCAGCTCGCCGATCAGCGGGTCGCTTTCGAGCGCCGCCACCAGTTCCTGGCCGTAGATCAGCTCGGCATTGTCGCGGCAGGTGTGGGTCAGGATCAGCTGGTCGAACTTCTCGTAAGTGTCGGGATCGCGCAGCAGGCTGGCAAAGGGCGCGATGCCGGTCCCGGTCGAGATCATGAACAGGCGCTTGGCGGGGGTCAGCGCGTCGACGACCAGCGTGCCGGTCGATTTCTGGCGCATGATGACGGTGTCGCCGACCTGGATCTTCTGCAGTTCCGAGGTCAGTGGGCCATCCGGCACCTTGATCGAGAAGAATTCCAGCTCTTCGTCCCAGGCCGGGCTGGCGACGGAGTAGGCGCGATACACCGGCTTCTCGGCATTGGGCAGGCCGATCATGACGAATTCGCCCGAGCGGAAGCGCAGCGACTGCGGCCGGGTGATGCGGAACGAGAACAGCCGGTCGGTATAGTGTTTCACCGAGACGACGGTCTCGGCATAGACGTTGGCCGGAATCGGAAACTGCAGCGGACGGGCTTCAGCGGTGTTGAACGCGGGCGTGGTGTTCATCGATTCCAACCTTCTCGCCCAATGAGAGACGCGGGCGCCAAACCTTCCCGTGCGCGCCCGAACCATTCAGGTTCCGGCATGCCATGCACGCTACCGAAGCGGTAAGCTCTTGTGTCCGGAATTTATTAGTATACAAACGATATTTGCGTCAAGATGCCGCCGTAAAACACCTTTCCAAACTGCGGCATATCCGTAGTCTCAGCATTTCGGGTTTCGACAATGAAAGAGAATTTTTCGGTGCAGCCGCCGGATTCCCTGGGCAGCGTCGTCGCCGGCATCGATGTCGGCGGAACCTTCACCGACCTGCTCCTGATCGACGGCAAGGACGGTGGCAAGGTGTATCTGGCCAAGACCCCGACCACTGTCGACAACCAGGCCTTTGGCGTGGTTTCGGCGCTTGGCGTCACCGGCTTTCCGATCGAGGGAATCGACCTCATCGTGCATGGCACGACCACCACCACCAATGCGGTGCTGGAGCGCCGGCTGGCCAAGACCGGCATGATCACCACGCGCGGTTTTCGCGACGTGATCGAACTCGGCCGGCGGACGCGGCCGCAACCCTATGGCATGACCGGAACCTTCGTCCCAATCATTCCGCGCAACCTGCGCCTCGAAGTGTCGGAGCGCGTCGAGGCGTCGGGTGCGGTGCGCACGCCGCTCGATGAAGCCGAGATGCGCGAGGCGGTACAGACGCTCATCGCGGCCGGCTGCGAATCCCTCGTCATCCATTTCCTCCACTCCTATGCCAACCCTGCGCATGAGCGGCGCGCCGCCGAGATCGCCGCCGAATCCTGGCCGAACGGCTACATCACGTCAGGCCATGCGCTGCTGTCGGAGGCGCGCGAATTCGAGCGCGGGGTGACGGCCTCGGTCAACGCCTCGGTGCAGCCGATCCTGGAGCGCTACGTCGAGCGGCTGCGCAAGGAATTGGCCGACAAGGGCTATGCCCGCGACTTCCTGATCATGAACGGCAATGGCGGCATGATCTCGGCCCGCTTCGTCACACGTGAATCGGCCAAGACGGTCATGTCGGGCCCCGCCTCCGGCGTTATCGCCGCCGCCTATACGGGCAAGCGCGCAGGCTTCGAAAACCTCGTCACCTACGACATGGGCGGCACCTCGACCGATGTGGCGCTGATCCGCAACGCCGAACCGGCGGTCTCGAACGAGATCGAGATCGAATATGCCATGCCCATCCATGTGCCGATGGTGGCGGTGCATACGGTGGGCGCCGGCGGCGGTTCGATCGCCCGCGTCGATGCGGCCGGCCTGATCCAGATCGGCCCGGAAAGTGCCGGCGCCAATCCCGGCCCGATATGCTATGGGCGCGGCGGGACTGAGCCGACGATCACCGACGCCAACCTGGTGCTCGGCCGGCTGGCGCCGAAGAAGTTGCTGGCCGTCGAAAACCCGGTCACATCGGAGCGCGTCACCGGCATTTTCGAGGACAGGATCGGCAAGGCAACCGGCCTGTCGGGTGTCGAGGCGGCGGGCGCGGTGCTCAGGCTCGGCAACATGAAGATGGCCGGCGCCATCCGCATGGTGTCGGTGTCGCGCGGCCATGATCCGCGCGATTTCGCGCTGTTCGCCTTCGGCGGCGCCGGGCCGCTGCATGCGACGGCGCTCGCGCGCGAACTCGGCTTGCCCAAAGTGCTGGTGCCGGCGCGGCCCGGCATCACCAACGCGCTCGGCTGCGTCGTCGCCGATCTGCGCCATGACTTCGTCAACACCATCAACCAGCCCGTGGCCGTGCTGGACGAAAGCCAGCTCCACCAAGTACTGGAACGGCACCGGAACGAAGGCGAGGAGCTGATCGCCAAGGAAGCGGTGAAGCCGGAAACGATCCGCGTCACCCACTCCGCCGACATGCAGTTCGTCGGCCAGACCCACATCATCAACGTGCCGCTGCCGTCCGCGTCGGTGACCCGGAGCCAATTGCAGGCGTTGTTCGAGAAAGCCTATTTCGCCCGCTTCAAGGTGGAGCTGCCGGAAATCCGCGCCAACCTCGTCAACCTCAACACCTCGGTCACCGGCGTGCGACCGGCGATCGACCTGTCGCGGCTGATCGACCCGGCCGGGCGGGCAAGGACGCTCGACGGGGCGCGGCGCGAGATCCGACCGGTCTGGTACGCCGGGCGTTGGCACGACACGCCGGTTTACAGCAGGGAAAAGCTGCCGCTCGATGCAGTCATCGAAGGGCCGGCGATCCTCGAACAGATGGATGCGACCACCGTGCTCGAACCCGGCGACCGCGCGCGCTCGGATGCAGACGGCAACATCATCATCGACATTGGCGAGGCCTGACATGTCAGTGGATAACGCAAAGCTCGACGCCATCACGCTTTCGGTGCTCCAGGCCGCTTTGCAGCAGGTCTGCGACGAGATGGACCTGACCTTTTCCCGCGCCGCCTTCTCGCCCGTGATCGCCGAGGCCAATGACCGCTCGGACGGCATCTATTCCGCCGTCGACGGCTCGCTGATCGCGCAGGGCAGTCAGGGCCTGCCGGTGTTTGTCGGCGTCATGCAATATTCGACCAGGACGGTGATCGAGATGATCGCCGACGGCCGCTGCCTGGCCCCGGAGCCGGGCGACATCTACATCGTCAACGATCCCTATCTCGGCGGCACGCATCTGATGGATGTGCGCTTCGCCATGCCGGTCTATCGCGGCGGAAAGATCTTCTGCTGGTTGTCGAACACCGGCCATTGGCCCGATATTGGCGGCTCCGTGCCCGGCGGCTTCTCCGCATCCGCGACCGCTGTCGAGCAGGAGGGTCTGCGGCTGCCGCCGGTAAAACTGTTCAAGAAGGGCGTGCTCGACCCTGAAATCTACGCCATCATCTGCTCCAACATCAGGGTCGCCGACCAGCGCATCGGCGACATCCGGGCGCAGGCCGCCGCGCTGCTGATCGGCCAGGACAGGCTCAATGGAATCCTGGATCGTTACGGAGACGAAACCGTCGTCGAGGCGATCGCCGAGCTACGCCGCCGCGCCGCCGAGCAGTTGCGCGCCAATATAGCGGCCATTCCCGATGGCACCTACCGCTCCAAGGCTTTTGTCGATTCCGACGGGGTGGTCAACGAACCGCTGACCATAGCGCTCGCAGTCGACAAGAAGGGCGACACGCTGACGTTCGATTTTTCAGGTTCGTCAAAGCCTTGTGCGGGACCAATGAACAGCGTGCTGGCGACGACCCTGTCCTCGGTCTATCTCGCCATGCGCCACATCTTTCCGGACGTGCCGATCAGCGCCGGCGCCTTCGAGCCGCTAGAGATCAAGCGGCCAGAGGGCACGTTCCTCGACGCAAAGTATCCGCGCCCCGTGTCTGGCTGTGCGGCGGAAGTGTCGCAGCGCATCGCCGAGGCGGTGTTCGCGGCGATGGTGCAGGCGCTGCCCGACAAGGTGACGGCGGCCCCAGCCGGCTCTAGCGGCAATTTCGCGCTCGGCGGCAATGATCCGGCGCGCGGCCGCGACTACGTCATGTACCAGATATCCGGTGGCGGCTATGGCGGCAATTCGGGGCATGACGGGCTGACCAATGGCTGCTCGACCATCGGCATTTCGAAGTCGCCCCCGGTCGAGATCATGGAGCAGGCCTTTCCGGTGCTCTATCGCCACTATGCCTTGCGCGAAGGCTCGGGCGGCGCCGGCAAGCATCGTGGTGGTTTTGGCCTCGCCTATGAGGTCGAGATCCTGCGCGGCGAGGCGCGCGCCTCCTTTGTCATGGACCATGGCCGTTTCGGTCCGCAGGGCGCCCTTGGCGGTCGGGATGGCGAGCCCAACAGCGTGACCGTGTTCCGCAACGGCGAGGAGCATGTGCCGCCGCACCTCTCCAAGGAGCAGGACATCCCGCTGAAGGCCGGCGACCGCGTGCGCGTCGGCACGCCGGGTGGCGGCGGCTATGGCGATCCGCGTGAGCGCGATCCGGAACTGGTCACACGGGACGTCCAGCTTGGTTACTATACGATGGAGCAAGCCAGGGATCTGTTCGGGGCCGAGGCACCAGGAACCTGACCGGACGCGAAGCAACTGCCTCGCGCCGTGATCGCCGCGGCACATGTCGTTTCCGTCTCCGCCGGGAGCATGAAAGCCCGTAGACTTCGCCGGTCAACGGAGATCTGGACCATGCGTCTTTTCGGTCGTTTCGTGCTTGCCGCTTCCGTAGCTTTTGCGCTCGCAACCGGTGCTGCTTCCGCCCAGGAGAAAAAGCTGAGGCTCGGTACCGAGGGTGCCTACCCGCCCTTCAACCACGCCAATGCCGACGGCACGCTGGGCGGTTTCGACATCGATCTCGGCCAGGCGCTGTGCGCGCAGATGAAGGTCGAATGCGAGTTCACCGTACAGGATTTCGACGGCTCTATTCCGGCGCTGCAGGCCGGCAAGTTCGATGCCATCATCAACATCACCATCACGCCCGAGCGGGCTGAAAAGGTCGAGTTCACCCACAAATACTACCAGACGCCGCCGGCCATCGCGGTGCCGAAGGACTCGACCATCGCGGGCACCTCGCCGGACGATCTGAAAGGCAAGGTGCTGGGCGTGCAGAGCGCCACCATCCACCAGAATTTCGCCGAGCAGAAATATTCGGGCTCGACCGTCAAGGTCTACCCGACCGGCGACGACGCCCGCACCGACATGGCCAATGGCCGCCTCGACGCGATGATGGACGGCTCGATCATCCTGACCGAATGGCTGAAGAAGCCCGACGGCGCCTGCTGCAAGCTGCTCGGCACGCTGACCGCCGATCCGGCCATTCACGGCCCCGGGGTCGGCATTGCGCTGCAGAAGGGCAACAAGGAACTGGCCGACAAGTTCAACGCGGCAATCGACGCGCTGCGCGCCAACGGAAAGTACAAGGAAATCAACGACAAGTATTTTTCGTTCGACGTCTACGGGAGTTGATCCCGGTACCAATCGAGCTCGGCGGCGCCACCCGGCGCTGCCGATATTTTATGAATGATGGAGATTTTCTTGGCTGAGCGGCGCTCCCCTTTCTACAGCAGCATCGTTGGGCTGGGTGCGGCCATGGGTCGGGTCGGCGGCGATTTCATCTCGGCCAAATAT
Organism: Mesorhizobium sp. ESP6-5; assembly: GCF_020164695.1. NCBI lineage: Bacteria > Pseudomonadati > Pseudomonadota > Alphaproteobacteria > Hyphomicrobiales > Phyllobacteriaceae > Mesorhizobium > Mesorhizobium sp. ESP6-5. The sequence continues at coordinate 156,120 of NZ_JAIUGR010000004.1, forward strand.
TACTCCGGCATCGCCGACGAACATTTGAATACGCGTAAAAATGTCGGCGTGCAGGATCTCAGCACCATGGGCAAGATGGACATCAAGGGTGCCGACGCCGAGGCGCTGGTCAACCATGTCATTGTCAATGACGCCGCGGCGATGAAGCCGGGCCAAGTACGCTATTCCACCGTCTGTCGTGAGGACGGCGGCATCATGGACGACCTCACCGTGTTCCGGCTGGGCGCGGAGCATTTCATGCTGGTCACCGGTTCGGTCAACCGCCTCAAGATGCTGCCCTGGCTCCAGCATCATGCGCAAGGGCGCAGGGCCTATGTCACCGACATCACGGCCGCCGTCGCCTTCGCCACCATCCAGGGCCCACGCTCGCGCGATCTCTTGAAGGCGATGATTTCGGACGCTGATCTCGACGGATTGAAGCGCTGGGCCTTCACATCAGGCCATATCAACGGAACGCGGGTCTTGATCTCCCGTACAGGCGTGACCGGCGAACTCGGCTTCGAGCTGTTCGTGCCGGCCGACGAGGCGACCTCGGTTTGGGACGCGCTGATGCGCACTGGCCAAGCTTTCGGCTTGAAACCCTATGGCGTGCTGGCCATGTTCACGCTCGGCCTGGAAAAGGCCTATCCCGCGCACGGCATCGACATGGACGAGACGCGCACGCCGTTCCATGTCGGCCTCGACCGCTGGATCAAGTTCGATAAGAGCGATTTCATCGGCCGGGACGCGCTGCTCAAGGTGCGCGACAAGGGCCTCGACGAGCGCTGGACCGGGCTGGTCCTCGACGGCGACAAGCCGGCCGCGACGGATACACGGGTGATGGCCGACGGTGAGGACGCCGGCGTGGTCACCTACAGCGACCACGGCTATTCCTTGGGCAAGGTGCTGGCGACAGCGCATTTGCGGTTGCCGTTCACGGGCGTTGGAACAAAGCTCAGCATCGCTATCGACGGCAAACCGACCCGCGCGGTGGTGGTGCCGATGCCGTTCTTCGACCCGGAAGGGGCGAGGCTGAGGGGCTAGCGCGGCTTGGCTGGAAATCGTTGTGGTTCTCAAATTACTTATGGTGACCATCGCCGACGCTCCATGAGAAGCTCATGGTCGGCCCTGAATACCAGCCGGCTCACTATCCCCGCCGATCCAGCCTCGCCACCAGCCGGTCACCCACCCACTGGATGCCGCAGACCAGGATGATCAGCACGATCACCACGGCGACCATCACCGACGTCTCGAAGCGCTGGTAGCCGTAACGGATGGCAAGGTCGCCGAGGCCGCCGGCACCGATGGCGCCTGCCATCGCCGAGGCGCCGACCAGCGTCACCAGTGTCACGGTGAAGCCGGCAACGATGCCGGGGAGCGCCTCGGGCACCAGCACTTCGCGGATGATCGTCCAGCGATTGCCGCCCATGGCGCGCGCCGCCTCGATCAGTCCGTGGTCGACCTCGCGCAATGACACTTCGGCGATCCGCGCATAGTAGGGCGTGGCGGCGATCGACAGCGGCACGATGGCCGCCCATGTGCCGATCGACGTGCCGACGATCAGCCGCGTCAGGGGGATCAGCGCCACCAGAAGGATGATGAACGGCACCGAGCGGAAGCCGTTGATCACGGCGCCGAGCACGCGGTTCACCCCCGGGCTTTCGGCGATGCCGCCGCGTTCGGTGGCAATCAAGGCCAGCCCGAGCGGCAGGCCGAACACCAGCGAGATCAGGCCGGAGGCGGCCGTCATCAGCACCGTCTCCCAGATCGATCGCAACAGAAGCTCAAACAGGATCGGCGACATGGCCAAGCACCTCCACCCGCGCTTGGCGGGATTTCAGGAATGTGATGATTTCTGCGAGATGGCTCGCATCGCTGCCGGGGACGGAAAGGAACAGCGTTCCGACCGGCTGCCGCTGGATGTGGTCGATGCCGCCATGGACGAGGCGGAAGGGACCGGGCACGGCGGCCGCAAGGTCGGACAGCAGCGGCTCGCGCGCCGCCTCGCCCGCCACGTCGACGCGCAGGACCGTTTCGGTGCCAGCTCCCGGCAGCAGCCGCGCCGCCAGCTCCGGCGGAAGTTGCGGCCGGATGGTCCCGAGCAGGCGTCTTGTGATGTCCGATTGCGGATCGGCAAACACCGACCAGACCGGCCCTTCCTCGACGATGCGCCCGGCGTCGATCACCGCCACGCGGTCGGCGATCGAGCGGATCACCTCCATCTCGTGGGTGATCAAAAGGATGGTCAGGCCAAGCTGGCGGTTGATATCCTTCAGCAGGGCGAGAATGGAGCGCGTCGTCTCCGGGTCGAGTGCCGAGGTCGCCTCGTCCGACAGAAGCAGCGCTGGCCGCGCGGCAAGCGCTCGGGCGATGCCAACGCGCTGTTTCTGGCCGCCGGACAGCGAAGCCGGATAGGCTTTTGCCTTCTCCGACAGGCCGACGAGATCGAGCAGCCCCGCCGCCCGCTTCAGCCGCTCCGCCTTCGGCCGGCCCTCGATCTTGAGCGGCAGCGCCACATTGTCCTCGACGGTCTTGGCCGACAGCAGGTTGAAATGCTGGAAGATCATGCCGATGCGCCGTCGCAGCGGCTGCAACTCGCGCTCGCCAAGTCGGCTGATCTCGCGACCTTCGATGAACACCTCGCCGGTGTCAGGCCGCTCCAATCCGTTCAGGCAGCGGATCAGGGTGGACTTGCCGGCACCGCTGCGGCCGATGATGCCGAGAACCTCGCCCTTGCGCACCGTCAAGGAAATGCCGTCGAGCGCCGCCGTCTGGCCGAAGCGGCGCTTCAGGTCGACAAGGCGCACCACGTCCTGCGTGGCGGCCTGATCCGCGGCCTCGGTGGTTGCGATAAAATGCTGGTTCATCGGCAGGTCCCGAAATGCGATCGCGGCCCGCGCATCGCGCGGGCCGCTTAAGCTGTCAAAGGCACGTCAGTGCCCGCATAACTCAATAGGCACTGAGGCCGGTGCCCTTATAGACCTTGTCGAACTCGGCCTTCACAGCCTCGTTCTGGTAGGACGCGACCAGCGTCTTCACCCAGGCCTCGTTTTCATTGCCGACCTTGACCGCGATGAAGTTGCGGTACGGATTGTCCGCGATCGGCTCCTGAGCGATGCGGTTCTCCGGCGTCAGGCCGCTCTTCAGCGCCCAGTCGGTGTTGACCACGGCGGCGTCGAGATCCTCGACCGAGCGGCCGACGATGCCGGCATCCAACTCCTTGATCTCGACCTTTTTCGCATTTTCGGCGATGTCGGCGGTGGTGGCGAGAATGCCGGTGCCATCCCTGAGCTTGATCACGCCCTCATTCTGCAGCACGCGCAGCGCCCGGCCTTCGTTGGACGGGTCGTTCGGCACGCCGATCACCGCGCCCTCCGGCAGATCGGCAACCTTGGTGTACTTCTTGGAGTAGAGGCCGATCGGCCACACGCCGGTATAGCCGACACGCACGATGTGGTAGCCCTGCGTCTTGATCTGGTTGTCGAGATAGGGCTGGTGCTGAAAGGCGTTGGCGTCGATCTCGCCGCGCTCCAGCGCCTCGTTGGGCTGGGTGTAGTCGTTGAACACCACGGTCTCGATGCTGAGGCCCTTTTCGGCTGCTTGCGCGACGACGACACGCCAGACATCCTCGTCCTCGCCGCTGATGATGCCGACCTTGATCGCCTTCTTGTCCTCAGCCAAGGACGCATGCGGCGCCATCAGGCTGCCGATCGCGACGGCCGACGCGAACAGCAGAGCAAGGCCGCTGCGGCGGGTGAGGGGTGACCATGGGGAAGAGGGCAAAGTGTTGTTGGGATCGGACATGATTGATCTCTGCGGTTGTGAAGTCATGGCAGCAAGGCGGATTGCCGAGGCTTGTTCACATCGTCAGAAATTCTACTGATTTTATCAAAGAACGTGTTTCGCCGTTCTCGGCAAAGCCGGGAATATTCTCTCAAAAAACTCAGGGATGTGAGCACAGGACGCCGCCGGGTCGACCATGACGGCGCCGCGCCATCCGGGGATGTCGGGAAGGCAGTCAAGTTTTCAACGAGCCCGCCTCTGCCGGCCGGCTGCGCAAATATCTCATGCGGTTCGATTTGAGCTTCGAGGATATCGCCCGGAAATGATGGACGGCCCTCGTTGGCTGCCGGCGGGTTCATCCATGGAAGTCAAAAAGCTTTACGGCTTGCACAGCCACTTTTTCGTGAAGCTGTGCGGGTTGATCCGACCGCCGGCTTGCCTAGGTAGAGAGGGCGGCCGGGCGCCACGCGATCTCAATAATCGGTATGACATTTTCCTGCATTCGAAAGCTTGCCCTTTCCGGCCTCATCGTCGTCATCCAGTCCTCCTGCGTCGTTCCCGACGACACGTCGCGCATCGCCAAGGTCGATCCAACGGCGGCCGCGGCACGCAAGGAGATGGTCGGCCTCAGCGAAGCCGATGTTCGAATGTGCGCGGGATTTCCGACCGCCACCGCGGATGTCGGCCAGTCCGGGCAGATCTGGACCTATAAGCGCGTCGTCCAGCGCGGCAATCTCAGCGTCGTCGTTCCTGCCTTGGCCGTGGGGGCGATCCCGACGGTCGGCGGTTCCGTCAATGTCGCTCCCGGCGGTTACTGCGACACGCAGGTCCGCATGGTCGGCGGCCGTGTCGCCGAAGTTGCCTACGCCGGCGACAACAACCTGCCGAACCAGCGCGACGCGCTTTGTGTCAGCACCGTGGATGCCTGCGTGGCCTATGCCCGCCAACACAGGCCGGCGGCCAAATAGAGGCAGCGGATTTCGCGGGAACCAGCGATGGCCGGACACTCGGTGTTTGACGCGATGGCGTTGAGGGCTTGACTGACCCGCCGGACCGAATACGCTAGGGCAAAATACCGGCTCTGATCGCCGGGCGGCAAATATGCCTCGTATGCCTCGCCCTTGCGGCGCTGGCTGCGGGGCATTGTCATTTTGGGGATCGGTTTGAAACGGCGCATCGAGATCGGCATCCTCTATTCCCGCTCGGGAAGCTATCAGCTCGTCTCCGACGCGTGCCGGATGGGCGCCATGCGCGCGATCGCCGACATCAACGCCGACAGGAGCTCAGGCATCGAACTGGTGCCGGTCGAGCGCGACCCGCAAAGCAATGCCGACGGTTACGCGACGCTGTGCGAAGACATCTTCAGGACCAGCGGTGCACGCCATGTCGTCGGCTGCGTCACTTCCTGGAGCCGCAAGGAGACCATCCCTGTGCTGGAGAAGGCGGGCGGCATGCTCTGGTATGCCTGCCCCTATGAGGGCTTCGAGGCCAATGAGCATGTCGTCTACATGCATGCTTGCCCCAACCAGCATCTGGTGCCGCTTATGGCCCATGTCGTGCCGCGCTTCGGCGCCAACGGTTTCCTGCTCGGGTCGAACTACATCTGGGGCTGGGAGATGAACCGCGTTGCGCGCGACCTGATCGCCGATGCCGGCGGCAAGGTGCTGGGCGAGCGCTATCTGCGCATCGGCGAGACCGACGTGTCGCGGCTGATCGCCGAGATCCGCGCGACGCGGCCGAACTTCATCCTCAACAACCTGATCGGCACCTCGTCCTATGCCTTCCTGGCGGCCTATCGCGATCTGGCGGGCGAGGATGCGGCTTTCAGTCCTGAATCTTGCCCAGTGATCTCCTGCAACCTGACCGAGGGCGAACTGCCGGCGATCGGCGAAACGGGCAAGGGTCATCTGTCGGTCGGACCGTATTTCGCGCCGCGGCCGGCCGCCTTCGCGTCGTCCTTCGAAGCCTCCGCTTATGCCTCGGTGCAGGTAATGGCCGACGTGCTGTCGCGCGATCCCGACGCCGGCCCGGCGGAATTTTCCAAGGCCTTCGCCGAGCGGCGCTTCTCCACGCGGCTCGGCCCGATCGCCATCGACGCCCATTCCCAGCACGCCACGCTGCCTGTCATCATCGGCCGGATCGCGGACGGCTATTTCGAAGTCGTCAGCCGGCAGCACGAGGTCGCGCCGGACCCATACCTGTCGCGCTACGACCCCGCAAAGACATTCGGCCGGCCACGCTTGCGGGTGGTGTCGTGACCAGAACCCCGCGCATCCCCAATCTCGGCGGCGCCAGGGCCTTTGTCCTGCATCGCCCGCACCCGACGATGCAGGCGATCACCAGGCAGTTGTCGGCCATCGGCCTTGTCACCGTGGATTGCTGGCCGGAACTGGCACCGGAGGCGCTGGCCGCCGACTTCGTCTTCTTCGACGCCGATCTCGGCTTCGACGAGCAATTCCCCTGGAAGCCGGGCGAGGCGCCAATGCCGCTGGTGGCGCTGATCGGCTCCGAGGCGCCGGGCCGCATCGAATGGGCGCTGTCGCACAAGGCCGACGCCCAGCTCCTGAAGCCGGTCGGCAATGCCGGCGTCTACAGCGCGCTGCTGATCGCGCGCCAGAGTTTCGAGGCGAGAAAACATTTAGCCGGCGAAATTGCCGCATTGCGCCAGCGGGTCGCCGAACGCCAGACCGTCGTGCGGGCTGTCTCGGCTTTGTCGAAAGGCGGCGACGACGACCGCGCCTATGCACAGCTGCGCTCGCTGGCGATGAGCTGGCAGATCAGCGTCGAGGACGCCGCGCGCCGGATCGTGGCGATGATGGAGGAAGCCAAGACCGGGGAAGCCAGGACCGGGGAAGCCCACATCGGAGATAAGAGCGGCGATGACCAGCCCCATCGCGCCTGATCTCATGGCAGGGCGCATGCCGGCCAGACCGCGCGCCGGTGTCTGGCGCCGGCTGGTCAAGCGCCGCCTGGCGCTGCTCGGCCTGGTTATCGTCGCCATTGTCGTTGCCGGTGCGATCCTGGCGCCATGGCTGACCGGCTACGATCCCAACGAACAGATGTTCGACGGTCTCACCATCGAGGGCTCGCCTCTGCCGCCGAGCGCGAAATTCTGGCTGGGCACCGACCTGCTCGGGCGTGACCTGTTGACCCGCATCCTCTACGGCGCGCGCACCTCGCTGATCATCGGCATCGTCGCCAACGGCGTCGCGCTTTTGATCGGCACGCTGGTCGGCGTCACCGCCGGCTATTTCCGCGGCTGGATCGGCGGCGCGCTGATGCGCTTCACCGATTTGATGATGGCGTTTCCGGCGCTGCTGCTCGCCATCTGCCTGGCGGCGGTGTTCCAGCCGAGCCTGTGGATCGTCGCCATGGTCATCGCGCTGGTCAACTGGGTGCAGACCGCCCGCGTCGTCTACACCGAGACCTCGTCACTCGCCGAACGCGAGTTCATCGATGCCGAACGCACCATCGGGGCCGGCGCGCCGCGCATCCTGTTTCGCCACATCCTGCCGCATCTCCTGCCGACCATCATCGTCTGGGGCACGCTCGGCATCTCGACCACGGTGCTGCTCGAGGCCACGCTCTCCTTCCTCGGCATCGGCGTGCAGCCGCCGACGGCGTCATGGGGCAATATCATCTTCGAGAACCAGACCTATTTCCAGGCGGCACCCTGGCTGGTGTTCTTCCCCGGCGCCGCGATCCTGGCCCTGGCGCTGGCCTTCAACCTGATCGGCGACGCGCTGCGCGACATTCTCGATCCGACGCAAAGGGGCCGGGCATGATCGCCTATCTCGGACGCCGGCTGATCCAGTCGCTGCTCATCCTGCTCGGCGTCTCGCTGATCACCTTCGCGCTGCTCTATCTCCTGCCCGCCGATCCGGTGCGCCAGATCGCCGGCCGCAGCGCCACGCCGCAGACGGTCGAGAACATCCGCCAGCAGCTCGGCCTCGACCAGCCCTTCGTCGTCCAGTACTGGCACTATCTGACGAAGCTCGTCAGCGGCGATCTTGGCCGCTCCTACATCCAGCGCTCGGAAGTCACCGAACTCATCGTCTCGCGGCTGCCGGCGAGCCTGCTTCTGATGGTCGGCGCCATCCTGTGCGAGCTGCTGATCGGCCTCTCCATGGGCCTGATCGCCGCCGTCAAGCGCGGCACCGCCACCGACCAGGCCCTGATGGTCGCCTCCTTCATCGGCGTCTCGGCGCCGCAATTCGTCGTCGGCCTGCTGCTGCTCTATGTCTTCGCGGTCAGGCTGAGCTGGTTCCCGATCGGCGGCTATGGCACATGGCGCCATCTCGTGCTGCCGTCGCTCACCATGGGCATCCTCGGCGCCGGCTGGTATGCGCGCATGATGCGCTCGTCGATGATCGACGTGCTGCGCCAGGACTACGTCCGCACCGCGCGTGCCAAGGGCCTGGCTCGGGGCGCCATCATTTTCCGCCATGCGCTGCCCAACGCCATCCTGCCGGTCGTCGCCATGATCGGCATCGACATCGGCATCTTCATGGGCGGCATCGTCGTGGTCGAAAGCGTGTTTGGCTGGCCCGGCATCGGCCAGCTCGCCTGGCAAGCCATCCAGCGTGTCGACATCCCGATCATCATGGGCGTCACGCTGGTCTCGGCCTTCGCCATCGTGCTCGGCAATCTCCTGGCCGACATCATCGCGCCCTTCATCGACCCCCGTATCAAACTGAGATGAACCAGAAAACAAACAGAGAAAGGGAACAGGACAATGAAGAAGTTTCTCGCATCGACCGTCGCGGCATCGGCGCTGGCGCTGATGCTCGGCATGACAAGCGCCCGCGCCGAGGACACCGTCGACCCGAACGCCAAGCAGGGCGGCGCCATCACCATCACCTACAAGGACGACGTCGCGACCCTCGACCCGGCCATCGGCTATGACTGGCAGAACTGGTCGATGATCAAGAGCCTGTTCGACGGCTTGATGGACTACGAGCCCGGCACCACCAACCTCAAGCCCGACCTCGCCGAAAGCTACGAGATTTCGCCCGACGGCAAGACCTTCACCTTCAAGCTGCGCCATGGCGTGAAGTTCCACAATGGCCGCGAGATGACCGCCGAAGACGTGAAATATTCGCTCGACCGCGTCACCAATCCGAAGACGCAGAGCCCCGGCGCCGGCTTCTTCGGCTCGATCAAGGGCTATGACGATGTCGCCGCCGGCAAGGCCGAGACGCTTTCCGGCGTCACCGTCGTCGACCCCTACACTGTCAAGTTCGAGCTGACCCGCCCGGACGCCACCTTCCTGCATGTCATGGCAATCAACTTTTCCCATGTCGTGCCGAAGGAAGAGGTCGAGAAATACGGCGCCGATTTCGGCAAGCATCCGGTCGGCACCGGCGCCTTCAAGCTGGCGGAATGGACCCTTGGCCAGCGCATCGTCTTCGAACGCAACGCGGACTATTGGCACAAGGGCCTGCCGCATCTCGACAAGATCACCTTCGAGATCGGCCAGGAGCCGATCGTGGCGCTGCTGCGCCTGCAGAAGGGCGAGATCGACGTGCCCGGCGACGGCATTCCGCCGGCCAAATTCCAGGAGGTGATGGCCGATCCCGAGCAGAAGGCGCGTGTCGTCGAAGGAGGCCAGCTGCACACCGGCTATGTCACCATGAACACCACCATGGCGCCGTTCGACAATGTGAAGGTGCGACAGGCTGTCAACATGGCGCTCAACAAGGCGCGCATCATTCAGATCATCAACGGCCGCGCCGTGCCGGCCAACCAGCCGCTGCCGCCGTCGATGCCCGGCTACGACAAGGCGTACAAGGGCTACCCCTATGACGTTGCCAAGGCCAAGGCGCTGCTGGCCGAGGCCGGTCATCCCGACGGCTTCGACACGCAATTGTTCGCCATGAACACCGACCCCAACCCGCGCATCGCCCAGGCGATCCAGCAGGACCTGGCGGCGATCGGCATCAAGGCCAGCATCCAGTCGCTGGCCCAGGCCAACGTCATCGCCGCCGGCGGCGACAAGGCCGGCGCGCCGATGATCTGGTCGGGCGGCATGGCCTGGATCGCCGACTTCCCGGATCCGTCCAACTTCTACGGCCCGATCCTCGGCTGCGCCGGTGCCGTACCGGGCGGCTGGAACTGGTCGTGGTATTGCAACAAGGATCTCGACGCCAAGGCGGCCGAGGCCGATTCGGTGGTCGACCCGGCCAAGGCCCCCGAGCGCGACAAGATGTGGAGCGCTATCTACGACAAGGTGATGGAGGACGCCCCTTGGGCGCCGGTCTTCAACGAACAGCGCTTCACCATGAAATCGGCGCGCATGGGCGGCGCCGACAACCTCTATGTCGACCCGGTCCATATCCCGATCAACTATGACAATGTGTACGTAAAAGATGTGCAATAACTGCGACTACACCATCCACGGGCGCCATCACCATTTCGGCTGGGACAATTCGTTTGTCCCGGCCGAGCGGGTGGCGCCCGGCTCGACCATCGAGTTCCAGTGCCTGGATTCCTCGGGCGGCCAGTTGCAGCCCGGCAGCACCGTCGCCGACATCGCCAAGCTCGATTTCGACCGGATCAATCCGGTCACCGGACCGATCTTCGTCGAGGGCGCCGAGCCGGGTGACGCGCTGAAGGTGACGATCGAGATGTTCAAACCGTCCGGCTTCGGCTGGACGGCGAACATTCCCGGTTTCGGCCTGCTCGCCGACGAATTCCAGGAGCCGGCGCTCAACATCTGGAAATACGATGCCGCCTCGCTGGAGCCGGCATTGTTCGGCAAAAACGCTCGCGTGCCGCTAAAACCGTTCGCCGGCACCATCGGCAACGCGCCGGCCGAAATGGGTCACCACTCGGTGGTGCCGCCGCGCCGCGTCGGCGGCAATCTCGACATCCGCGATCTCGCCGCCGGCACCACGCTCTATCTGCCGGTGGAGGTGGCGGGCGCGCTGTTCTCGGTCGGCGACACGCATGCCGCGCAAGGCGACGGCGAGGTCTGCGGCACGGCGATCGAAAGCCCGATGAACGTCGTGCTGAAACTCGACCTGGTGAAAGATGCGCGGCTGAAAACGCCGCGCTTCACCACGCCGGGTCCGGTGACACGGCATCTCGACGCCAAGGGCTATGAGGTGACGACGGGGATCGGGCCGGATTTGATGAGTGGTGCAAAAGAGGCCGTGGCGCAGATGGTCGACCTGCTCGCCGGCCGCTACCAGATCGACCCGGTCGAAGCCTACATGCTGGCCTCGGTCTGCGGCGACCTGCGCATCAGCGAGATCGTCGACATGCCCAACTGGGTGGTGTCGTTCTACTTCCCGCGCTGCGTGTTTGAATGACAGGTCAGCGTCTAGGCACCCCCCTCTGGCCTGCCGGCCATCTCCCCCGCAAGGGGGGAGATCGGATCGCGCTTGGGCTTTCGCCAATCGTCACCGCTGGAAGAGAGGCGGGGCGTGGGAACTGCCAATCTCCCCCCTTGCGGGGGAGATGCCCGGCAGGGCAGAGGGGGGTGTGCCGGAGTAAATCCCTTTCCGGGCTGCCTTCCCAATGACCTCAACTCCCGAAACCATCCTCACCATCGCCAACCTCTGCGTCTCGGTACGCGGCGAGGAGGGCTCCCGCGAGGTCGTCTCCAACCTGTCCCTGACGCTCAAGCGTGGCGAGACGCTCTGCATCGCCGGCGAATCCGGCTCCGGCAAATCGATGACCGCGCTGGCCATCATGCAGCTTCTGCCGCAGCCCGCCGCGCGCATCTCCGCCGGCACGATCCACCTTGGCGCCACCGAGCTGACCGCCCTCGACGAACGCCGCATGCGCCATATCCGCGGCAACCGCATCGCCATGATCTTCCAGGAACCGATGACCTCGCTCAACCCGGTGCTGTCGATCGGCCGGCAATTGACCGAATCCATCGAGGCGCACACCAGCCTGTCGCGGGACGAGGCCCGCCAGCGCGCCATCGAGGCGTTGAAGGCGGTGCGTATTTCGGAGGCCGAAAGCCGGCTAAGGCAATTTCCGCACGAGCTCTCCGGCGGCATGCGCCAGCGGGTGATGATCGCCATGGCGCTGGCGCTGGAACCGGACGTGCTGATCGCCGACGAGCCGACCACCGCGCTCGACGTCACCGTGCAGGGCGAGGTGCTGGAGCTGCTGCGCGACCTGCAGCAGAAGCACGGCACCAGCGTCATCCTGATCACCCACGACATGGGCGTTGTCGCCGAAATGGCCGATCGCGTCATCATCATGCGGCATGGGCGAATGGTCGAGGAAGGCAAGACGTCGGACATTTTCGCCCACCCGCAAGCCGAATACACGCGCGAGCTGCTGGCCGCCGTGCCGCGCATCGGCAGCGGCGCCGGCCGTCAGAAATCTAGGGAAACCGAAGCCGCAACGCCGGCGAAGGTCGCCGAGGTCACCGATCTCCACGTCCGCTTCGACTTGCGCGGCGGCGTCTTCGGCCGGGTCACCCGCCGCGTTCACGCCGTCGAGGGCGTCAGCTTTTCGATCGCGCCCAACGAAACGCTGGCGCTGGTCGGTGAATCCGGCTGCGGCAAGTCGACCACCGCCAAGGCGCTGGCCGGGCTGGTGCCGTATAGCGGCGACATCGTCGTCGGCGGTCGCAATTTGTCCAGCCTCGGCCGCGACGAGCGCAAGGCGGTGCGCCGCGACGTGCAGATGATCTTCCAGGACCCCTACGCCTCGCTCGACCCGCGCATGCGCGTCGGCGACCTTGTCGCCGAGCCGCTGCTGATCCACGGCATCGCCTCGAAGGAAGAGCGCCGCGAGCGGGTCGCCGCGCTGTTCGACCGCGTCGGCCTGTCATCGGACCAGATGGAGCTCTATCCGCACGAATTCTCCGGCGGCCAGCGCCAGCGCGTCTGCATCGCGCGTGCGCTGGCGCTGAGGCCGAAGCTGATCATCGCCGACGAAAGCGTCTCGGCGCTGGACGTCTCGGTGCAGGCGCGCGTGCTCGACCTCCTGAAGGAATTGCAGCGCGAATTCGGCGTCGCCTATCTCTTCATCTCGCACGACATGGCGGTGGTCGAGAATATCTCCGACCGTGTCGCCGTCATGTATCTGGGCCAGATCGTCGAGATGGGCACACGCGACCAGGTTTTTTCCAACCCCCGCCATCCCTACACCAGGCGCCTGATCGAAGCCGTGCCGGTGCCGGATCCGGCGCGTCGCCGAAGCCGTTTCGCCCGCCTCGACCAGGAAATCCCCAGCGCCACCCGCCGCATCGGCGAGGCGCCGCTGAAACTGGCGCTCAGCGACGTCGGCAACGGCCATCTCGTCGCCGCCGAGGGCTGAGGCCATCCGGGCCCAGACAAGCTCGGTCTGCGGCAGGTCGAGCTTCACATAGTCGTGTCGCACGCCATGGGCCGTCTCGCCGTCATGAAATCCGGGGCCGCCCCTTGCCCTTCCGCCTCATTTTCCTAATGTTGCATAGTGCTTGCGGATGACGATCGTAGGGGGCGGGCGGATTCATCCACATTGGGAGGAAGTAAACTCATGAAGCTACGCCATGTCGTTTCCGCCGCGCTTCTCGCGGCCACCACTATCCCCGCCTCGGCCGCCGAGATTTCCGATGGCAAGGTCAAGATCGGCATCCTCAACGATCAATCCGGCGTCTATGCCGATTTCGGCGGCAAATGGTCGGTCGAGGCGGCCAGGATGGCGGTCGAGGATTTCGGCGGCAAGGTGCAGGGAGCGCCGGTCGAGATCATCAGCGCTGACCACCAGAACAAGCCCGATATCGCCTCCAACATCGCCCGCCAGTGGTATGACACCGAGCAGGTCGACGCCATCATGGAGCTGACGACCTCTTCGGTCGCGCTCGCCGTGCAGGGGATTTCCAAGGAAAAGAAGAAGATCGACATCGTCACCGGTGCGGCGACCACCGACCTCACCGGCAAGCAGTGCTCGCCCTACGGCTTCCACTGGGCCTATGACACCCACTCGCAGGCGGTGGGCACCGGCGGCTCGCTGGTGCAGCAGGGCGGCGACAGCTGGTTCTTCGTCACCGTCGACTATGCGTTCGGCTATTCGCTGAAGGAGCAGACCGCCAAGTTCGTCGAGAGCCATGGCGGCAAGGTGCTGGGCGAGGTGCGTTATCCCCTCGGCGCGACCGACTATTCGTCCTTCCTGCTGCAGGCGCAATCTTCGGGCGCCAAGGTCATCGGGCTGGCCAATGCCGGCCTCGACACCTCCAATTCCATCAAACAGGCGGCCGAATTCGGCATCGTCCAGGGCGGCCAGCGCCTGGCGGCGCTCCTGTTCACACTGGCCGAGGTGCATGGGCTCGGCCTGCAGGCGGCGCAAGGCGTCGTGCTGACCGAGGGCTATTACTGGGACCGCGACGACAAGAGCCGCGAATTCGGGCAGCGCTTCTTCAAGCGCACCAACCGCATGCCGAACATGATCCAGGCCGCGACCTATTCGGCGGTGACGCAGTATTTGAAGGCGATCGACAAGGCCGGCACCGACGAGACCGAAGCGGTCGCCAAGCAACTCCATTCGCTGCCGGTGGACGACGCCGTCATCACCGGCGGCAAGGTCCAGGCCGATGGCAACATGGTCCACGATATGTATCTCTACCAGGTCAAGGCGCCCAGCGAGAGCACCAAGGACTGGGATTATTACAAATACCTCGCCACCATCCCCGGCAAGGAGGCGTTCCTGAGCGAGAAGGACAGCGGCTGCGCGACGGCCGCCCAGTGACCGGCGCGGCCACGGTGCCGCCTGATCTGAACGCGGAAGAGCCGCGGGTGGTGCTTTCCGCTCGCGGCCTGCGGCGTGACTTTGCCGGCTTCGTCGCCGTCAGGAATGTCGATCTCGATGTCCGCCATGGCAACATCCATGCGCTGATCGGCCCCAACGGCGCCGGCAAGACGACCGTTTTCAACCTGCTGACCAAATTCCTGGCGCCGACCAGCGGCAGGATCGAGCTGCTCGGCCACGACATCACCCGCACCTCGCCGGCCAAAGTAGCGCGGATGGGGCTGGTGCGCTCGTTCCAGATATCGGCGATCTTTCCGCATCTCAGCGTGCTCGACAATGTTCGCGTCGCGCTGCAGCGGCCGGCCGGGCTCGGCATCCAGTTCTGGCGCTCGCTGGCGGCGCTCGACCGGTTGACGCCGCGTGCCATGGAACTGTTGCGGTCCGTCGGCCTCGACGATGCCGCGAACAGGCTGGCCGGCGATCTTTCCTATGGCAGGAAACGCGTGCTCGAGATCGCCACGACGCTGGCGCTGGATCCCAAAGTGCTGCTGCTCGACGAGCCGATGGCCGGCATGGGCCATGAGGACGTGGCCACGGTTTCCGCCCTCATCCGCTCGGTGGCGGGCGACCGCGCGGTTCTGATGGTCGAGCACAATCTGACCGTGGTGGCCGATCTCTGCGACTGGATAACGGTGATGCAGCGCGGCGAGGTGCTCGCGGCCGGCGACTACGCCACCGTCAGCCGCGACGAGCGCGTCAAGGTGGCTTACATGGGCACCGCCGATGACTAGCGCTTCGCCCCTGCTCGCGGTCCGCGGCCTCAATGCCTGGTATGGCGAGGGCCATGCGCTGCACGGCGTCGACCTCGAAGTGTTTGCCGGCGAGACGGTCACATTGCTCGGCCGCAACGGCGTCGGCAAGACGACGACGCTGCGCGCCATCATGGGCCTGATCCGCCGGCGCACCGGCAAGGTCGTTTTCGACGGCGCCGACCTGATGCGGCTACCGCTGCACCGCACCGCGCACCAGGGCATCGGCTTCGTGCCGGAGGAACGCGGCATCTTCTCGACGCTGACCGTCGACGAGAACCTGGTGCTGCCGCCGGTCGTCGCCCCGGGCGGCATGAGCGTCGAGGAAATCTTCGATCTGTTCCCCAATCTGAAGGAGCGGCGCAACAGTCCCGGCACGCGGCTGTCGGGCGGCGAACAGCAGATGCTGGCGATCGCGCGCATGCTGCGGACCGGCGTCAAGATGCTGCTCTTGGACGAACCGACCGAGGGCCTCGCGCCTGTCATCGTCCAGCGCATCGGCGAGCTGCTGGCGACGCTGAAGCAGCGCGGCATGACCATCCTGCTGGTCGAGCAGAATTTCCGCTTCGCCAGCCGTGTCGCCGACCGTTTCTACCTGATGGAGCACGGCAAGGTCGTGGCCGGGTTTCCCACCGGCGAACTGGCGGACCGCATGACGCTGCTCCACGAAATCCTGGGTGTATGATGGCGCCATGACGATGATCTTCGGCATCCCCGTCCAGGCATTGCTCGGCCAATTGCTGGTCGGGCTGATCAACGGCTCCTTCTACGCCATGCTGAGCCTTGGCCTGGC
This sequence comes from Mesorhizobium sp. ESP6-5, assembly GCF_020164695.1. Taxonomy (NCBI): domain Bacteria; kingdom Pseudomonadati; phylum Pseudomonadota; class Alphaproteobacteria; order Hyphomicrobiales; family Phyllobacteriaceae; genus Mesorhizobium; species Mesorhizobium sp. ESP6-5. The sequence goes on from NZ_JAIUGR010000004.1 coordinate 172,179, forward strand.
CGTGATTTTCGGCCTGCTGCGCGTCATCAACTTCGCCCATGGCGCCCAGTATATGCTGGGCGCCTTCATTGGCTATCTCCTGCTCACCCATCTCGGCATCGGCTATTGGCCGGCGCTGGTCCTGGCGCCGCTGATTGTCGGCATCTTCGGCGTCGTGGTCGAGCGCCTGGCGCTGTCGCGGCTCTACGACACCGATCCGCTCTACGGCCTGCTCTTCACTTTCGGCCTCGCGCTCGTGCTCGAAGGCATCTTCCGCTACTATTACGGCGTGTCGGGAAACCCCTACGCCGTGCCGCCGCTGCTGGCCGGCGGCACCAATCTCGGCTTCATGTTCCTGCCCATTTATCGCGGCTGGGTCGTGGTCGCCTCGCTGATCGTCTGCTTCGGCACCTGGGCGCTGATCGAGAAGACCAGGCTCGGTTCCTATCTGCGCGCCGCGACCGAGAATCCTCGCCTCGTCCAGGCATTCGGCGTCAACGTGCCGTTGCTTTTGACCCTCACCTACGGCCTCGGCTCGGCGCTGGCCGGGCTCGCCGGCATCCTGGCCGCGCCGATCTACCAGGTCAGCCCGCTGATGGGATCGGATCTCATCATCGTCGTCTTCGCCGTCGTCGTGGTCGGCGGCATGGGCTCGATCCTCGGCGCCATCGTCACCGGCTACATGCTTGGCCTCGCCGAAGGCCTGACCAAGGTTTTTTACCCCGAGGCCTCCAACCTGGTGGTCTTCGTCATCATGGCGATCGTGCTTTTGGTCCGGCCGGCCGGCCTGTTCGGAAAGGACGCCTGAGATGGCGGAAGAGACATCCGACATGGCCGGGCTTTCGCTGCGCGAGGCATCGGCCAAACCCTCGCCAAGGCTCGAATGGGTGCTGGTCGGGCTCGGCATAGCGGCGCTGCTGGCGGCCCCGTTCTTCGTCTACCCGATCTTCCTGATGAAGATGCTGTGCTTCGCGCTGTTTGCCTGCGCCTTCAATCTCCTGCTCGGCTATACCGGCCTCTTGTCCTTCGGCCACGCCACCTTCTTCGGCGGCGCCGCCTATTTCACCGCGCACGCCGTCAAGGTCTGGGGCTGGCCGCCGGAAGCCGGCATCCTGCTCGGCATGGCGGGTGCGGCCCTGCTCGGCCTCGTCATGGGCTTCTTCGCCATTCGCCGGCAAGGCATCTATTTCGCCATGATCACGCTGGCGCTGTCGCAGATGTTCTTCTTCTTCTGCGTGCAGGCGCCGTTCACGCAAGGCGAGGACGGCATCCAGGGCGTGCCGCGCGGCGTCCTGTTCGGTGTCCTCGACCTCAACGCCCCGATGAACATCTATTATTTCGTGCTTGTCGTGGTCCTTCTCGGCATCTTCGCCATCTGGCGCATCGTCAATTCGCCCTTCGGCATGATCCTGCGTTCGATCCGCGAAAACGAGAACCGCGCCATTTCGCTGGGCTATTCCGTAGCCGGCTACAAGCTCGCCGCCTTCGTCATGTCGGCGGCGCTGGCCGGGCTCGCCGGCTCGCTGAAGGCGATCGTCTTCCAGTTCGCCACGCTCACCGACGTCACCTGGCAGATGTCGGGCGAGGTCATCCTGATGACGCTGCTCGGCGGCATCGGCACCATGGTCGGCCCCATCATCGGCGCCAGCCTCGTCGTCGGCCTGGAAAACACGCTCGCCACCTCAGGTTTCCCCGTGACCATCGCCACCGGCCTGATCTTCATGGTCTGCGTGCTGGTGTTTCGACGCGGGATTGTGGGGGAGCTTTACGCGCGGGTGCTGGGAAGGGCGGGGAAGGGGTGACCTAGGGTTTGCATCGCTACTGGCGATCCTTTACCGCATGCCTATCACCGAATTGATGATCGCACGATCTCGTCGACATAGGTCTGCAGTGCCTTCTTCACGGTTTCACGCGGGCCGGTCATCGCTGTTTCTACCGGAGTGAGTCGGTTTGATTGGCCGTCTCGTTCGCCTGCTGCCTCACTGCATCTATCAGGTCTCGTGTCGCCTGAGCGACCTTGGCAAAGGGTAGTCGATGAACGCAGTACACGCCGCCCGGATTGCCGGGCTTGCACAAATCGGGCGCAATGCACTGGCAAGGCAACGGCGGCTCAACCGTGCGGTGAAGCACCCCAAGAGGTCCCCAGATGTCGGGTGGCGTGAGGCCATAAAGCCCCACAACCGGGGTTCCGACTGACGCAGCCAGGTGCATTGGGCCGCTCTCGTTTCCCAGAAAGATAAATGCATCCGCAAGCAAAGCAGTTAATGTCTCAAGCGAGATCTTACCAACAACGCTCGCCAATGGTGACGCTGCCATGTCCAAGATTGTCTGCGCGGTTGAGCCTTCATTAGGTCCACCAACCAGTAGTGACCGCAGGCCCGTCGCGGCATAAACCTCGTCGATTATTGCAGCGAACCGTTCAGGTTGCCAACACCGCCCTTCGAACCTTGCTCCAGCGTGCACAGCGACGAAAGCTTTTACAGCCAGCTTGCTTTGCGCCAGAACCTGGGTAGACGCGCTTCGCCCAACCGGTGTGGGTTCAAGCCTCGGCGTCACTTCGCGTAATTCTATCCCAAGGGCTTCAAGCGGGGACAAATATCGGTACAAATAGTGCGCGCCTCCATGACCAAAGGGTTTAGCAAATATATTAGCAGGCTGACCTTCCCAAAACTTCAGGGGCTTTTCCGGGGGGGTGTACCCAACGCGCAGCGAAGCGCCGATTGACCTGTGCAATATCCTTGACGTCTTCGAGTCAGTTACATCAATGGTGAGATCGAATTTTCGGCGACGGAGGTCAGCTACCAAGCTTGAATATTCCTTCACCCGCTGAAGCAGACTTCTACCAGCACTTCTACCGTCGAACCCGATGGCCACGTCCGCGATATTCTGGCTGGTTACGAAGTCTCGCAGGCCAGGAGCGCAGAGCATGGCTATCGCAGCGTTTGGTAAGCGAGGCGCAGATTTCGCACGAGCACCGAAGTCAGAATGATGTCCCCGATGTACTTCGTCTGAATAACGAGAATGGACTTGATAGTCTGCCGATCAACCATCGAGATATTCAGCACACCAACCTCCTGGAGGGCGGGTAATGTTGGTCGTTGGTCGGTTCGCAGCTCCGAGAAATGGATATCTCATCGGAGCTAGATCATCTTTGCTATAGCGTTCGGGACAGCCCATGTTGCAATCCCTAAGAAGAACTCGTCATCGCATCTGTCCCTGCCATAAGGGCAATCCAGTTTCCGCGGCGAAGTCCCTATCCTCCGCGTAGATTGGCTCGCCTCTACTCACTACCAGGCGAAGCAAATCCGCATCTTCGTCGGCATGATATCGAAAGGCATTTCGGGTGTCGTATCCATGCCCAGCCTGGGACAGGGACAACCCGCTGACTACAACAGGGGCGAAGCCGGCGAAACGCGCCAACATGATCGCGAAGGCTCCGGTGGAGATTTTCCGGTGCCAGCCGCGGGACACATGATATTTGCCGCTAAGCCGCCAGACGATGTTGGCAAGTTGCCATTTGGTGAGCGCCTGCAAGGTATCAAAACCATAATTGAAGGTGCGACAACCAGCTTTCAGCTTGTCTTCAACGTCCGGCCAAACCGGCACGATCAGATGTTTCGCCTGCCGTCCCTTTAACAAATCGCGCTTGTAGAAGTCCTGTTCGCTCGCGCCGACTAAAATGCCGCGGCGGATGACTGCGATATCAGGAAGGCGGAGGCCGAACGTTTCCGCCAAAAGCTGGGAAGCATTGACGGTCACAAGTGCCCAATCGACACCATGTCCCTCCGGGAGGCGAAAATTCGGCGCCGACCCCATCACCAAGGCGGGACCAGTGGCCCTGGGCAACCGAAGAGTTGGCTTTGAGAAGATTGGCAAGAAATCCAAAAGCGGAGTTTTCATGCAGGAACCTGAACGGCATGTTCCTCAAACGCGCGCAGAATGCTCTCTTCTCGCCTCCACAATTCGTCCCATTGCGTGGTGCCGGACCAGCCCGCAAACCAAGGACCGCCGAGCGTGTAGTGCGCCAGCGAGACATCGGCGGGATCGAGTTCCGAAGCCGAAGCCCCTACGAGGTAGTTCCATGCCAGAGGCAATTCCCCGATCTCGTGGTCCTCAAGCCATTTGAAGGCGTGGAGGTCACGTCCAGGCCACGTATTGAGCATCTCGTTGGTCAGCCGTTTGTTGGAGGGATGATCTAGATTCCACAAAACGACCGACGACCAGTTTTTGCGGCGATAGAACGTCTGCATTTGTCCGTCCATCTTGACCGCTTCGGATTCGCGTTGCTGGTGCTTAACCGCCATAATCGCGTAGGAAGGATCGACTAGATCGAGCAGCTTGGCTGGATCCTTCAGAAACAGGACATCACAATCGCAGAACATGGCCCAGCCGCCTTGCCTTATAAACGGAACGGCAAAGCGCGATATGGCAAACTCTGTCGCCATCGGCGCCTCGGAAATCGGGCACCAGAGCTTACCATCCCGTACCACCATCGGTCGCTTCATAATTCCTTGGGCTTCAAGGTCTTTGAGCACCAATGGTAGTATCTGCAACGGCCTGCTTGTCCGCCGATAAGCGCTCCATCGCGCTACGTCTAGAACGCGGGATTCCCGTGGATCATAGCCGATGTAGATTGGTATCATGCCGCAACCCTATAATTGTGCAAATTTCCTCGAATTAAGCAGGGAAGCACTGCAAGCGGAAGACCGAAGTACAGCGGATCACTTGGTCACGATGGCGAGCGTGCACGGTGATCGGCACCAAATGCGCTATTGGAAAAGATCTCGGGAGAAGCGGCCCACGGCCTCTTCCCCGTCCTTGGCGTACCAAGGGTAAATCGTAGTCTTCGGCATTGCGCGTTCCTTTCAATCTGAAGTCAGCGTTCGTTCCTACCTTCTGAAGTAGGTCGCCAACTGTTTTTCTCCACCTTGCGGAAAAAAGTCGGCAGAAGCAGCTATCCACTCCGCGTCGGAGCGCAAATATCTTGACAGAACCCGGCCGCGGCTTGGCCGAGCCCGATCGTGTCTACCGGCTGTGGAACCTTGGCCCTGCAACGCTTTACAAGCGGGAACTAAGGACAAGTCGACATCACATATGGGTCACGGCTAGGTACGGTCCTGGCGCACCCGTCACGTCTGATGCGTCGTCACCAACGCCCGCTTTTTGGCGGCGGCACAGCTGACTTCGATAATCGAGATGAGGCGCAAAGCGGCCGTCCAACCGGTAGAGTTATGGACGTCTCTCTCCGGTCATTCGGGACGGCAGGCACTAACCGATGTCGGTTTCCTATTCACCCATAACACCCCCGCTCCACCGCCAGCCTCTTCACCAGCGCCAGCACCCCATCGATCGCCGGCGTCGGCTTGCCCGTCAGCCGGCCCAGCTCCTGCACGGCGCCCACCAGCGCGTCGATCTCCATCGGGCGGCCGCGTTCCAGGTCCTGCAGCATCGAGGTCTTGTGGTCGCCGACGTCGCCGGCGCCCTTGATGCGGCGGTCGACGTCTATGGGGAAGCGCACGCCGAGGCTTTCGCCGATCGCTTGCGCTTCCAGCATCATGGCGCGGGCGAGCATGCGGGTGCCCTCGTCGGCGACGATCGCGGCAAGCGTCGAGCCGGTCAGCGCCGAGATCGGGTTGAAGGAGAGATTGCCCCACAGTTTTATCCAGATCTCTGCGCGTATGTCGTCGCGCACCGGCGCCTGCAGCCCGGCCTTGACCATCTCCCCGGCCAGGAGCGTGACCCTTTCGCTCTTCTCGCCCGAGGGTTCGCCGAGCGAGAAGCGTTTTCCTTCGACATGGCGGATCAGGCCGGGCGCATCGACCTCGACGGCGGGGTAGACCACCGAACCGATGACACGCCGCGGGCCGAGCCGGTCCCAGATCGTGCCGCCGGGGTCGACCTGCTGCAGTCTGGTGCCTTCGAGCGCGCCGCCGTTTTTGTGGAAATACCACCAGGGAACGCCGTTCTGCATGGTGACGACCGCTGTGTGGTCCCCAAGCAGCGGGGCGATCTGGTCGAGCGCGGGCGCGACGGAATGCGCCTTCAGCGCCAATACGACATAGTCCTGTTCGCCAAGCTCTTCCGCCTTTGCGGCGGTCCTGACCGGGGCGGTCGTTTCCTGTCCTTCCTCTATCAGGCGCAGGCCATTGGCCTTGATCGCGTCGAGATGCGCGCCGCGGGCGACGATCGACAGCTCGGTGCGGCCGGCAATCGCCAGCTTGGCCGCGAGGTAGCCGCCGATGGCGCCGGCGCCGAAGATGGTGATCTTCATCATCAGAGCCCGAGCTTGGCGGCGAGCCCGATGCGCTGCAGCTTGCCGGTCGCGCCTTTGGGGATCTCCTCCAGGATCAGCACCTTGCGCGGCACCTTGAAGTCGGCGAGCCGCATCGCGGCATGGGCGCGGATATCGCCCTCGCTGGCGCTCATGCCTTCGCGCAGCACCACGGCCGCGGCCACCTCCTCGCCGAGCTTGTCATGCGGCATGGCGAAGGTGACGACCTGCGCCACCGCCGGATGGTCCATCAGCACATTGTCGACTTCGAGCGGCGAGATCTTCTCGCCGCCGCGGTTGATGATTTCCTTCAGCCGGCCGGTTACCCTGAGGTAGCCGTCATCGTCGAGCACGCCCTGGTCGCCGGTGTGGAACCAGCCATGCGCGAAGGCCGTGGCGTTGGCGTCCGGGGTCTTCTCGTAGCCTGAGGTGACATTGGGGCCGCGAATGACGATCTCGCCCGTTTCGCCGGCCTGCATTAGCCGGCCGTCCGGCGCCATCACGGCGACTTCGGGTCCGCCGGCGGCACCGACGCTGCCCGGCTTGCGCAGGCCGGGCGGCAGCCGGTTCGACGCCATCTGGTGCGCGGCCTCGGTCATCCCATAGGCTTCGATGACCGGGCAGCCGAAAGTCGCCTCGAGCTCGGCCATCACCTGCGCCGGCAGCGAGGCCGAGGACGAGCGGATGAAACGCAGGCGCGCCGCCGCCAATGCTTCCGGGTTACGCGCCGCGCGCGCCAGGATCGCCTGGTGCATGGTCGGCACGGCCGTGTACCAGCTCGGCTTCGCGTCACTCAGCCACTGGAAGAAGCGCAGCGCGTTGAAGCCTGGCGTGCAGTAGATGCTGCCGCCCGATGCCAGCGACGACAGCACCGCCGCGATCAGCCCATGGATATGGAACAGCGGCATGATGTTGAGGCAGCGATCGCTAGCCGTCAGGCCGAGCGTCGCGCCGATATGGCGGGCGGAGGCCGCGACATTGGCATGGCTGAGCGGCACCAGCTTGGGCCGCGACGTCGTGCCGGAGGTGTGCAGCAAAAGCGCGATGTCATCATCTCCAGCCATGGCGGGAGCCGCTTGCGGTCCGACCGCCGCGCCTTCGATGGTGAAGCTGCCGGCCGGCGCGTCCGGCGGCGCGATGAGCCGCAGCACGCCGATGCCAAGGCGCTCGGCCACAGTCACGGCAGGGCCAGTCTCGGTCTCGGCGACCAGGATCGCCTTGGCGCCGATGTCGGTCAGGTAGAAATCGAGCTCGTCCGCCCGGTAGGCGGGGTTGAGCGGCGCCGTCGAGGCTGTGGCGGCGACAGCGATGAAGGCCGTCGCCATCTCCGGCCCGTTGGGCAGCACGATCGCCACCCGGTCGCCTCGGCCGATGCCGCGTGCATGGAGCTGCGTGGCGGTGGTGGCGATCAGCGCGCGCAGCCTGCCATGGGTCAGCGTCGGCCTGTCGGGTGCCAGGATCGCCGGCGCGTCGTCGGCGCCGGCGACGAGGCGGTGGGAAAGGTCTGTGTGGATTTGGGTCATGGTCACCAGCTATGTTTCAAGACTATGGCTTGCGAAAGTCCATCTGATGTCAGCGCCGCCCCTCATTGCCCTGCCGGGCGTATAGGGACGGGGAGAAAGGGGCAGTTTCGGTCTCGGCGCCTGTTCAGCGTGGGCGATTGGCGAAACTGTCGATGACAGTGTCCCCTCTCCCCGTCACTATACGGGGAGAGGATGCCGGCAGGCAGGTGAGGGGCAGCGCCCGCGCCCGGTAGTTCCTCAATACCCCAGCGCCATCCCGTCCTTGCGCGGATCGGATGCCCCCGTCAGCGTTCCCTTTTCCCAGTCGATCAGCACCGCCTGGCCGCCGCCGAGCGGATGGTGCGGCTCGGTGATGGCGTGGCCGCGCCGCCGCAGGCCTTCGACCGCCTCGGCGGGCACGTTGCGCTCCGCCTCCACCATACCGTCATTGTAGAACACGCGCGGCGCGTCGAGCGCTTGCTGCGGGTCCATGCCGAAATCGATCATGTTGGTCAGAAGATGGACATGGCCGAAGGGCTGGTAGCCGCCGCCCATGACGCCGAACGGCATCACCACGCGGCCGTTTTTGGTCGCCATGCCGGGCATGATCGTGTGCATCGGCCGCTTGCTGGGCGCGATGGCGTTGGGGTGGGCCGGATCGAGGCGGAAGCTCGAGCCGCGGTTCTGCAGCACGACGCCGGTCTTGGGACCGACGACGCCGCTGCCGAACGAATAATAGGTCGAGTTGATGAAGGAGACCGCGTTGCGGTCGCGGTCGACGATCGAGATATAGACCGTGTCGCTGCCCGGCAGCTGCACGTCGGGCAAATGGGTCATGGCGCGCTCGCGGTCGATCTCGGCGCGCAGCCGGTCGGCATAGGCGGCCGAGAGAAGCTGCCTCACCGGCACCGGGACATGGTCCTGGTCGCCGACGAAACGGTCGCGGTCGCGATAGGCCAGCCGCCCGGCCTCGATCTCCAGGTGCAGGCGCTCGGCGCCGTTAGGGTCGAGCCCACCGAGCTTGAAGCCCGACAGCACGTTCAGCATCAAAAGCGCCGTCAGCCCCTGGTTGTTCGGCGGCATCTGGTGGATCTCGTGGCCGCCATAGCTGACGCTCACCGGCGCCACATAGTCGCCCCTGGTCGCGGCGAAATCGTCCGCCGTGTGCAGCCCGCCCAGCTCCTTGAGCCGGCGCACCATGTCGTCGGCGACCGCGCCTTCGTAGAACCCGGCGCGGCCCTGTTTGGCGATCACCCGGAGAGTGGCGGCCAACGCCGGCTGCTTGTGCACGTCGCCGGCCTTCGGCGCCATGCCGCCCGGCAGGAAGATGCGCGCGGCATGCTCGTCGGCGGAAAGATCGGTTTCGGGTTCGGCCCAGTCGAAGGCGACGCGGTCGTGCACGACATAGCCGCTCTCGGCATAGTGGATCGCCGGCGCCAGCACTTCGGCCAGGCTCTTGCTGCCATGGTCCTCCAGCAGCCGGCACCAGGCGTCGATGGCGCCCGGCACGGTCACCGCATGCGGCCCCTGTTTGGGGAGCTCGCTAAACCCCTTGTCGCGATACCAGTCGACGGTCGCGGCCGCCGGCGCACGCCCCGAGCCGTTGAAAGCCAGCACTTCGCTCCGTCCCTTGGGGCAGTAGAGGACAAAGCAATCGCCGCCTATCCCCGTCGATTGCGGCTCGACCACGCCCTGCACGGCGGCGGCGCAGATGGCGGCATCCATGGCATTGCCGCCGGCGCGCAGCATCTCGATGGCCGCAAGCGTCGAAAGCGGATGCGATGTCGCGGCAATCGCTTCCGTGGCACGAACCGGCGAGCGGCCGGGAAACTGGAAATCACGCATCTGATCTGGATATCCCCGGTGTCTTGAAAAAATGGGTCACTTGAAGCGAATGGGTCCGATGAAATCAATGCCGGCGGCCGAAGATCTGCGCCAGTGACAACAGCGCGACAGACAGCACGATCAGGCAGGTCGAGATGGCGGCGATGGTCGGGTCGATCTGGTCGCGCAGCGCGTTGAACATGCGGCGTGTCAGTGTCGTGGTCTCCCCGCCCGAGATGAACAGCGAGACGACAACTTCGTCGAAGGAGGTGATGAAGGCAAACAGCGCACCCGAGACGATCGAGAAGCGGATCTGCGGCATCGTCACTTGCCAGAAGGCGGCGATGCGCCCCGCACCCAGGCTGCGCGCCACCCGCTCCTGGTTCATGTCGTAGGAGCGCAGGCCCGACAGCACCGTCAGCACCACCAGCGGCAGCGCCTGCACCGTATGCGCGATGACCAGGCCGGTCAGCGTGTTGTTGAGGCCGATGCGCGCATAGAGGAAGAAGGTGCCGATGCCGACCAGGATCACCGGGATGATCAGCGACGCCGTGAGCAGCGCGTTGATGGTGCCGTTGAAGCGCAGCGTGCCCCGGTTGATCGCATAGGCGGCGGCAGTGCCGAGCGGGGTCGCCACCAGCGCGGTCATGACAGCTACCTTCACCGACACGATGGTGGCGTCGCGCCATTCCAGCGACTGGAAATAGCTTTCATACCAGCGCAGCGACCATTGCCGCGGCGGAAACTGCAGCAGCGTCGAATCCGAAAACGACATGATGACGATGATGACCGACGGCGCGATCAGGAACAGCAGCACGAGGCCGCCGAAGGCGTAGAGCCACAGCCGTTGCCGGTGCGAGATCGGCAATCCGATATCTTCACTCATCGCGAACTCCATACGCCGGTGGCCCGCGCGCCGAGCAGCCACTGGAACAGGCCGAGAAGCGCCAACGTGACCACCAGCAGCACCACGCCGAGTGCCGCACCGGCGCCCCAGTTGGAATAGAGGCTGGTGGTCTGTTCCATGCGCATCGCCCACATCACCACCTTGCCGCCACCCATCAGCGCCGGCGTCACGAAGAAACCGAGGCACAGCACGAAGACGATGACCACGCCGGAGGCGAGGCCCGGCACCGACAGCGGAAAGAAGATCTGCCGGAAGGTGGCGGCCGGGCCGGCGCCGAGGTTCATGCCGGCGCGCAGGCAGTCGGTGTCGATCGTCTTCATCGAGGCATAGAGCGGCAAGACCAGAAACGGCAGCAATATATGCGTCATGCCGATGACGACGCCCGAAAAATTGTTGGCCAGCGACAGCGGCTGGCTGATCACGCCGAGATCGATCAGCCAGCTGTTGATCAGGCCCTTGCGCTGCAGGATCACCAGCCAGGCATAGGTGCGCACCAGCACCGACGTCCAGAACGGCAGGATGACGAAGATCAGGCAGATCGATGCGGCCCGGCGCGGCAGCTGCGACAACATGTAGGCCAGAGGATAGCCTGTTAGCACGCAGGCGCCGGTGACGATGAAGGCGACCTCGAAGGTGGTGATGAAGGTCCTGATGTAGGAGGCCTGCTCGAAGAAACGCGCATAGTTGGCGGCGCTCAAGGCGCCGGTCTCGTCGAACAGCGACAGCCAGAACAGCCAGCCGATCGGCACGATGATGATCGCGCAGACAAGGAACAGGCTCGGCGCCAGCAGCGCCAGCAGCCGCAATGACTCGCGCCGCGCATCGGCGCGCAGGGCCTGCGCGTTCAGGTCCTGCCCCGCCGGACTGGCGGTCTCCGTCAGGAAGGCGGACTGCGCGCTCATCCCTCGGCCGCCACCAGGATCGTGTCCTTGGCATCGAGGCCGAGCGTGATCGGCTGGCCGGGCGCCGGCAGCCTTGCCAGCACATCGCTGCGGCAATAGTCGCGCAGCGTCAGCTGGCGGCCGTCGCGCAGGCTGGCATAGCAGACGAAACTGTCGCCCTGGTAGATGATGTCGCCGACCGTCGCATCGAGCACATTGACGCCGGTCGACGGGTCGGATGCCGTGACCAGCCGCAGCTTCTCCGGCCGCACCACCATCAGATGCGGACCGGCCGGCGGCGTCGGTGCGCCGGTCTGGATCAGCCTGTCCTCATACCAGACCGAGCCATTGCGGCTTTCGACCGGGATGAAGTTCGATTCGCCGATGAAGCCGGCTACGAATTGCGTCTTCGGCGCGGCATAAAGCGTTTCGGGCCGGTCGAGCTGTTCGATGCGGCCGCCGTTCATCACCGCGATACGGTCCGACATGGTGATGGCTTCGCGCTGGTCGTGCGTGACATAGACCGTGGTCATGCCGAGACGGCGATGAAGCGCACGCAATTCGATCTGCATATGCTCGCGCAGGCCCTTGTCGAGCGCCGACAGCGGTTCGTCCATCAAGACGATGCGCGGCTCGAAGACGATGGCGCGCGCCAGGGCCACGCGCTGGCGCTGGCCGCCGGAAAGCTGGTCCACCCGGCGCTCGCCCAGGCCATGCAGCTTCACCAGCTCCAGCGCCTTCTCCACCCGCTGCGCTGTCTCTGTCACACCGACGCCGCGCTGCTTCAGCGGAAAGGCGATGTTGTGGAAGACGTTCATATGCGGAAACAGCGCATAGTTCTGGAACACCATGCCGATATTGCGCCGGTGCGGCGGCGTGGTGATGATCTCGTCGCCGCCGACCTTGATCGATCCGCCATTGGCTCGCACGAAACCGGCCAGGATCATCAGCAGCGTCGTCTTCCCCGAGCCCGAAGGCCCAAGCAGCGTCAGGAACTCGCCGGCCTCGACATCGAGGTTCAGGTCGCGCAGCACCGGCACGCTGCCAAATCGTTTCTCGATCGCGCGCATGCCGATCGGCAGCGCGGATGGTGCAATGGACAAGATCGTTATCTCCGAGGCAGAGACTGAAGCAGCGGGGCGGCGCTGGTGCCGTCCCGCAATGTCAGGATTCCGGCTATTGCTGGATCAGGTTGTTGAACTTTTCCGTCGCCTCGACGAGGTTGTCGCGCCAGAACTCGGCATCCTGCAATACCTGCTTCTTGACGTTTTCGGGCGCCGAGTTGATGTCCTTGATCCGCTCCGGCGGGATCTTGCCGGTCTCGAAGGCCTTCTCGTTCACCGGCCCATTGTCGACATAGAGCGGCAGGTTGGCCTGCAATTGCGGGCTGACGAACATGGCCAGCGCCTTCATCGCCGCGTCCTTGTTCTTGGCGCCCTTGGGGATGACCATGCAATCGGCGGTGAGCACGCCCTGGTCGAAGGAGAAGCTGACCGGCGCGCCCTCCTTCTTCAAAGTGCCGGCGCGGCCGTTCCAGATGCTCGCCATGTCGACTTCGCCATCCTTCACCAGTTGCATGGCCTGGGCGCCGGAGGTCCACCAGGCATCGACATGGCCCCGGATTTTGTCGACCGATTTCAGCGCGCCGTCGATGTCGACGGGATAGACCTTGTCGATCGGCAGGCCGGAGGCGAGTGCTGCGACGCTCAGCGTCTCCGTCGCCTGGCTGCTGCTCAGCGCGCGCCGTCCCGGAAACTTTTCCACGTTCCAGAAGTCGGCCCATGTCTTCGGGCCCTTGTCGCCGAAGACATCGGTCCGATAGATCAGCACGACGGACGTGTAGGAAATGCCGACCCAATCGTCATGCACCAGCTTGGGGTTGATGCCGCTCTTGTCGATGATGCCGTAATCCAGCTTTTCGAACAGCCCTTCCTTCGAGCCGCGCGCGCATTCGTCGGCGCCGAGTTCGGTGATGTCCCATTTCACCGCATTGCCGGTCACCTGCAGGCGTACGTCATCGAGGCCGTTGGTCGTGTCTTCCTTGATGGTGATGCCGAGCGCATCGGCGGTCGGCTTGAAGAAGGCCTTGGTCTGCGCCTCCTGATAGGTGCCGCCCCATGAGGCGACGGTGATCGTGTCGGCGGCGACGGCGGGCACTGCCACGGAGGCAATGAGCCCGGCTATCGCTAGAGTTCTAAAGCTGGTGGTCCTGTTCATTTCGGTTCTCCGACCGGTGTTCCCACTTGTTTTTGATTTAGCATGCGATTTTGTATACAATTTAGAATGTAGCCGAGAGATCGGTGTTGTCAACTGCGGCGGGCGCGATCGGTTGGGCGGTAGGGACGACGCCGCGGGGCGTGGCAAATTACGCCGACTGCGACTACAAACGAGGCGATGTCCGGCTAAAGCGGCCGGAGAACTGGAAATGGAACTTGGCCAAGGAACCAAAAAACACGCTTCGCGACTCGGTCTATTCCGCGCTCAAGGCGATGATCGTGACCGGCCAGATTCCGCCGGGTTCACGCGTCACCGAAAGCGACATCGCGGCGAAACTCAATGTCAGCCGCACCCCCGTGCGCGAAGCCTTCAATCGCCTGGAGCGCGACGGGCTGGTCACCGGCCGGCCGCGCCAGGGCTATGCCGTCACCGAGTTCGACATCAACATGTTCCGCGAGGCCTTCGCCATCCGCGAACTGCTCGACGGTCATGCAACGGAATTGGCGGCGGCCGCCGCGACCGAGAAGGACAAGGCGCGGCTGCGCGCCATGCTGGCCGAATGCGAGCGGCTGGCCGCCATTCCCGACCGCACGACGCGGGAAAAATTCCAGGAGCTGGAGGTCGGCATCGATCTCCACCGCGTCATTGCCGAGATCAGCGGCAATGTCATGCTGCATGGCATGCTGTGCGGCATCCTCGACAAGTGCCAGCACTATGTCTGGACCGAACTCTTGTGGCTCGATGAATGGAAGATCGCCCGCGACGAACACGCCGAGATCGTCGAGGCGATCTGCGCAAAGGATGTCAGCCGCGCCGGCGCGCTGGCCCGCGCGCATGTGCGCGGTTCGCGCGAGAACGTGCTGCGCCTGCTGCAGGCGAAATCGGATTATCAGAGCTTCCTGGCCAAGGCGTCCTGAGCGGACAACCACTCGTCCTACCAGGTTAAGCCGCCCTTTCCGAGCGTGGCCACCGCGTCGACGATCCGGGTGAAGCTCGCGCGGGCGCGGCCAACGGCATGCCGGGCCCTGAGATAGCCGTGCACCAGGCCGGGCTCCTCGAACCAGGTGGCGCGCCCGCCTGCCGCGACGATGCGGTCGCGATAAGCCTCGCCATCGGATGACAGCGGGTCGCACTGGGCGGTAATCAGCACGGTCGGCGGCAGATTGGCGAAATCGGCATCGGCCAGCGGATACAGCGTGATGTCACCGGTCTGGTCCACGCCGCCGGTACGGACGTGTTTGTAGAATTCAAGGTCGCGCACCGTCAGCATCGGCGCTTCGGCATGCGTCACATAGGAGCCGCGCGCGCGATCGCCGCCGAGACCGGGATAGATCAGCACCTGGCCGATCGGCTTTTTCGCGCGGCCACGGGTCGCGTGCGCAACGGCGGCGCAAAGATTGCCGCCGGCGCTGTCACCGCACAGCAAGACCGGGCGGTCGTAGGTCCCGGCGGCCCATTCGATGGCGCTCATCGCATCGTCGAAAGCGGCCGGATGCAGATGCTCCGGCGCCAGCCGGTAGTCGACCGAGACCACCTCATAACCGGTGCGGCCGCAAAGCTCGGCGCAGACGTCGTCATGGCTGTCCAGCCCGCCGAGGATGAAGCCCCCGCCATGGAGGTAGAGCACCATGGCGGCATGGTCCGGCTTTGCGTTGCGGTAGATGCGGATCGGGACATCGCATGCCGGCCCGGCAATAGCGGTGGTCTCCGCAGTCACCCCCTCGGGATAGCCGGCAAAGAACTCACGGCACATGCGATCGTAGATCTCGCGCTGCTGCGCGACCGTGTAATCGATCGTGTCGGGCGGATAATAGGAATTCGTCCGCTCGATGAAGGCCCAGGTCTCGGCGTCGATCAGGGTTTTGTAGTCGGTCATGTCGGCTCAACCGACGTCAAAGGTCGAGCCCAGGCACCCCCCTCTGTCCTGCCGGACATCTCCCCCGCAAGGGGGGAGATTGGCAGCTTCGCCTGCGGTGCTTTTGTCGCAGCGCTGGCGATTGGCGAAGGCGGAAACGTCATCCGATCTCCCCCCTTGCGGGGGAGATGCCCGGCAGGGCAGAGGGGGGTGGCAGGCGCCGTCATCTCTGAATTATTTCCCCTTCCAAACCGGCTCCCGCTTCTCCGCAAACGCGCGGAAACCTTCCATATTGTCCTCGGAACCGTACAGCGCATCGACCGTCGGCAGTTGCCGGCGCGTCACCTTGTTCATCGCCTCCTGGAAGGTCAGCGATTCCGCCACCCGCGCGGTCTCCTTGATCGCTGCGAACACCAGCGGCGGGCCGCTGGCGAGCAGCCGGGCGATCTCCCAGACGCGGTCCTCGAGCTTTTCCTTGGGCAGCACCTCGTTGACCAGGCCCCAGCGATGCGCCTCGGCGACATCCATCCAGCGGCCGGTGAGCAAAAGGTCCATGGCGACATGATAGGGGATGCGCTTCGGCAGCTTGATCGTCGCCGCGTCGGCCAGCGTGCCGGCGCGGATTTCGGGCAGCGCGAAGGAGGAGTGGTCGGAGGCGTAGATGAGGTCGCAGGACAGCGCCAGCTCGAAGCCGCCGCCCACCGCCATGCCGTTGACGCAGGCGATGACCGGCTTGTTCAGGTCGCGCAGTTCCTGCAGACCGGCGAAACCGCCGACGCCATAGTCGCCGTCGACCGCGTCGCCGCTCGCGGCGGCCTTGAGGTCCCAGCCGGCGCTGAAGAACTTGTCGCCGGCGGTCTTGACGATGGCGACGCGCAGATCGGGATCGTCGCGGAACGCCTTGAAGGTTTCGCCCATCAGCCGCGATGTTTTCAGATCGATGGCATTGGCCTTGGGGCGGTCGAGCGTGACCTCGAGGATCAAGCCTTCGCGGCGGGTCGAAATGACGTCAGGCATTCTTGTTTTCTCCCAGCACCAGCAGCGCATCGGCGATCCAGGCACCCTTGCCCTCGGAGCAGACGATCAGTGGATTGATGTCGAGTTCCTCGATCTCGCCGGCATTCTCCTGCACGAAGCCGGCAATACCCGCGATGGCGTCGATGGCGGCCGCGAGATCGGCCTTCGGCCGGCCGCGATAGCCCTCGAGCAGCGGGAACAGTTTCAGGCCGCGCAGTGCGGCCTCGATGTCGTCGCGCGTTGCCGGCAGCATCAGCGTGACGCTGTCGCGCAGCAATTCGACCAGCACGCCGCCAGTGCCCAGTGTCATCACGGCGCCGAACATCGGGTCGCGGGTGAAGCCGACGATCAGTTCGGCGACGCCGTCGCGCACCATGCGCTCGACATAGAGCCCGGTGCCGAGGGGCAACAGGTCATGCGCCGCGGTGCTGACCGATTCGGCGTCCTTGAGGTTCAGCCTGACGGCGCCCACCTCGGACTTGTGGGTGACGCCAAGCGCCTTCAGGGCGACGGGGAAGCCGAGCGCCATCGACGAGATCACCGCTTCGACCGCATTGCCGGCGCGTTCGCCTTTTGGCACTGGAAGCCCGGCCTTGATCAGCCGCGCCTTGGCTTGCGCCTCGTCGGGCGTAACATGATCGCCACCGGCCGCGCCCGACGCCGATGTATCCACCGGCTGCGCCTGCGGCTCGCGCCAGGCCCAGCCGATGAAGGCCGCCGCCTGGGCGGCGTCCATCGCTTCGGAAATGCCGAAAAGCGGCACCATGCCGCGCGCCATCAGCTCGGCGGTGTATTCCTCCGGCAGGTTCTCCGGCAGCGAGGAGACGATGGCGCCATGCGCCTTGTTGGTCTTCAGCGCCGATTCGAAAGCGCGCAGCGTCGCCCACCAGTCGGTCACCGAGCAGCGATCGGGACGCGGGAAGTCGAGCACCAGCATGTTGAGGTCGAAGCCGCCCGACACCATGGCGGTGAAGGTGGCGGTCATCGCCGGCTCGTTGTTCCAGATGAAGGTGTGATAGTCCAGGGGATTGGCCACCGCGACCAGCGGCCCGAGCGTCGATTTGACATGGGCGCGATGGGTGTCGTTCAGGACCGGGAAGTTGACCCATCGGCCTTCGGCGCTGTCGGCCATGACCGATGCCTCGCCGCCCGAACAACTCATCGACGACAAGGTATATCCAGGCAGCGGGCCGGTGATGTGCAGCAGCTTCAGCGCCTCGATGAAGGAGGGGATGGAATCGACGCGAGCGATGCCAAGCCGCTTCAGGAAGGCGCCGGAAGCAGCGTCCGAGCCGGCGAGTGACGCCGTGTGCGAGACGGTTGCCTGCCGCGCCTGCTCGGAGCGGCCGACCTTCATGGCGATGATCGGCTTCTTGAGCTCACGTGCCCTTGCCGCCAGGCGCTCGAAGCCGGCTACCGAATCGAACGCCTCGATGTGCAGGCCAAGCGAGGTGACGCGCTCGTCCTCGATCAGGCCGAGCGCCATTTCGGACAGGCCGGTCTGCGCCTGGTTGCCTGCGGTCATCAGGAAGGCGATCGGTAGGCCGCGCTTCTGCATCGTCATGTTGATGGCGATGTTGGACGACTGGGTGATGATGGCGACACCCTTGCCGCCCTCTTCCAACCTGATGCCGCCATGCTGGTCTGGCCACAAAAGCGCGCCGTCGGCATAGTTGATCAGGCCGTAGCAGTTCGGGCCGATGATCGGCATCTGGCCGGCGGCGGCGACCAGTTCGGCCTGCAGCCTTTCGCCGTCCTCGTCATAGGCCTCGGTCTCGAGGAAGCCGGCGGCAAAGCAGACGGCGCCGCCGGCGCCGCGTTCGGCCAGCGCCTTGATCACCTCGATGGTGAGGTGCCGGTTGACGCCGACAAAGGCCGCGTCTGGCGCGCCGGGCAAATCGGCGACGGATCGGTAGGCCTTGCGTCCGGCAACTTCGTCCTTGGTTGGGTGCACCGGCCAGATCTCGCCGGCAAAGCCCATCTTGATCGATTGCGCCACGACGGCGGCGGCCTGCACGCCGCCGAACACGGCGATCGATTTGGGGCGCAGGAGGCGTTCAAGTTTATGCATCGATCAAGCCCCGAACGGGCGCAGCAGCGCCCGCGAAATAATATGTCGCTGAATCTCCGACGTGCCTTCCCAGATGCGTTCGACGCGGGCGTCGCGCCAGATGCGCTCCAGCGGCAGATCGTCCATCAGCCCCATGCCACCATGGATCTGGATGGCCTCGTCGGCAACGAAGGCGAGCATTTCGGTGGCCTTCAGCTTGGCCATGGCCATGTCCTGGTCGGTGACGGTTCCCTGATCGTACTTCCAGCCGGCTTCGAACACCATCAGGTCGGCGGCCTTGAGTTCCGTCGCCATGTCGGCGAGCTTGAACGACACGCCCTGGAATTTGCCGATCTGCTGGCCGAACTGCTGCCGCTGCGCGGCATATTCGACCGCATGCCCAAGCGCCCGCTCGGCACGGCCGAGGCAGGTGGCGCCGACCTGCAGGCGCGTGGCGCCGAGCCAGGAATTGGCGACGTCGAAGCCCTTGTGCACCTCGCCCAGAACCTGGGATGCCGGCAGCCGGCAGTCGTCGAATTCGAGAATGGCGTTGGTGTAGCCGCGATGCGAGACATTGCGATAGCCGTCGCGCACCGTGAAACCCTTGGTGCCCTTGTCGACGAAGAAGGCGGTGATCTTCTTGCGCTTTCCGCGCGGTGAATCCTCTTCGCCCGAGGCCATGAAGACGATGGCGAAATCGGCAAGATCGGCGTGGGAGATAAAATGCTTGGTGCCGTTCAGCACCCAGTCGTCGCCGTCCTGCACGGCGGTCGCCTTCATGCCGCGCAGGTCGGAGCCGGCGCCCGGCTCGGTCATCGCCAGGCAGTCCCATTTCTCGCCGCGGATGCAGGGGAAAAGATACTTTTCGCGCTGCTCCGGCGTGCCGGCGAGCAGGATGTTGGAAGGGCGCGCCACGCAGGTCCAGTGCAGCGCGTAATTGGCGCGGCCGAGTTCCTTCTCGTAGAGCAGCCAGGTCACCGTATCGAGCCCCGCGCCGCCGACATCGGCAGGCATGTTGGCGGCATAGAGGCCCGCCTCGATCGCCTTCGCCTTGATCTCCTCGATCAGCTCGCGGCGCAGCACGCCAGTGCGCTCGACCTCGCGCTCGTGCGGATAAAGCTCGTTCTCGACGAAGGCGCGCGTCGTCTCGACAATGAGTTTCTGCTCTTCCGAAAGACCGAAATCCATGGTCTCAGCCCTTCTTCTTTTTCCTCGGCTTTTCGGCTTTCTTCACCGGCTTGGCGGCCCTGGCCCTTTCCGCTGCCTTTGAGGCCACGGGCTTCTTCGCCGCCAGCTTGGCGAGCTGTCTTGTGTAATCCTTGTGCAGCGCGCCGGCGCCCCAGCCCTTGCCCTTGTTCTGCTTCGACAGCGCATCCATGATCGCGACCAGATTGTCGTCGCGGATCTTTTCCAGTTCGCGGATCGACAGGCCGTGCGCCTGGTCGTCAGATTGGGTGGCGATCAGGTCGACCAGCTCGTCGTTGAACTCCGGCACATCCATCAGTTTGGTCCACGGCCATTTCAGGCAGGGCCCGAACTGCGCCATGAAGTGGCGCATGCCGGCCTCGCCGCCGGCGACACGATAGACCTGGAACATGCCCATCTGCGCCCAGCGCAGGCCGAAGCCGTAGCGCATGATGTCGTCGAGTTCCTCGACCGTGCAGATGCCGTCCTTGATCAGCCACAGCGCCTCGCGCCAGGCGGCTTCGAGCAGGCGGTCGCCGACGAAAGCCTCGATCTCCTTGCGGATGACGACCGGCTTCATGCCGATCGAGGCATAGATCTCCTTGGCGACCTCGATGGCTTCCGGGAAGGTCTGGTCGCCGCCGACGATCTCGACCAGCGGCAGCAGATAGACCGGATTGAACGGATGGCCGACGACCAGCCGTTCCGGGTGCTTCTTCATCGCCACCTGCATGTCGGTCGGCTTGATGCCCGAGGTCGACGAACCGACGATGGCGTTGGCCGGCGCGTGGGTGTCGATCTCGGCCAGCACCTTGTGCTTGAGGTCGAGCCGTTCCGGCACGCTTTCCTGTACGAAGTCGGCATCCGCGACCGCCTCCGCGATCGTCTTGGCGAAGGTCAGCTTGCCCTCCTTGGGCAGGCCGCCCGGCACCATCTGCCTATAGGCGCGGCGCGCGCCCTTCATCACTTCCGAGACCTTGCGCGAAGCTTCGGGATCGGGATCGAAGATCGACACGTCGATGCCGTTGAGCAGGAGCCGCGCCACCCAGCCGGCGCCGATGACACCGCCGCCGATGGCGGCCGCCTTGTTGATGATGCTCATTGAGAGGCTCCGGTTCTTGTCCTGGCGGTTTCGGGATCGGTGAGAGGCACGCGCTCGCCGGCGCGGATGACCGATGGGTCGTAGGCTTTGCGGGCGAAGACTTCGATCACGAACGGCCGGAAGAAGTCGATCGGCAGTGTCTCATAGTCAGGGTCGAAGCTCGACTGGTCCCAGCGTTCGCAAAACTGGTCGCAATCGTCGAAATAGGCATGGCCGGCGAAGCGGTCGCGCGCATGGCGATTGCCGCCGAGATGGTGGGCGTAATAGAGGCGCTGGAAGTCGCCATGCTTCTCCACCACCCAGGTGCATTGCTCGCGCACGAAAGGTTTCAGGATCGAAGCGGCGTATTCGTCGTGATTGTAGGGCGCGTAGATGTCGCCGATGTCGTGCAGAAGCGCACAGGCTATCCAGTCGGTGTCGGCGCCGTCGCGCCAGGCCCGCGTCGCCGCCTGCAGCGAATGGCCGAGCCGGGTGATCTTGTAGCCGGACAGGCCTTCGTCGAGCTGCACCAGCGCGTCGAGCAGCCGCTCGCCGGTCCTGGCCGCGTAGTCGATCTCGTGCGCGGTCAGGAACTCGTAGTCTTGCCTGTCGCCATCCTTCATGGCGGTGAATTTTACAGTAGCCATATCGACCGTCCCTGCGAATAATTTATGCCGCGATCGGCGCTCGCTTGGTCAGGTTGAGCTTCTTGCGCACTTCTTCCGGCCCCAGGATCCGGGCGCCGAGATTGGTGACGATCGAGGCGGCACGCTCGACCAATTGCGCATTGGTCGCCAGCACCCCCTTGTCCAGCCACAGATTGTCCTCGAGGCCGACGCGGACATTGCCGCCGGCGAGCACGGCGGCAGCGGCGTAGGCCATCTGGTTGCGGCCGATGGCGAAAGCCGACCAGTTCCATGTCGACGGCACGTTGTTGACCATCGCCATGAAGGTGTTGAGGTCGTCGGGCGCCCCCCACGGCACGCCCATGCAGAGCTGCACCAGCGCGTCCGGATCGAGCACCTTTTCCTCGACCAGTTGCTTGGCGAACCAGAGATGCCCGGTGTCGAAGGCCTCGATCTCGGGCTTGACGCCGAGCGCCGTCATCATGCCGCCCATGGCGCGCAGCATGCCGGGCGTGTTGGTCATGACATAGTCGGCCTCGGCGAAATTCATGGTGCCGCAGTCGAGCGTGCAGATTTCCGGCAGGCACTGGCGCACATGTTCCATGCGGTTGGTGGCGCCGCCCATATCGGTGCCTTTTTCGTTGAGCGGCAGCGGCGCCTCGGGCGAGCCGAACACCATGTCGCCGCCCATGCCGGCGGTGAGGTTCAGGATGACGTCGATGTCCGCCGCGCGGATGCGCTCGGTCACCTCGCGGTAAAGATGCACGTCGCGCCTGGGCTTGCCGGTTTCGGGGTCGCGCACATGACAGTGGACGATGGCAGCGCCGGCCTTGGCCGCGTCGATCGCCGAATCGGCGATCTGCTTGGGCGAGCGCGGCACGTGGGGTGAGCGATCCTGCGAGCCGCCGGACCCGGTCACGGCACAGGTAATGAAAACCTCACGGTTCATCGCGAGCGGCATCGAAACTCTCCTCCCATTCGAAACAGCCACTACCATCGCTCGACTTGATCAAAGCTGCTTTGCGTTTTACGAAGGCCACATGATCAAAAGCGAAAAATCTGTCTTTCGCGCCGAACGTGAGACGCTCAAGGTAACGTTCCTGGTGTTTTCCGGCTCCTCGATCATGTGCGTCGCCTCCGCCGTCGACCCGCTGCGGGCCGCCAATCGCATTTCCGGCGAGACCCTGTTCGACTTCAAGCTGGTCTCGGTGACAGGCGAGGCGCCGGTTACCACCTGCGGCCTGCCGGTGGCGGTCAGCGGCCGTTTCGACGCCAAGGAGACAACTGACGTTCTCGTCGTCGTCGCCGGTTTCGGCACCCAGAATTACGCGACGTCGGCTCTGCTTTCAGGTTTGCGGAGGGCAGCGCGGGCGGCCCGCGCGTGCGGCGGCGTCGAGGCCGGCACCTGGCTGGTGGCGCGCGCCGGCCTGCTGGAGGGCCGCAGCGCCACCACCCATTGGGAAGACATGGAGGATTTTTCGTCGGCTTTTCCCGGCGTCGATGTCCGGCCGGACCGCTATGTCATCGATGGGCCGGTGTTCACCTCGGGCGGTGCCTCGCCGACCTTCGATCTGATGCTGCACTTGATTCGCACGCGGCTCGGCATGGCGGTGGCGCTCGATGTCGCCAGCGTCTTCATCTACGACCAAGCGCGTGCCGCGACTGATGCCCAGCCGCTGGTCTCGCTCGGCCGGCTCGACGGCTACGATCCGCGGCTGGCGCAAGCGATCCGCTTGATGGAAGCGCATGTCGACCAGCCGCTGACCATCGACGCGGTGGCCAAGCGCGCCGGGGTGACGGCGCGCACCCTGGAAAGCATCTTTCGCAAGTCGATCGGCGAGACGCCGGGCGCCTACTATCTCAGGCTGCGCCTGGGCGCCGCGCGCCGGCTCGTTGTCGACACGCGGATCGCCATGGCGGATATCGCCGGGCGGACGGGGTTCTCGTCTGCCGCGGCCTTTTCGAGAGCATTTTCAAGGGCTTTTGGCGAAGCCCCTGTCAGGCTTCGCCGAGGTTGAATCCAGGCGGCTCAGGCGGCGTTTTGCCGGTCGCTGCCGCCATCGATCTGCGAGCGCATCTGTCTGGCCAGATGGGTCTCGAAACGGCTGGCAACAGCACGATCCCATTCGTTGGACCGGCGCGCGCCATCCCTGGGATGCGGCATTGCCATCAGCCGGTCGATGATCGATCCGGCCTCGCCAGGTGAGAGCAGGGCGTCGATTTCACGTTCGTTCTGCATATCGGTTCGCCTCCTTCTTCCTCTCCCGCCACGAGCCATACCTATACGAGATTCGTGACGGCAGTTTGAAGGCAAGAGCGAGGTCATTGAGAGGCGGCAAGGGGCAAAACCTTGTCGTCGATTTCAGCATGGCGCGCAGAAAGTTTCCGCGCGCCAAGCTTTCGAATCGCATAGTGCGCCGGCTTGGATTGCCGACGGTCAGGCAGCGTCAGACGTAGCGGTTGACGATGTTTTCGAGCAGTTCCTGGCGGCCGGAGCGCGGCTGCGGCTCGATCTTCTTCTTCACCACGCGCTCGGCGATCTCTTCCAGCGTCCGCTTGCCTGACAGCATCGCCTTGGCCTCGGCGCTGTTCCAGCCGGCATAGCGCTCGGCGAGCGGACCCGACAGCGCCTTGTCCTCTACCATCTTCGCTGCCGCCTTGAGGCCGCGCGCGCAGGAATCCATGCCGCCGATATGGCCGATCAGCAGGTCCTGCGGGTCGAGCGACTGGCGGCGCAGCTTGGCGTCGAAATTGGTGCCGCCGGTCTTGAAACCGCCGGCCTGGAGCACCTGGTAATAGGCCAGCGCCATTTCCGGCACGTTGTTGGGGAACTGGTCGGTGTCCCAGCCCGATTGGTAGTCGTTGCGGTTCATGTCGATCGAGCCGAAGACGCCGAGCGCATTGGCCAGCGCCAGTTCGTGCTCGAAGGAGTGGCCGGCCAGGATGGCGTGGCCCTGCTCGATGTTGAGCTTGACCTCCTTCTCCAGGCCGAAGCGCTTGAGGAAGCCGTAGACGGTCGCGACGTCGTAGTCATACTGGTGTTTTGTCGGCTCCTGCGGCTTCGGCTCGATCAGGATCGTGCCCTTGAAGCCGATCTTGTGCTTGTAGTCGACGACGAGGTTCAGGAAACGGCCAGCCTGTTCCTGCTCGCGGGCAAGGTCGGTGTTGAGCAGCGTCTCATAACCCTCGCGCCCGCCCCACAGCACGTAGTTCTCGCCCTTCAGCCGCTTGGTGACGTCGATGCAGCTCTTCACCGTCGCGGCCGCGTAGGCGAACACATCCGGATCGGGATTGGTCGCCGCGCCCGACATGAAGCGGCGGTTGGAGAACAGGTTCGCCGTGCCCCACAAAAGCTTGACGCCGGTCTGCTTCATCTTGCCGGCGAAATAATCGGCGATCTCATCGAGGCGGGCCGCACTTTCGGAGAAATCCTTGCCCTCGGGCCGCACATCGGCGTCGTGGAAGCAGAAATAGGGAGCGCCGAGCAGCGAGAACATCTCGAAGGCGACATCGGCTTTGAGTTTCGCCAGTTCCATCGTGTCGATCCCGCCGGCCTTGGGGAACCAGGGACGGTCGAAGGTCTGGCCGCCGAACGGGTCGCCGCCCGGCCAGGCGAAGGAATGCCAGTAGGCGACGGCAAAGCGCAGATGGTCTTCCAGCCGCTTGCCGGCCACCACTTCGTCGGGATTGTAGAAACGGTAGGCCAGCGGATTGGTCGAATCCGGTCCTTCATATTTGATTGTCTGGATATCGCCGAAAAAGCCGCTGCTCATGGTTCTCTTCCTCTCCAAGATAGGTTTGCCCGATTACCTCAGGCGTAATTGGTTTCACACCGAGGCTGGTCGAAAACGGTCCTGTCAAAACCGTCAAACGAAGGAGACAGACCATGACCGACCTCAACACGATCGCCCTGAACTACATCACCGCCTGGAACGAAAGCGATGCCGACCGCCGGGCGGCCTTGCTCAAGGCTGTCTTCACCGAGGACGTCAGCTATCGCGATCCGCTCATGCAGGGCGACGGCCATGAAGGCGTCGCGGCGCTGATCGGCGGCGTCCAGCAGCGCTTTGCCGGCTTCCGCTTCTCGCTGAAGGGCACGCCGGACGGCTTTGCCGACAAGATCCGCTTCTCCTGGAATCTCGGGCCCGAGGGCACTGCTTCCGTCATCGAAGGCACCGACATCGGCATCATCGAGAACGGCCGCCTGAAGAGCGTCACCGGCTTCCTCGACAAGGTGCCGGCGCAGTGAGGTCCTGCCGGCAAGTCGAGTGGCTCCCACTCTTACGGTAGTTGCTTGTCCAATCTGTAGAGGGGACCGATTGGCGAAGTCGGCGCCGCCCCTCATCGCCCTGCCGGGCACTTCTCCCCGTATAGTGACGGGGAGAAGGGGGCCGGCGGCAATCTCGACGCCTTTCCTGCGACGTTGGTGATTGGCGAAACCAGCAATGACAGCGCCCCTCTCCCCGTCTCTATACGGGGAGAGGATGCCGGCAGGCAGGTGAGGGGCAGCGCCAGCGCCCGGACGAAAGGAATGGGACAAGCGCCAACTCACGCGGTTACGGCCTTGATCGCCGGATAGAGCGCGCGGTAGCGGTGATAGGCATCGGCGAAGGCGCCGCCAAGAGCTGCATCCGGCTCGATCGTGGCATCTGTCCTCGGCGCGGAGCACACGGCCAGCGGATCGGCGCCGGTCGCGGCGATCAGGCCAAGTCTGGCCGCTCCAAACGCAGCGCCGAAATCGCCATCAGCCGGAATATCCACCGGCACCTGCAGCGCGGTGGCGATCGCCTTCAGCCAATAGCGCGAGCGCGAGCCGCCGCCGATCGCGGTCACGCGCGTCAAGGTCGTGCCGGCGGTTTTCAATGCCTCCAGGCTGTCGCGGAAGGCAAAGGCGACCCCTTCGAGCACGGCCTGGGTCAACACCGGGCGGCCCGATTCATGCGCCAGGCCTGTGAATGAGCCGCGAATGGCGGAATCATTGTGTGGCGTCCGCTCGCCCGAGAGATAGGGCAGGAAGGACACGCCGGTTGGCGCCTTCAGCGTCTCGCCGAGTTCCGATGTCAGTTCGCCCGCGCCCTTGCCCGTGATCTCCGACAGCCAGTTGAGCGAATCGGTTGCCGACAGGATGACGCCCATCTGGTGCCAGGTATTGGGCAGAGCATGACAGAAGGTGTGCACCGCGCTGGCCGGGTTGGGCAGATAGGCGGCGTTGGCGGCAAACAGCACGCCCGATGTGCCGAGCGAGACAAAAGCGTGGCCGGCGCCGACCGTGCCCATGCCGCAGGCGGAAGCCGCATTGTCGCCGGCGCCGCCAGCCACCGGAGTGCCGGCCGCGATGCCCCACCGCGACGCGAGTTCGGCGCGCAGGGCGCCGGCTTTTTCCGTGCCCTCGACCAGCGACGGCATCTGCTTTTCCTCAAGCGAGGTCGCCGCAAGCAACTCGGAAGACCAGCGCCGCTTGCCGACATCGAGCCAGGACGTGCCTGCCGAATCCGACATTTCCGAAATATGCTCGCCGGTCAGCCAGAGCCGCAGGAAATCCTTGGGCAAAAGCACCTTTGCCACCTTGGCGAAGACAGCGGGTTCGTTGTTCTTCACCCAGGCGAGCTTGGGCGCGGTGAAGCCGGGAAAGACGATGTTGCCGGTGAGCGCGCGGAAGCGCGGATCGGCGTCCAGTGCCGCCGCCTCGACATGGCTGCGCGTATCGTTCCACAGGATGCAGGGGCGCAACACCTGATCGGCGGCATCGAGCAAGGTCGCGCCATGCATCTGGCCTGACAGGCCGATGCCCTCGATCGCCGCGAACTGCCCGGGATGTGCCGCCTTCAGTTCGGCGATCGCGTCTTCGCAGGCGCGTATCCAGTGCAGGGGATCCTGCTCGGACCAGCCCGGATGAGGGCGAGAAACATCAAGCGTGCCATGGCCGGAGCCGATGACGCCCTGTCCGGCATCGATCAGCAGCGCCTTGACGCCCGATGTGCCCAGGTCGAGGCCGAGATACATGGTTTCCTCCCACGTTCTTATTTTTTTCGGAACCCGAAAAATATGTTTGAGCCAGTTTTTAAGGCAAGATCCGCTCCGGGTCAATTCTCTGACAAATCGGCGGCACGTCTCGAAAACAGCGCCGACAGCGGACTGTCCGGGCGTACGGTCGAGCGCTCCGTCGTCAGCGCCCTGGCCAGTGCACCGTCGCCGGCACGCAAGGCGGCTTCTATCAGCGTCAGATCGATGACGTCGCGCTGCGCGTGGCTGCCGCCAAATCGATGGGCGATGGTCCGGATCGGCCGGATCAGTCGGATGGTTTCGGCGTAGTTGCCCTCTCCGAACGCCTTGATCGCAAGCGTCAGGGGATGGCCGACATCCCGCGTGAAAGCGGCATTGTCGTCACCGCCCCGCATCGCTTCGCGCTGTGCCCCGAGCAGGGTCCGGGCCGGAGCATCGAGCCCGGCGCCGACAAAGGCCATCATCGCGTGGGCGTCGTTGAAGGCATAGTTGGAGGCAGCGGCCTTGGGCACCCAATTGGCGGCTAGCGCCGTCCAGCGGTCGCCGACGTCGACGCCGCCGAGGTGAAGCCGCCACAGGATCGCCGATGCATCGACCATGTTGAGCGCCAGCGTCGATCTGCTGCCATAGATCGGCCCGTCATAGAGCGCCAGCACCTCGCCGGTCTCGCCGAGATCGTAGTGGAACAGCGCCAGGTGCCACCAATTGTGGACCTGGAGCAAGCTCTCCTTCGTCCAGGCTTCGGGATCGGTACGCATCCAGGCGATGCCGTCCCTTTGCCGGCTTTGCATCTCCATCACATGCGCGACCGCATGTTGCGCCCAGCCATCGCGCGGTTCGATCTCGACCGCCGTACGGCCGAGCCTTTCGGCCTGCGCATACTCAGCCATCTCTTCGAGCCCGAAGGCCTGCATGCCGAGAATGGCGTGATACCCCGGCATGTCCGCCTGCCATGACGGCAGGGCGCGGGCGATGCGGTCGCGCAGCATGCGGGCGTTGCCGGTGAAGAAATCGACCTGGTGTCCGACCTGGAGCGCCACGGCGTCGAGCGGAAAATCGATCGCTATGTCCCGCAGAATGCCGGAGGCCTGATGCCAGCGCCCGTTGGCGAGGTGGCCGAGGGCCGAGACATGCGCCCGCTCACGCGTTATTGCGGCAAGCGGCAGCGCCGCCTCGTGGCAGATCCTGGCCACGGCCGTCGCCTCCGGTTCGGTGGCAAGGCCGAAAAGGTAGCCCTTGAAGACATGCGCCATGACAAAACCGGGGTCCTGCGCGATGGCGCGATCGACGGATTTCACGGGATCGCCAATGAAACACTGCAATTCGCGCACGGCCTGGCCGTAGGGCGCGAATCCGGCTTCCGTCGCGCCCGAAAATGCCAGGCCAAATGCGTCCCTGATGGCCATGCGAGAGTCCCTGGTCGAGGCCGGATGGGCATGATGCCCTCGGTCCAGCATGATCTTAAAGCATAGGCCACGGCTACGCCATTTCACGAGTCGCGCCGCAGCATGTCAGGCATTTTTGCAGTTCATCAACCATGGGAGACAGAATAGGCTTTGTAAAACTGGACGAATTGTGGCTTGATTGCGGCGCGGGTAAGGGGCTTGAAATCGCGATCTGAGAGGGGACGCGATGCGGCATTTTGAAATACAGGTTCCGAACAGCGGTTCGGAGCACATTGGCAGGGCTGTTTCTTTGCCGCAGCGAAAGCCCAGGCGGATCAATGCTGGGTTTATTAGCTTACTTGCAACTACGACCCTTATGTTGCTGCCGAACTCCGCGGCCCTGGCGGCATGCCTGCTGGTTCCGTCTCCGGGCAATGACGTCTTCACTTGCGATAGTGGCGATTCGGGCGGCAGCCTCAACGACACCATCGGCAACAACACGCTGAACTTTCCCGCCGGCGGCACCGGCCAGGTGAGCGGTAACGTCACCTTCGGCCCGGGCACGGACCGCATCAACATGCAGTCCGGCACCATCACCGGCACGGTCGATCAGGGTGACGGCACGGATTTCTTCACCATCGGCGGCGGCACCGTCGCCGGCAATGTCCAGCAGGGCGCCGGCATCGACGACTTCAACATGAGCGGCGGCCAGGTCGGTTCGCTGAACCAGGGCGACGGGCTGGACACCTTCACCATGACCGGCGGGCGCATCGTCGATTTCTTCGACGACGGCGACCGTGCCGTGATGACCGACGGCCGCATCGGCCGCGTCAACATGAAGCTCGACAAGAACTATTTCAACATGTCGGGCGGCATCATCGACCGCAACCTGGTCACCGGCTTCGACCAGGACACCATCATTCTCTCCGGCGGCACGATCGGCGGCAACATCAGCGTCAGCGGCGGCAACGACAGCGTGACGATCACGGGCGGCACCGTCGGCGGCGATGTGCTGATGAGCTTCGGCGCGGACAATTTCGTGTGGAATGGCGGCGGCATCATCTATGGCGCCGTCGACCTCGGCGGCGACAACGATACGGCAAAGCTGAGCAACCTGACCAAAGCCAATCTGGGCGGCGCCGACGCGCTGAATGGCGGTCTCGGCACCGATACGCTGACCTTCGATAACGTCAAGCTCGACGGCATCAGCCGGATCCAGAACTGGGAGACCGTCGACGCCACCAACGACACCCAGCTCACGCTGGACGGCAATCTCGTGCTTGGAGACAGCGGCACCGGCACGGGATCGCTCAATGTCGATGCCGCGAGCACGCTCTATGGCGGCGGCTTCAACGCATCGATCCAGGCCTTTACGTCGGGCCAGCTTGCGGACGTCGTCAATGCAGGCCGCATCGACCTGACCAATGGCAGTACCGGCGCGACGGACCGGCTGATGATTTCGGGCAATTACACCGGGCTCGGCGGCCTGCTGCTCATCCAGACCGAGCTCGGCGATGATTCGTCGGCGTCGGACAGGCTGGTGCTTTCGGGCGGCACGGCTTCCGGCTCGACCGGCATCGCGGTGGTCAATGTCGGCGGCGCGGGGGCCGAAACGATGCAGGACGGCATCATGGTCGTCCAGGCGGTCAACGGCGCCACCTCCACCTCAAGCGCCTTCGCGCTCGACGTGCCGGTCGCGGCAGGCGCCTTCGAATATTATCTGTTCAAGGGTGGCGTCACCGCAGGCAGCGCGGAGAACTGGTATCTGCGCTCGTCGCTGATAACGCCGACATCGCCGGCCGCGGCGCCGCCGGCGGCAGAACCAACACCCGCGCCGGAACCGGTGCCGCCCGAGACCGAACCTCCGCCGCCGCCATCCGCGCTGCCGCCGGTGCCGGCGCCGACCGAGGGCGATATCAACACTCCGCCGGCCGACCCGACGCCCCCCGTGCAGGCTAGCGATCCGGTGCCCGTGCCGCCGCCACTGCCGCCGCCGGCGCCGGCGGCTGATCCACCGCCACCGCCCCCGCCGGT
The DNA here is from genome assembly GCF_020164695.1 of Mesorhizobium sp. ESP6-5. Lineage (NCBI taxonomy): Bacteria > Pseudomonadati > Pseudomonadota > Alphaproteobacteria > Hyphomicrobiales > Phyllobacteriaceae > Mesorhizobium > Mesorhizobium sp. ESP6-5. The sequence goes on from NZ_JAIUGR010000004.1 coordinate 202,996, forward strand.
CCCGACCGCCGTGCCCGATCTTCCGATGCCCGCGGCAGGGGAGGAAATCCTGCTCTATCGCGTCGAGGTGCCGGTCTATTCCGCGGTGCCGCCTGTGGCCGAGCATCTGGCGATGACGACACTTGGCACCTTCCATGAGCGGCGCGGCGAACAGAGCCTGTTGTCGAACACGGAGCTGTCGCCGGTCTGGGGCCGCATCTACGGCCAGGACGCGAAGATGGGCTGGTCGGGAACGGTGTCGCCGTCCTTCGACGGCACCTTGTTCGGCCTGCAGGCGGGCTTCGACGTCTTCGGACGCGAAACCGCGTCGGGCGGGATCGATCGCGCCGGCCTGTTCGTCGCCTATGCCAGCATGAAGGGCGATGTGCGCGGCCAGGCGCTGGGGCAGAATGATCTGTCCGTCGGCGGCATCGATGTCAGCGGCACCAGCGTCGGCGGTTACTGGACCCGCATCGGCCAAGGCGGCTGGTACCTCGACGGCGTCCTCATGGCCACCTTCTTCGGCGGCGACGCGACGTCGTCGCGCGATGTCGGCATCGACATTGGCGGAACAGGTGTCACCGCCTCGCTGGAGGGCGGCTATCGCATTGCGCTGGCGCAGGGCTGGACGCTCGAACCGCAGGCGCAACTGATCTGGCAGCATCTGTCGCTCGACGATGCCAAGGATCGTTTCTCGTCGGTTTCCTTCGATAGCGAGGGCAGCGTCACCGGCCGGATCGGGGCTCGGCTGCAGGGCGAGTCCGCTGTCAATGGCATAGCGCTGCAGCCCTACCTCAAGGCCAATATCTGGCATGATTTTGGCGGCACCGATCGTGTCAGCTTCGACACCACCGACATCTCGACGGAGGGCAGGTCAACCTCGTTCGAGTTCGGCGGCGGTATCGTCGCCAAGGTGACCGACAAGGTCAGCATCTTCGCCACCGGCGACTACACCACCAATCTCGGCGGCGACAAACGCCGCATCCTCGAGGGCAATCTGGGCTTCAGCGTTAAATGGTGAGGCCCTCCGGGCCTCACCCGCGTCAGGACATCAATTGCCGGAACGCATCGCCACCGTGGCGATGCCGGCGCCGACCAGGAGCGTGCCGCCGGTGCGGTTGAAGATGCGGATCGCCTTGGGATTGCGGACCACGTTGCGGGCGCGTGCCGCGATCAGCGCGTAACCGAAGGCGTTGGCGAAGGCGAGCGCCAGGAAGGTCGTCTCGAAGATCAGCATCTGCGTCCGGAAGTCGGCGTGCCGGTCGAGGAACTGCGGCAGGAAGGCGACGAAGAAGGTGATGCTTTTCGGGTTGAGCGCGGTGACCAGCCAGGCATGCGCCATCATCTTGGCCGACGACACCGCGTCGGTGCGTGGTTCGGCCTTCAGCGTGCCGCCGGCGCGGAACAGTTTCACGCCGAGATAAATCAGATAGCCGGCGCCGATCAGTTTCAGGATGGTGAAAACACCAGCCGAAGCGGCAAGCAGCGCGCCGATGCCCAGCATCGACAAGGTCATGGCGGTGAAGTCGCCGAGCGCCACGCCGACGGCCATCGGCAAAGCGGTGCGCCAGCCCTGGCCCAGCGCATAGGAGACGACCAGAAGGATTGTCGGGCCCGGGATGATGAGGAGGATGGTCGACGCGGCAGTGAAGGCGGCCCAGTTTTCGAAGGACATGCTCGTCTCCTTTGAGCTCAAGGAAGAGGATAAATCCTTGGCTCCCGAAGAATGTAAAGGGGCCGAATCCCTGTTTTTGCGTATTCCGGCCGGGCAACCGGCACGACTCTTACGGGACCGCGACGTCAATTGCGCCAGCGGCAAAAAGCTTGATGACGGTTTCAACGTCTTGCAGATGTTTAATGGCGACCGCGCGGGAGGGCGGAGCGGCGCCTCGGCAAGGCGCAAACGCAAGCAGCGCAAGGCATTCACGCTTTATCAACCATGAATGATGAAAATGCCCACTATCCGGCCGGACCGTGCTTCCCGCCGACAGCGTAGGGTTTGGGTATATGCGTGAGTTGCCGCAAGGTCCGACGCCGCCACGAAACGGCGACGCAGTCGAAACCGATCTTCTTCTTTCCCGCCGCGCCGTCCTGTCCGGGGCGGGCGCTTTGGCATTGCTCGGCGTCGCCGGCTGCTCGACCTCGGGTGGTGGCGATCTGCCGGCGCTGCAGCTCGACGATACGGTCACCGGTTCGGTGCCGATCCGGCCCTCGATCAGCGTCGACAAGAACATCACCAGCCCCGACGTCATGTATGCCTCCTTGACGGATAACGGCTTCAACGTGCCCGAGGTGCCCTATCTCAAGGTCAAGCCGGAGTTCCGTCGCCAGATCGTCGTCGATACGACCGGCGAGGCGCCCGGCACCATCGTCGTGCATCTCAAGGAACGCATGCTCTATCTCGTCCAGCCGGGTGGCGACGCCATCCGCTACGGCGTCGGCATCGGCAAGGACGGTTTCCGCTGGTCCGGCCGCGCCAACATCCAGTACGGCAGGGAGTGGCCGACCTGGACGCCGCCGCCCGAAATGATCCAGCGCAAGCCGGAACTGGTGAAGTGGCAGGGCGGCCAGCCCGGCGGCCTGACCAATCCGCTCGGGGCGCGTGCGCTCTACATCTACCAGGACGGCAAGGACACCGGCTACCGCATCCATGGCTCGCCGGAATGGTGGAGCATCGGCCAGGCGATGTCGTCGGGCTGCGTGCGCCTGATCAACCAGGACATCATCGACCTCTACAGCCGGGTGTCGAAGAAAAACCCCGTCGTCGTCATGTGATCGTCCAGCCCTCCGTTTCTCCCGTTGCGCGATGCGGCAAGACAGGCCAAGGTGACCTGAAAACCATCGCCTAGAGCCGGATGATTTCAGGTCCGTTCGACTTGAAATCCGAATCCGTCTCTTTCGGCGTCATGCTCCAGGGAGACATCAAGCATGGCTGGAACTTTCGTCATCGCGCAGGGCGGCGGCCCGACCGCCGTCATCAACCAGACGGTCGTGGGCGCCGCGCTGGAGATCCGCAGGCGCCATCCCGGTGCCAAGGTGCTGGGCTCCCTGCACGGCGTGCGCGGCATCCGTGACGGCAACTATGTCGACCTCTCCGCCATCCCGGAGGACCGGCTGCGGCTGATCGCCGGAACGCCGAGCGCCGCCCTCGGGTCGACGCGCGACAAGCCGGATGCCGCCTATTGCGAGGTCATCCTGAAGGGCCTGCAGAAGGCGGGCGCCGACGCTTTCATCTATATCGGCGGCAACGACACCTCGGGCACGCAGCAGATCCTGACCGATGCCGCCGGCGGCAAGATCGCTTTCGTCCATGCGCCGAAGACCATCGACAACGATCTCGAGGAAAACGACCATACGCCGGGCTTCATGTCCGCGGCCGAATTCGTCGCTGGCGCCTTCCTGTCCGTCGATCTCGATTTCCGCGCGCTTCCCGGCATCTATGTCGGCATCGTCATGGGCCGTCATGCCGGCTTCCTGACCGCGGCGTCGGCGGCCTGGCAGCTCGATTCCGACAGCGGCCCGCATCTGGTCTACGTCCCGGAGCGGCCGTTCTCCGCCGCCGGTTTCATCGACGACGTGCGCGCCACCCTCGACCGCCACAAGCGCTGCATCGTCGCCGTGTCGGAAGGCGTCAGCACCGCCGACGGCAAGGCACTGGTCGAAAGCCTGGTGCCGGCGGACAAGCTCGAGCGCGACCAGCACGGCAACGTCAAACTCTCGGGCAGCGACCTGCCGGCGGCGCTCGAACGGGCATTGGCCGAGGGGCTGCCGGGCAAGCGTGCCCGCGTCGACGCACTCGGCTACATGCCGCGCGGCTATGTCGGCTCCGTCAGCCCGGTCGATGCGCAGGAGGCCTTCGATGCTGGCGCCTTTGCCGTCGGCGTCGCCGAACAGGGCGGCGGCTCGGTGGCGCTGCAATATGATGGCAGCAAGATAGTGCTGAAGAAGGTGCCGCTGAAGAACGTTGCCGGCAAGACCCGCCACATGCCCGACGATTTCATGAAGCCCGACGCCAACCAGTTGTCCGAGGCCGGAATGGCCTATCTCAAGCGGCTGGTGCCGGAAAAATACAAGGTCGGAAAGCCGTTCGTCTGATGCCGGGTCCGCTTGATGCCCGGCTCACACCTGATGCCAGGCTCACACTTGATGCCCAGGCTCACACCTGATGGATAGCTGGTTCTCCAGGCGCATCGTCGACGGCAGGACGACGATGCTGACCGAGCCGTTCGTGCACAACTATGTGCGCGCCAATATCTGGCATTTCACCGGCCGCGACGCCGACCTTCTGGTCGACACCGGGATGGGCATCTGTCCGCTGGCGCCGGAGATAAGGACGCCCGAAGGCAAGCCGCTTCTGGTCGTCGCCACCCATATCCACCTCGACCATGTCGGCTCGCTGCACGAATTTCCGCTGCGGGCCGGGCCAAGGATGAGCGCAGCGCAATTCGAGAGCATGGATGAGGCCGCGACTTACGCCTACATGTTCCACGATCTCGAGGGCGCAGTTTCGAAATTGCCGGCGCCTGGCTGGAAATCGGCCGACTATGCGATAGCGCCGGCACCGTTGACGCGTATGCTCGACGAAGGCGACGTGGTCGATCTAGGAGACCGCCGGTTTCGGGTGCTGCATCTCCCCGGACATTCGCCGGATTCGATCGCGCTTTTCGATGAGGCCGACGGCCTGTTTTTCAGCGGCGACGCCATCTATGACGACACGCTGATCGACGATTTGCCGGATTCCGACCGGGAGGCCTATCGCAACACGATGCGCCGGCTGCTCGACCTGCCGATCAGGATCGGCCATGGCGGCCACGGCCCGAGCTTCGACGGCGGGCGCATGCGCGAAATCGCGTCGGCCTATCTGCGATCCGTAAGCGCACTCTGAATTAAATCTTCGTAAGGTCGGGCTAAAACCCTAAATCGCGCAGATCGGCGCCCTAGATAGTTGTTGTCGATCCGGCCGGCTGCCATGCGTGGCGAGGCAGGCAACCCGGGCCGTCGGCACGCTGACGGGCACTTCTCCCAGGAAGACCCGCGGCGCGGATCAACCCCTCGCCCGGACAGAACGACCATGTCAAACCTGAGCATTCTTCGTAGGCATCGCATCGCCGCCCTGCTGGGCGCCGCGCTGCTGGTTTCTCCCTTTGTCGTCTCATTCGCCGACAGCGCGAACGGCGTCGGCACGGGCAACACGGTTGCAACGACGCAGACCCCCGTTGCCGGGACCACGGCCCCGAGCGGTTCGTTGGCGCCGATCGTGGCCACGACCAAGCCGGCCGTCGTGACCGTGACCACGGTCATGAAAGGACAGCCGGAAGCAATGAACGAAGCGTCGCCCTTCGATGGCGCCTCGCCCTTCGACGACTATTTCCGCCAGTTCTTCGGCGATCAGGGCATGCCCGCTCCCAAGACGCCTCCGCAACAGCGGTTGCCGCGGGCCGAAGCGCTCGGTTCGGGCTTCATCGTCGGTGCCGACGGCACCATCGTCACCAACAACCATGTCGTCGACGGCGCTTCCTCGATAAAGGTCACGCTCGACGACGGCACGGAGCTCCCGGCCAAGCTGGTCGGTCACGATGCCAAGAACGACCTCGCCGTGCTGAAGATCAACGCCGGCAAGTCGTTGCCAACCGTGAAGTGGGGCGACTCCGACAAGCTCATGACAGGCGACCAGGTGCTGGCGATCGGCAATCCGTTCGGCATCGGCACCACGGTAACGGCCGGTATCGTCTCGGCGCGTGGCCGCGACCTGCATAGCGGGCCCTTCGACGATTTCATCCAGATCGACGCGCCGATCAATCACGGCAATTCCGGCGGCCCGCTGGTGGACGTCAACGGGAATGTCGTCGGCATCAACACGGCGATCTATTCGCCCAATGGCGGCAGCGTCGGTGTCGGTTTCGCCATTCCGTCGGACCAGGCCGAGAAGGTGGTCGCCAAGCTGATGAAGGGCGGCAACATCGAATACGGCTATCTCGGCGTCGAGATCCAGCCCGTCACCCCGGATGTGGCAAGCGCCATCGGGCTGGACCATCCCAGCGGTGCCTTGGTCTCGCAGGTCAATGACGGCTCGCCCGCGGCCAAGGCCGGCGTCGAGACCGGCGACGTCATCACCGGCTTCGCCGGGCAGGACGTCAAGGATCCCAAGGACCTGTCACGAGCCGTCGCCGACGTCGCGCCGGGTGCCAAGGAGAGACTGGATGTCTGGCGCAAGGGCAAGGCCATGCAGATCTCGGTGGAGGTCGGGCGCAACAGCGACGATGTGAAAACGGCATCGACGGATGACTCCAGCGCGCCGGGCACCGGGCAGGGTTCCCGCGTGCCGGCCGTCGGCCTCGGCTTGATGGATATCACGCCGGACATCCGCCAGCAGATGAACCTCCCCGAGAACGAGCACGGCGCGGTGGTTGCGAGCGTCAATCCCGACAAGCCGGCAGCGACTGCCGGCATCCAGCCGGGCGATGTCATCGTCGCCGTCAACCAGGCTCCGGTGAAGAGCGCCAGGCAGGTGACCCAAGCGATTGCCCAAGCCGGCAAATCCGGACGCAAATCGGTGCTGCTTCTGGTCGAGCGTGGTGACACCCAGATCTATGTCGCCGTGCCGTTCGCCAATGGCTGACACATAAACAGCGGCGTGGCGGGCTTGTGGAGCGCCCGCTACGCCCAGTCTATCGGCTACAACTTGCGCAGCGCCACTTCCTCGATCAGGTGGTCGGCGCCCTTGCGCAGGATCAAGTCGGCGCGGGCACGCGTCGGCAGGATGTTTTCGCGCAGGTTCTTCAGGTTGATGTTGGTCCACAGGCCCTCGGCGATCGCCTTGGCCGCATCCTCCGACAGCTGCGAATAGCGGTGGAAGAAGGAGTCCGGATCGCGGAAGGCGGTTTCGCGCAGCCGCATGAAGCGGGAAATATACCAATTGTGGATCAGCTTCTCGTCGGCATCGATGTAGATGGCGAAGTCGAAGAAGTCCGACAGGAAGGGCACGATCTTGCCGTCCTGCGGCAGCTTGCCCGGCTGCAGCACGTTGATGCCTTCGAAGATCAGGATGTCGGGCCGGTCGATGGTGACGAACTCGCCGGGGATGACGTCATAGGTAAGGTGCGAATAGACCGGCGCGCGGACATCGGGCAACGCCGACTTGATACCCGAGAGGAAACGCAGCAGCGCACCGACATCGTAGCTGTCGGGGAAACCCTTGCGCTCCATCAGGTTTTGGCGGCGCAGCACCTCGTTGGGCAGCAGGAAGCCGTCCGTGGTGATGAGGTCCACCTTCGGGCTCGACGGCCATCGCGCCAGCAATTCCTTCAGCACGCGCGCCGTGGTCGATTTGCCGACCGCGACAGAACCGGCAATGCCGATGATGAACGGCGTCTTGGCCACGTCGGCGGCGTTGAAGAAGGCCTGGCGCTGCCGGAACAGAAGCTGGCTCGCCTCGACATGCGCCGACAAAAGCCGCGACAAGGACAGATAGATGCGCTTGACCTCTTCGAGGTCGACCGGGTCGTTGAGCGAACGCAGGCGGCGGAACTCGTCCTCGCTCAGCGTCAGCGGCGTATCGGCTCGGAACCGCGACCATTGCTCGGCTGAGAAGAAGCGAAACGGAGAATATTTCTCGGTTGGCGCGAGCTGATCCATCGAGATACCTGCCCTTCCTCCCGATCAGCCCTTGGGCCGCGACGCCTTCTCGGCGATGCCCGAACGCCCGGTACGGGCTTCAAGCTCCTTGAGCACGTCGTTCAACGGGACACCCGAGATGCCGAGAACGACAAGCCAATGATATATAAGATCGGCGCTTTCGGAAACGAGGCCCTGTTTGTCGCCCTTGACGGCGGCGATCACGGTCTCGACCGCCTCCTCGCCGAGTTTCTGCGCCGCCTTGTCGATGCCCCGGGCGTAAAGCTTGGCCGTCCACGAATCCGGATCGCCGGAATGGGCGCGGTCGCTGACGATTTTTTCCAGGTCGGAGAGCGAAAACTCGGCCATGTCGATCTATCTTCTTGTTTAAACCGGGTTTTTCCCGAAAGCCGGCTTCGGGAGCATGCTCTAGGACCTGTTGCCCAGCGAGTCCAGCCGCATCGGCAGGCCGGCCTTGGCCATATGCGCCTTGGCTTCGGCGATGGTGTAGGTGCCGAAATGGAAAATGGACGCCGCCAGCACAGCACCCGCACGGCCGTCGCGAATGCCTTCGACCATGTGGTCGAGCGTGCCGACGCCACCCGAAGCGATGACCGGCGCGCGCACCGCGTCCGACACCGCGCGGGTCAGCGCGATGTCGTAGCCGGCCTTGGTGCCGTCGCGGTCCATCGAGGTCAACAGGATCTCGCCGGCGCCGCGATCGACCATTTTTCGCGCGAATTCCACGGCGTCGATGCCGGTCTTCTCGCGCCCGCCATGGGTGAAGATCTCCCAGCGGCCGGCCTCGCCGGGGCCGGAGACTTTCTTGGCGTCGATGGCGACGACGATGCATTGGTTGCCGAACTTGTCGGCCGCTTCGGCGACGAAATCCGGGTTCTTCACCGCCGCCGTGTTGATCGACACCTTGTCGGCCCCGGCCAGCAGCAATTTTCGGATGTCGGCCACCTGGCGCACGCCGCCGCCGACGGTCAGCGGCATAAAGCATTGTTCCGCGGTGCGGGCGATGACGTCGAAGATGGTCTCGCGATTGTCCGACGAAGCGGTGATGTCGAGAAAGCAAAGTTCGTCGGCGCCGGCGGCATCATAGGCCTTGGCGGCCTCCACGGGATCGCCGGCGTCGATGAGGTCGACGAAATTGACGCCCTTGACGACACGGCCGTCCTTGACGTCGAGGCAAGGGATGACGCGGGCCTTCAGCATCAGCGGCCCTCTATCGTGGCAAGCAGATCGTTGAGCAGCTGGCCGACCAGCGGCGGCACATCGGCCTGGGCATCGAAGGCCGGATCGTAAGCGGAAACGGTGATGCCGACGACCGGCACCGCAAGCGCCATGGCGCAGGCCGCGTCGCGCAGCTGCTCCGGGTTCGGTCCGCCTGCGGTGACGTAGCGGTTGGCCTGAAGCGCCTTGGGGTCGTGCACGTCGAGATCGAGATGCATGTGCACGCTGTTGGCGCCGGCGGCCTTCAGTTTTTCCGTCGCTTGCGCCACGCCTGGACATTCCGTCCGGATGACCGGCAATGTTTCGAGTAGTTTCTCCTCCGCCGGATCGAGATCGCGGGCGTTGACGAGCACGCAGCGCGCGGGATCGATCGGCCTGAAGCCGGGAATGGCGGCCGCCATCGGACGCCAGCACAGGCCGAGCACCGTCGACAGCGCCATGCCGTCGAGAAAGCCGTAGACGGACGTCTCCGGCGTGTTGAGGTCGCCGTGCTGGTCTGCCCAGATGATGGCGTCGGCGCCTTCGCCGGCGACCGCGCCGGCTGACGTCAGGCAGTTTCCGGCCAGCACGATGGGGAACCGCCCCCTGTCGCGGGCCATGCGGACCTCGCCCGAGACGGCGTTGCAGACGGCAAAACCCGTGGCGATCTCGCGCTCCTGGCCGTCGCCGACCCTGCCGATATCCTCGACCGTGACGTCGTGGCCGGCAAGGGTCAGGGCATCGACGAGCCCGCCCGATATCAGCGCGTCGGGCCCCTGGCCCATGCCGCCATGATAGTGGCCGCTGTCATAGGAGGCCAGGATGAGCGAAACTTTCACGACCGCGCCTCCATCGCCGGCCGGCCCCGCAGGATCGCCAGCGCCTCTGTGGGATCGATGCGGCCGTCATAGAGGGCACGGCCCGAGATCGCGCCTTCGAGTTTTTTCGCATCGGGCATGGTCATGCGCACGATGTCGGCGATCGAGGCCAGTCCGCCCGAGGCGATGACCGGGATCGACACCGCGTCGGCAAGGTCGATGGTGGCGTCCCAGTTGATGCCGGTCAGCACGCCGTCGCGGTCGATGTCGGTATAGATGATGGCGGCGACGCCCGCGCCTTCGAATTTCCTCGCCAGTTCGATGACGCCGAGGCTCGAGGCTTCCGCCCAGCCTTCGACCGCCACCTTGCCGCCCTTGGCGTCGATGCCGACGGCGACCTTGCCCGGAAATGCCTTGCAGGCCTGCCTGACCAGATCGGGATCGCGCACCGCCACCGTGCCGAGAATGACGCGGGCCAGCCCACGGTCGAGCCAATCCTCGATCTGCTCCAGCGTGCGAATGCCGCCGCCGAGCTGCACCGGGTTCCTGGTCGCCTTCAGGATGGCTCCGACCGCGGCGCTGTTTACGCTCTGGCCCTGGAAGGCGCCGTTCAAGTCGACGACATGCAGCCACTCGAAGCCCTGCTCTTCAAAGGCTTTTGCCTGCGCGGCGGGGTCATCATTGTAGATCGTCGCGGTCGCCATATCGCCGTGCTTCAGCCGCACGCATTGGCCGTCCTTGAGGTCGATGGCTGGAAACAGGATCACTCAGGCACCCTCGACGATCGCGAAATGTCCGGTCGAAGCCGCCAGCCTGTTCTGCAACGCTGTCTGGTAGGCTGGCGATCGATAGCAGCTGAGCGCGGTTTCATAAGAGTCGAACTCGACCACCACCTGCCTGCCAAATTCCGACCCTTCGGGATTGGTCACTTGTCCGCCGCGCACGAGATAGCGGCCTCCGAAAGACGAAACCGCGTCGCCGATGGCGTCGCGGTAACGCTGATATCCTTCCGGGTCTGTCACCGTCAGCATTACCAGCCAATAGCCCTTCTTGCCCATGGTTCAGGGCCTCCAGCGCAGGAAATTGGTGATCAGCGCCAGGCCCAGCGCCTGGCTCTTCTCAGGATGGAACTGCGTGCCAGCGAGATTGTCACGGGCGACCGTGGCCGTCACCGGGCCCCCATAGTCGGCGACCGCGAGGATCTCGTCCGGTTTTTTTGCGTCGAGATGGTAGGAGTGGACGAAATAGGCATGCAGTCCCGCCGCGCCGGTCGGAATGCCGGAGAACAATGGGTGCTTATGCCTCAATTCGATCGTGTTCCAGCCGATCTGCGGGATCTTCAGCGCCGGATCGGAAGGCGTGATCTCCTTGACGTCCCCCGATATCCAGCCGAACCCGTTGGTGACGGTCTTTTCGAGGCCGCGCTCGGACATCAGCTGCATGCCGACGCAAATTCCCAGGAAAGGCCGGCCCTTGGCGATGGCGACGTCCTCGACCGCCTCCCACATGCCGTCCACGGCACGCAGGCCGGCCGCGCAATCGGCGTAAGCGCCGACGCCGGGCAGGACGATGCGGTCCGCGGTGCGCACCCGGTCGGCATCGGCCGTCAGGTCGATCTCGGCCGCGATGCCGGTCTCGCGCGCGGCGCGCTCGAAGGCCTTGGTGGCCGAGCGCAGATTGCCCGAACCGTAATCGATGATCGCAACCCGCATCTCAGCGCCGTCCCGGAATGTGGGTCAGCCCCAGCGCCATGCCTGGCTGTGCCGGGCGCGCCAAAGCGGCATCTGGGACGATGCGCGGCGCGGGTGCCGCTTCATCCGAAAGCCCTTCGACCTCAAGGGCATAGCGCATGTCGGCGTCGGCGAGCCAGCCGGCCTCGACGACGCCCCACTCATGCCAACCGCGGCGGCGCAGTGCCGCGATGCGCAAGCCCTGTCCTTCCAGTCCGACATAGAGCGAGACGAGCAGCGACAAAAGCGAGCCGGCCACACCGAGCCCAAGTCTCTCGCCAAGCATCGACAGCACGCCCATGACGACAAAGGCGAGCGCCGCTTCGACCCACAGCCGGTGCCAGGCAAGCCACAGCGGCGGCACAAGCAGGCCGAGCCAGGTGAAGCCGTCGCGGACTAAGGTCGTCGTGTCGACTTTCTCGCTGCGGCCAGGTGGCTCCATCACGACATAGGCGGTCATGAGGCTATCCCTTCAAAGAACCCTTGGTGGAGGGAACCGCGTCAGGCTGGCGCGGATCGCGCTCGAGCGCGGCGCGCAGCGCGCGCGCCACCGCCTTGAAGCAGGTCTCGGCGATATGATGGTTGTTGGCGCCATAATGGTTGGTGACATGCAGCGTGATGCCGGCGTTCTGCGCCAATGCCTGGAAGAATTCGCGCACCAGTTCGGTGTCGAAGGTGCCGATCTTGGGCGACGAGAACGACACGTTCCAGACCAGGAAGGGGCGGCCCGACACGTCGATCGCCGCGCGCGTCAGCGTCTCGTCCATGGCAAGGTCGATCGAGGCGTAGCGCATGATGCCGCGCCGCTCGCCCAGCGCCTTGCTCAGGGCCTGCCCGAGCGCGATGCCGGTGTCCTCGACCGTGTGGTGGTCGTCTATGTGCAGGTCGCCCGTTCCCCTGACGGTCATGTCGATCAAGGAATGGCGGGAAAGCTGGTCCAGCATATGGTCGAAGAAGCCGACGCCGGTGGCGATGTCCGATTTGCCGGAGCCGTCGACATGGATCGACACGGAGATGTCGGTTTCCCCAGTCTTGCGGCTTGCATCGGCGGAACGAGGCGCCATCACTCTATCCTTGTGCCATTGGTACAGATCGTGACCGGTTCACGGGTCTCAAGCGCTCGCTGGCTTGAAAACGAGAGCCTTCTAGCAGCATGATCCGGCGATTGCCAGTTGCGATCCCGGCCGCTATCGAGCGGTTTGCAATCATTGGCCCCGTGCATACATATGGCCGATCAAGTCACTCGTACCGCGCCAAATCGCCTTTTGAAGGGATGGTGCGAATCGGAGCCAAGAAATGTCCAATGAATTGACCATGCACGCCACGACCATCGTGACCGTGCGCAAGGGCAACAAGGTGGTGATCGCCGGCGACGGCCAGGTCAGCCTGGGCCAGACCATCATGAAGGGCAATGCCCGCAAGGTCCGCCGCATCGGCAAGGGCGGCAATGTGATTGCCGGTTTCGCGGGCGCCACCGCCGACGCCTTCACGCTGCTGGAACGCCTCGAAGCCAAGCTCGAACAATACCCCGACCAACTGACGCGCGCCTGCGTCGAGCTCGCCAAGGACTGGCGCACCGACCGCTATCTGCGCCGGCTGGAGGCGATGATGCTGGTCGCCGACAAGTCGGTCTCGCTGGCGCTGACCGGCAATGGCGACGTGCTGGAACCCGAATATGGCGTCATGGCAATCGGTTCGGGCGGCAATTACGCGCTGGCCGCGGCGCGCGCGCTGATGGACACCGACAAGGATGCCGAGGAGATCGCCCGCAGGGCGATGCAGATCGCGTCCGATATCTGCGTCTACACCAACAACAATTTCGTCGTCGAAACGCTCGATGCCGCCTGACCCAGACCATGACCCCGCAAGGTGGGAACCGGTTTTCGGAAAAGATCATGGTCAAACGAGAAAGTAGCTACGATTTTCGGCCGGTGACCAAAAAGGATCTCCCGATGATCGCCGGCTGGCTCGCCGAGCCGCATGTCGCAGAGTGGTGGGACGACCCCGTGACGGAAATCGCGGAGATTGCCGATCACATAGACTCGATTTCCGTCGAGCCGCTGATCGTTGAGCTCGACGGAAAGCCGATCGCCTATCTGCAGAGCTATGACCCGCACATGGAAGACGGCCATCCCTATGCCGATCAGCCGTTCGGCACGCTGGGCATCGATGTCTCGATCGGCCGGCCGGAATTGATCGGCATCGGCCATGGCTCAGCCATCGTGCGTCAGTTCGTCGAAGACCTGTTCGAAGAAGGCGTGCCGCGTGTCATCATCGATCCCGACCCCGCCAATCTCAGGGCCATCCGCGCCTATGAAAAGGCGGGATTCCGGGCCATTGATCGCAGGCAGTCGATCCATGGCGACGTCGTGCTGATGGCGATCGATGCCGAAGACGCGCAAGAGGGGTAATCCAGGGCATGGTCACATCCAGCGAGGACAAGGGCCTTTCGGCCTACGAAGACAGCTGGCGGATGGGGCTGCTGATCGTCGCCGGCCTGCTCGTCGCCCAGGCTCTCACGCTCTATCTGATGGGCCATCCGCCGATCTGCACCTGCGGCTATGTCAAGCTGTGGCATGGCGTGGTGAACAGTTCGGAGAACTCCCAGCACATTTCGGACTGGTACACTTTCTCGCACATCATCCACGGCTTCCTGTTCTATGCGCTGGCCCGGTTCCTGTTCCCGCGCTCGCCGATTGGCTTGCGGCTGGCATTCGCCGTCCTCGTCGAGGGCGGCTGGGAAATCCTCGAAAACAGCCCGTTCATCATCGAGCGCTACCGCGCCGGCACCATTTCGCTCGATTATTACGGCGACTCGATCATCAATTCGGTGTCCGACACACTGGCCATGGTGCTGGGATTTGTGATGGCGCGAAGGCTACCTATATGGGTGATCGTCAGCCTCGCCATCCTCTTCGAACTGGGTACCGGCTATCTTATCCGGGACAATCTTACACTCAACGTGATCATGCTGCTGCATCCGTTCGAGGCCATCAAGCAGTGGCAAAGTGGAATTCAGTGATATGAGCACATTTTCTCCCCGCGAAATCGTTTCGGAACTCGACCGCTTCATCATCGGCCAGAAGGACGCCAAGCGCGCCGTGGCCATTGCCTTGCGCAACCGCTGGCGCCGCCAGCAGCTCGAAGGCCAGATGCGCGAAGAGGTGATGCCGAAGAACATCCTGATGATCGGCCCGACCGGCGTCGGCAAGACCGAGATCTCGCGCCGCCTGGCCCGGCTGGCCGGCGCGCCTTTCGTCAAGGTCGAGGCGACCAAGTTCACCGAAGTCGGCTATGTCGGCCGCGACGTCGAGCAGATCATCCGTGACCTGGTCGAAATCGCCATCGGGCTGGTGCGCGAAAAGATGCGCGAGGACGTGAAGGCACGCGCCCATGTCAACGCCGAGGAACGCGTGCTGGAAGCGTTGGTCGGCAAGACGGCGAGCCCGGCGACGCGCGATAGTTTCCGCAAGAAGCTGCGCGACGGCGAACTCGACGACAAGGAAATCGAAATCGAGGTGGCCGACACCGGCAATGGCGGCATGCCCGGCTTCGAAATTCCCGGCATGCCGGGCGCCAATATCGGCGTGCTCAACATCAACGACATGCTGTCGAAGGCAATGGGCGGCAAGAAGACCAAGCTGCGCAAGACGACGGTGAAGGAGTCCTACGACCTGCTGGTCAGCGACGAGTCCGACAAGTTGCTGGACCAGGACGAGGTGGTGCGCCGGGCTCTGGACGCAGCGGAAAATGACGGCATCGTCTTCCTCGACGAGATCGACAAGATTGCCGCCAGGTCGGACATTTCGGGCGGCCCCTCGCGCGAAGGCGTGCAGCGCGACCTGCTGCCGCTGGTCGAGGGCACCACGGTGGCGACCAAATACGGGCCGTTGAAGACGGACCACATCCTGTTCATCGCCTCGGGTGCGTTTCACGTCTCGAAGCCGTCAGACCTGTTGCCGGAATTGCAGGGTCGCCTGCCGATCCGCGTCGAACTGCGTGCGCTGGAGAAGGACGATTTCGTCCGCATCCTGACCGAGACCGAGGCCAGCCTGATCAAGCAGTATATCGCGCTGATGAAAACCGAGGGCGTCGAGCTGACCTTCACCGACGACGCCATCGATTCGCTGGCCGGCGTCGCCGTCGACCTCAATGCCAGCATCGAGAATATCGGCGCGCGGCGGCTGCAGACGGTGATGGAGCGAGTGCTGGACGAGATCTCCTATGATGCGCCCGACCGCAACGGCACGGCCGTCACCATCGATGCTGCTTATGTGCAGAAGCATGTCGGAGACCTCTCCAGAAACACCGATCTGTCGCGGTTCATCCTCTGAACGAAGACGCCGGAGCGGTCCGGCGCGGCATCGAGTACAAACTCCGGCAGGAGCCATGTGTGGCCAGATGGTACCATCTGGCCACCTTTCGTCTCGCCGGATGAAGAGGCGCTCTCGACTCGACCAGGTGCTTTACCTAGTTTGCGCGGCAATTCTCTAGGCGGCGGCGCATGAAAAAACTCATCCTGGTCATTCTCGGCTTGACGCTGGCGGCGACGCTGTTCGCCGCCGACGCGGCGACATTGGTGCCGCCGGGAAACCGCAATGCCGAGCAGCCCGACATTCCCGGCGCCTCCAGTCGCCGCACCCAGGCGACCAACACCAGCTTCCAGGCGAAGTATCGCAAGGTCTACGCGCTGTTGCAGAACGACCCCGACCTGCGCGGCAAGATCAAGAAGGCGGCAAGCGCCTATGGCATCGACCCGATGCACATCGTCGGCGCCATCGTCGGCGAGCACACCTACAATGTCGACGCCTATGACCGGCTGCAGACCTATTATGTCAAGGCGATCTCCTACCTCTCGAGCAAGCTCTCCTTCGCCTATGATGGTGAGGACATCACCGATTTCGTGCAGCGGCCGGAATTCAGGAAGTGCGCCGCGATTTCGGACAGCTACGATCTGTGGGAATGCCGCGAACAGGTTTGGAACCGCTCGTTTCGCGGCAAGACCGTCGGCGGCGAGGATTTCCCCGACAACCGCTTCGGCGCCACCTTCTTCCAGCCCTATTATGCCGGCCAGACCTTCGGTCTCGGCCAGCTCAACCCGCTCACCGCCCTGCAGATGAGCGATCTCGTGCACAAGGTCTCCGGCTTGCCGAAGCTCGACGTCTCCGATCCCAATTCGGTCTACAAGACCATCATGGATCCGGACCTGACGCTTCCTTACGTCGCCGCGACGATCAGGAAGTCGATCGACGCCTATAAGAGCATCGCCGGCTTCGACATTTCGGGCAATCCGGGCCTGACCGCCACGCTCTACAATGTCGGCAATCCGGAACAGCGCGCTTATGCGCTGAAGGTGGAAAACGAAAAACGCCGCGCCACCGGCGAGCCGGAGAAGCTGCCGGAAGAGAATTATTACGGCTGGCTGGTCAACGACAAATTGCCGGAGCTGAAGGCGCTGTTTTAGGGCGGACCCGGCGCGCTGACGTTGATTTGCCAAAGCCGCGCCGCCCCTCATTGTCCTGCCGGACATTTCTCCCCGTGTAGTGACGGGGAGAAAGACGCTGTCATCAATGATTTCGCCAATCGGTGCATGAATTGCGGCGAGGTTGCCATAGCCCCCTTCTCCCCGTTCTACGGGGAGAAGATGCCGGCAGGCAGATGAGGGGCGGCGCCGACATCCACAAGGTGCACGACCCCTATGCCGCCAGCAACGCCTTCAGCTTGACTTCAGGCGATCCCAGCGCGTCCGCCGACGGTTTTGCCCGCTTCGCGATCAGCATCTCGGCCAGCCTGATGTCGCGCGCCACCGCATTGCCCGGGCCGATGCCGCTGGCCGCCACCAGCCTGCCGTCCTCGGCCAGATGAAAGAGGATGAAGGCGCCGTCACCGAGATCGCGGCGCACGGTGCTACGGCCTTCGTCGGATAATCCCGCGATCTGCAGGGACAGGCCATACTGATCCGACCAGAACCACGGCACCGCGGCATGCGGCTCGCCGGCGCCCAGCATGTTCCTGGCCGCCAGTGCGCCCTGTTCCTGCGCGTTGCGCCAGGCTTCCAGCCGCACGCGGCGGCCGCCATAGATGGCAAGCGGGAACGAGCAGCAGTCGCCGGCGGCGAAGATGTCGGGATCGCTGCTGCGCAGTTCTGCGTCGACCGCGATGCCGTTTTCGATGGCCAGGCCGGCCCCCGCCGCCAGTCCGGTCACCGGCACGGCGCCGATGCCGATCACGGCGAGGTCGGCAATGATCTCCCGGCCGCCGGCGAGCGTCACCCGCACCTCCTTGCCGTCGTCGGCGACGGCGGAGATGCCTTCCCCACAGATCACGTCGACACCCTCGGCGACATGCGCGTCATGGGTGATTTCGGCGATCTCGGCCGGAACGCCGCGCATCAGGATGCGCGACTGCGCCTCGATGACGGTGACATCTGTGCCGAGCTTGCGCGCCGCCGCGGCAAGCTCGAGGCCGATGAAGCCGCCGCCGATGACGGCGATGCGATTGCCGGCGCTGAGATGAGCGCGGATGGCCAGCGCATCGGCGAAGGTCCTGAGATAGACGCAGCGCCCGCCAAGGCCAGGCATCGGCAGCTTGCGTGGGGTCGAGCCAGTGGCCAGCAGCAGCTTGTCGTAGGGCAGCACCGAGCCGTCGGACAGGCGCACCGTGTGCGCCGCGCGATCGATCGCGATCGCCTGAACGGAATGGATATGCCGGATCGCTTTTCCCGCCAGGATTTCGTCGCTGGCGATCGCCTTGATTGCAGGCGCGTCGCTGGCCATCGCCTCCTTGGACAGAGGTGGCCTCTCATAGGGCAGATGCGGCTCGTCGCCGACCAGCGTCACCGGCCCGTCATAGCCGAGATCGCGCAGCGTCAGTGCTGCCCGTCCGCCGCATTCGCCGGCCCCGATGATCACCATTCCCGGCGCCATGCCCTTTACCCGATCTGAACCAGCACTTTGCCGGCGTCGACCTTGACCGGATAGGTCCTTAGGTTGACGCAGACCGGCGCGCCCCTGGCCGCGCCCGTCTTGTAGTTGAAGCGGCCATTGTGCTTGGGGCATTCGATGATGTCGTCCATCACCAGCCCGTCGGCGAGATGCACCTTCTCATGCGTGCAAAGTCCGTCGGTGGCGAAATAATCGTCGTCAGCGCTGCGATAGATGGCGAAGGTACGCCCGCCATGATCGAAGCGCATCACATCTTCTTCGTCGATGTCACCGGCGGCACAGGCCTCGACCCAATCGCTCATTCAGTCCTCCCTTGAGTCGTCGGATGTCATTGCGCCGCCGCGGCGACGATGTCGTTGTGGAATTCCTCGCGGTACGGCCTGGCGGTCGGCGGCAGCTCGCGCTTGAGGAAATAATCCTCGTTGCGCAGCTGGCGGCGGAAGGCCGGGATCATCTCGCGGTAACCGGCCAGGATCGAGGGCGTCGGCGCCGGCAAATCGTGCTTGATCAGCGCGTGCAGCCTGGGCAGCGCATGGTAGGGCACCATCGGGAACATGTGATGCTCGACATGGTAATTCATGTTCCAGTAGATGAAGCGGCTGATCGGGTTCATGTAGACGGTACGGCTGTTCAGCCGATGATCGGTGACGTTGTCGGCAAGGCCGCCATGCTGCAGCAGGCCGACCATCACATGATGCCAGGCGCCGTAGAGCCGGGGCAGGCCGACCAGCATCAAAGGCAGGAACGACCCGGTATAGAGTGCCAGCGCGATAGTCGCTGCATAGATCGCCGTCCAGATGCGGGCAATATGGATCGCCTTGGGCTGCTCCTGTTCGGGAATGAAGGTTTTTTCCGCAGCGCTGATGTTGCCTGCGGCGTTGCGCAGCATGTCCGACATCGCGTGCCAGGCGTCGAGCACGCCGACAAAACCGAGGACGAGGCGCGCCAGGTCCGGCGGCCGCATCACCGAGATCTCGGGATCGCGGCCGACGATGATGGTGTCGGTGTGATGGCGCGTGTGGCTCCAGCGCCAGGTCACCGGGTTGCGCATGATCATGAAACAGGCGATCTGATAGACCGCGTCATTCATCCACTGTGTGCGGAACGCGGTTCCGTGGCCGCATTCGTGCCAGCGTGAATCGGTCGACGAGCCGTAGAGCACGCCATAGACGAAGAAGAACGGCACGCACCACCAGCTGCCCCAGAACCAGGCACCGCCGGCGCCGCTGACGATGAGGGCGGTCAGCCACATCGCGGTGTCGCGGATCGCCGGGCCATCGGAGCGCTGCATCAGTTCCTTCATCTGCTTGCGGGGAATGTCGGTGTGATACCACTCGGCGGCCGACAGGCCGTTCTCGACGGCAAGCCGGGCGTCGCGGCCGATCAGGCTGTAGTCACGCCGGGACGGCGCTGCGGTCATGATTGCCTCCCAAGGCAACGGGCTCGATACCCAGAAATAACGCCGCGCCATGATAGACTCAACATCACAAAGATAGTTTCTATCATTTCCTATCAAAGTAAGGTATCGATATCAGGCAATCGAGCGGGGACGATCATGGCGAAACGGCCGACCATCACTGATCTGGCGCGCGTCTCCGGCGTCAGTGTCGCCACGGTGGACCGCGTGCTCAACAATCGCTTGCCGGTGCGCGAGGAAACGGCGCGCCGCGTCTACGAGACCGCGACCGAGATCGGCTATCATGCCGCCGGCCTGATCAAGCAGAGGATGCGCCACGAGCTGCCGGAATACCGGCTAGGCTTCCTGCTTTTGAGAGGCAACGACGTCTTCTACACGGAGTTCGCGCGGCAGCTCGAACTCGCGGTGTCGCAATCGCAGCGCTTCCGCGGCGTCGCCATCATCGACTTCGCCAGTTCGCTGACGCCGGATGAAATCGTCGAGCGCACGCGCAAGCTGGCGGCCAAATGCAGGGCGGTCGCCCTGGTCGGGCCCGATCATCCGGCGCTGACGGTCACCGTCGAGGAGATGAAGGCCAAGGGATTGCCGGTCTTTTCCCTGCTGTCCGACTTCGCGGCCGGCATTCGCGAGGGCTATGTCGGCCTTGACAACCGCAAGGTCGGCCGCACCGCGGCCTGGATGATCTCCAAGGCGGCGAAGCGGCCGGGCAAGGTCGCGCTCTTCGTCGGCAGCCACCGCTTCCACGGCCATGAACTGCGCGAGATCGGCTTCCGCTCCTTCTTCCGCGAGCAGGCGCCGGACTTCACCTTGCTGGAAACGCTGGTCAATCTCGAGGCCAACCAGATCACGCAGGACACGCTGCTCGACCTGCTCGGCCGCCACCCGGACCTCGTCGGCTGCTACGTCGCGGGCGGCGGCATGGAAGGCGCGGTCGCGGCGCTGCGGCAGGCTAGGCCCGCCGAGATGCCGGCGGTCGTCTGCAACGAGATATCGGCGGTCTCGCGGTCCGCCCTGGCGGATGGGGTGCTGACCATGGTGATCTCCACGCCGCTGGCTGCCTTGTGCCGCGAACTGCTCGGCCTCATGGCGCATGCCATCGAGACGGGCGCGGCCAACGCACCCGGCCAGACCTTCCTGCCGTTCGACATCTACCTGCCCGAGAACATCTAGCGAGCTTTGGCCTAAAGCATAGCGCCCGACCTGCATCCAAATTGACGCATTACCGATCGCTAATATATACATACCCAATGGACGGGGATGGGTTTGGGTATATCGCTTTTGGGAGCGACGAGCTCTATGCGCGCGGCGCGCTGTTCAGCGCGCTTCGCTTGCTTCACTATTGCCCGGGTGCCAGGATCACGGTGCTGACCGACCGACCCTCCATTTTCGACGGCTACCCCATCGAAGCGATCGAGCTCACGGCCCAGAGACAGACCGAGATGTCCTTCGGCAATCGATACAGATTTGGCATCAAGGCCGCCGGCATCATCGATCTGCTTCAACGTTGCGAGCGCCTGTTCTTCATGGATGCGGACATGTATCCGACCGGCGACATATCGCGCTGTTTCAACCGAATTTCAGCCTTGTCCTCGATAATGTGGCGGTGCGAAGGGCGCCCAAAGGCTCCCTATCGCTCGCTCGAAGGCGAGGGGCTCTCCATTGGAGGCCGCATCCTGATCGGAGATGAAACGATGTGGGCGAGCGGCGTCCTTGGCGTTCATCATCACAACATTCCGGCGCTGGAGCGAGCATACGCGGCCAGCGAGAAAGTCAGTGAAATCGTGCATTTGCACACCCCGGAACAATTCTGTACCGGCGTCGCGCTATCCCAGGATGGGCGAACGATCAGCCGCCACTGGCTGCCGATCCGCAACTACAGTACCAGGGGAAAGAAGCTCCATGCCCGAAGGCGAATTGGAGCTTTCTTCGATCTCAACGGCAAGCTCAGTGTCGAACGGCAGGTGAAGCAGGCGGCGTCGTGCAGGGTCTGGAGAGCGCCGCTCGACCTCTTGTTGCAGAGAGACATCTGGCATTTCTGAACGCCATGCCATCGCCCGCCGACGGCATCCAAGGAATGGACCCGGCGCGCAGACGCCGTCGGCTCCGCACCGCATTCCCGTGTCCGCCAAAATCGCACATCCGGTTCTGGAATCTCCCTTGACGCCTCCCGAGCAAATGGAATAAATATTTCACCAGTCACGTATTTTGGTTCTTTCGTTCCGGAACATCTGTTTCATCAAGAGGCCTTGGCGTTCCAGCAAACGGCAGGCGCAACCCGGGGAGAGAGACGGTAATCGGGAGAGATTCCCCAGGCAGAACGGGGATTCCGGAGAGATCGGTGCAACCGGACACCAAAAGTGGAGGAGAAATACAATGAAGAAACTGCTTTTGGGCGTCGCCTTCGCGGCGCTGATGAGTTCATCGGCCATGGCCGCCAAGATCGGCGTGTCGATGGCCAAGTTCGACGACAATTTCCTCACCGTGCTGCGCAACGGCATGATCGAGCAGGCCAAGGGCATGAGCGGCGTCGAGTTGCAGGTCGAGGACGCGCAGAACGACGTCGCCAAGCAACTCGACCAGATCAAGAACTTCGCCGCTTCGGGCGTCGACGCCATCATCGTCAACCCGGTCGACACCTCGGCCACGCAGGCGATGTCGGATGCGGCGGCCGCGGCCAAGATCCCGCTGGTCTATGTCAACCGCCAGCCGGTCAATGTCGACACGCTGCCAGACAACCAGGCCTTCGTCGCCTCGAACGAGGCCGATTCCGGCACGCTCGAAACCAAGGAAGTCTGCCGCCTGTTCAAGGAAGCCGGCAAGAAGGAAGCCAATGTCTATGTGATCATGGGCGAGCTTTCCAACCAGGCCGCCGTGCAGCGCACCAAGGACATCGACGATGTCATCGCCACACCGGACTGCAGCTTCATCAAGATCATCGACAAGCAGACCTCGAACTGGGATCGCGACCAGGCGCAGAACCTGATGACCAACTGGCTGTCGACCGGCAAGAAGTTCGACGGCGTCATTGCCAACAATGACGAAAGCGCCATCGGCGCCATCCAGGCGATGAAGGCCGCCAACATCGACATGAAGTCGGTTGTCGTCGGCGGCGTCGACGCCACCCAGGACGCGCTTGCCGCCATGCAGGCGGGCGACCTTGATGCCACCGTCTTCCAGGACGCCGCCGGCCAGGGCGCGGGGGCGCTGGATGCCGCGCTGAAGCTCGCCAAGGGCGAGAAGGTCGAGCACAAGGTCTATGTCCCGTTCCAGCTGGTCACGCCGGCCAACATCGACAAGTTCCTGAAGAAGAACTGAGCCGCGGACATACGGAGCGGCGCTCTCGCGCAGCGACAGCGCCGCTCCGCTTCCCTCGGCGCCCGAAGATGCTCGGGGAACGACCGCGGCTGACGGAGGATAGAAGAATTGGCACAGACATCTCACGGCGTCGGCGGGGTCAGCTATGACGCCAGGAAGCGCACATGGCCGGCCGAATTCAACGTCTTCCTGGCGCTCGTCATCCTCGTCGTCGTCTTCGAACTGATCGGCCGGGTCTTTCTCGGCGACAGCTTCCTGTTCAACACCCGCAGTGACGTCTCCGGCCTCTTCAACGAGGCGCGCCTGCAGATCATCATTCTGCAGGTGTCGATCGTCGGCATCATCGCCATCGGCGTCACGCAGGTGATCATTACGGGTGGCATCGACCTGTCCTCCGGCTCGATCGTCGGCGCGACGGCCATGATCGCTATGAGCTTTGCCCAGGTGGCGACCGTCAACGGCAATCCCAACCCCAAGGCGATGTTCCTGGCCCAGGGCTGGACCGACCTGCCCGTGATCGTCCCGGTGCTGGTGGCGATCGGCTGCGGCCTGCTCGCCGGCCTCGTCAATGGCGCGCTGATCGCCTACACGCGCATCCCGCCCTTCATCGCCACGCTCGGCATGATGGTGACCGCGCGGGGCATCGCCAAATGGTGGTCGAAGGGCCAGCCGATCTCGTTCCCGACGGACAGTTTCGCCGCCATCGGCAAGGGCCTGATGCCCGTCATCATCTTCCTGTCGCTGGCCGTGCTGTTCCAGCTGATCATGACCTACACCAGATATGGCAAGCACTGCTACGCGATCGGCTCCAACGAGGACGCAGCGCGCATGTCTGGCATCAAGATCGCCAACCACAAGATCCTCGTCTATGTCATCGCCGGCATTCTCGCCGCGCTCGCCGCCGTCGTGCTCTCCTCCAAGAACCTCACCGCCCAGGCCGGCATGGGCGTCATGTACGAACTCGATGCCATCGCCATGGCGGTCATCGGCGGCGTCTCGCTGTCGGGCGGCCGCGGCTCCATCATCGGCACGGTGATCGGCGCGCTGATTTTCGGCGTTATCATCTCCGGCTTCACCTTCCTGCGCCTCGACGCCTACTACCAGGAGATGGTCAAGGGCGTGATCATCGTAGGCGCGGTCGTTCTCGACCAGTGGCGTCAACGCATGCGGGCATTGAGGGCTTGACCATGCCAGATATCTCCACGACAGACATCGTCCTGAAGACCGAAAACCTGACCAAGCGCTATGGCGGCG
The DNA here is from genome assembly GCF_020164695.1 of Mesorhizobium sp. ESP6-5. Lineage (NCBI taxonomy): Bacteria > Pseudomonadati > Pseudomonadota > Alphaproteobacteria > Hyphomicrobiales > Phyllobacteriaceae > Mesorhizobium > Mesorhizobium sp. ESP6-5. The sequence goes on from NZ_JAIUGR010000004.1 coordinate 227,285, forward strand.
TGCATGCGCTTGAAGGCGCCAATTTCGAGCTGCGCAAGGGCGAGCATGTCGCCATCATGGGTGACAACGGCGCCGGCAAGTCGACCTTCGTGCGCCAGATCACCGCCGTCGAGCAGCGGACCAGCGGCCAGGTCTGGTTCGATGGCAAGGAAGTGAATTTCGCCGGTCCGATCGAGGCCCGCGAGGCAGGCATCGAGACGGTGTTCCAGAACCTGGCGCTGGCCGACGACCTCGACGTGCCGTCGAACCTGTTCCTCGGCCGCGAAAAAGTGCTGTTCAATCTCGGACCGTTCTCGATCCTCGACCGCAAATACATGCGCAAGGCAACCGAGGCGGCGCTGGTCCGCACCGCGGTCAAGATCCCCAACCTCTCCAACACCATCCGCCATATGTCGGGCGGCCAGCGGCAGTGCGTGGCGATCGCCAGGACGGCGACCTTTGCCTCCAAGCTGATCATCATGGACGAGCCGACGGCGGCTCTCGGCGTGCAGGAGACGGCGCAGGTCGAAAACATCATCCGCACGCTGAAGGACAATGGCGAGCCGCTGATCCTGATCAGCCACAACATGCGCCAGGTGTTCGACCTTTGCGACCGCATCGTGGTGTTCCGGCGCGGCCGCATCGTCGCCAATCTGCGCAAGGAAAATACCGACGGCCAGGACATCGTATCCTATATCACCGGCGCCAAGACCGGCGAGGCGGAACTCGCGGCCTAAGGGCCGGGCTCGGAGGCGATGGTCATCGCCTTCCCGTCGATTTGTCTTGACCGGAAAATCATTCAGCGCCCATGACCGGCGCCCCGCTTCGAACCATCCCCAGAGGAAAATATCCATGACTGTTCGCTTCGCCCTCCTTGGTGCCGGCCGCATCGGCAAGGTCCACGCCCGCGCCGTGGGTTCCAACCCCCAGGCAAAACTGGTCGCCGTGGCCGATGCCTTCGAGAAGGCGGCGAGCGAATTGGCTGTTGCCTATGGCGCCGAGGTGCGCAGCATCGACGAAATCGAGAAGTCCAAGGACATCGACGCGGTCGTCATCTGCACGCCGACCGACACCCATGCCGATTTGATCGAGCGCTTCGCCAAAGCCGGCAAGGCGATCTTCTGCGAGAAGCCGATCGACCTCGACGTCAAGCGGGTCGAGCAGTGCCTGGCCGTTGTCGACAAGGTCAAGGCGACGCTGATGGTCGGCTTCAATAGGCGTTTCGACCCGCATTTCGCCGCCGTGCGCAAGGCGATCGACGACGGAGCCATCGGCACCGTCGAGATGGTCACCATCACCTCGCGCGATCCCGGCGCGCCACCCATCGACTACATCAAGCGCTCGGGCGGCATTTTCCGCGACATGACCATCCATGATTTCGACATGGCGCGCTTCCTGCTCGGCGAGGAGCCTGTCGCGGTCAGCGCGCACGCCTCGGTGCTGGTCGACAAGAAAATCGGCGAAGCCGGCGATTTCGACTCGGTCAGCGTCATCCTCGAAACGGCTTCGGGCAAGCAGGCAGTCATCTCCAATTCGCGCCGCGCCACCTATGGCTACGACCAGCGCATAGAGGTGCACGGCTCGAAGGGCATGGTGGCGGCCGAGAACCAGCGGCCGGTGTCGATCGAGCTCGCCAACGAGAAGGGCTACACGCGCCCGCCGCTGCACGACTTCTTCATGACCCGCTACCTCGACGCCTATGCCCTCGAGATCGCCGCCTTCATCGCGGCGGCGACATCAGGCAAGAAGGCGGCGCCGAGCGGCGCTGATGGCCTCGTGGCGCTGAAGCTGGCAGATGCCGCTCTGAAGTCGGCGACCACGGGCAAGACCATTCGTCTCGACAAGTAAGAACCGGACCCAACGCACAGGAGCAGAGCGATGAGCGCATCCGCCGATCGCAATTCGAACACACGCGCCATCGTCACCGGCGGTGCGCAAGGCATAGGATTCGCGGTCGCCGAAGCGCTGGCCAACGAAGGCTGCCGGGCGCTGGCGCTCATCGGCCGCTCGCAGGAGAAGGGCGACAAGGCAGTCGCTCATTTCAGGAAATCAGGCGTCGACGCGATCTTCATCAGCGCCGACGTCTCGAAGGTGGCCGACTGCAAGCGCGCGGTCGCCACCGCGCTCTCGCATTTCGGTACGATCAACGCGCTGGTCAACGCCGCCGCCACCTCGGCGCGCGGCTCGCTGGTCGAGACCTCAGAAGAGCTGTTCGACCAGATATTCGACACCAATGTGCGCGGCCCGTTTTTCCTGATGCAGGGCGTGGTGGCGCATCTCTTGGAGAAGAAGGCGCCCGGATCGATCGTCAACGTGCTGTCGATGTCGGCGCATACCGGGCAGTCCTTCCTGACGCCCTATTCGACCAGCAAGGGCGCGCTGATGACGCTGACCAAGAACGTCGCCAACGCCTATCGCTTCAACCGCATCCGCTGCAACGCCGTGCTGCCCGGCTGGATGGACACCGAGGGCGAAGACATCGTGCAGAAGAAATGGCACGATGCGCCCGACGACTGGCTGGCGAAGGCCGAAGCCGCGCAGCCGATGGGCCAATTGGTCAAGCCGGACCAGCTCGCGCGGCTGATCAGCTATATGGTCAGCCCGCAATCGGGCGTCATGACCGGATCGCTGGTCGACTACGACCAGAGCATCGCGGGGTCGGCGCCGGAGTAGGTTCATGCGAGCGATCTGCGTGGCGCACCTTGAATCTATCCTATGTCTGTCTTTGTGAAATCCTGGCCGGTGTAGAGCAAAGCCAAATGATATGCCTTGCAACAGGCGTAGGAAAAGCAATCGCCCATGTTGAGCTGCGCCGGCGAATCGACACCCTTGCCGTAACTGCGTGCGGCTTCGATGGCGAGCCGCCCGACTTCGGCCGAAATGAGGACCTCGCCGATCCCCAAATCCTGCACGAAACGGTCCACGGCCGCATTCGCCTTTGCGACTGCCGCCGGTTGGATGGGTGAAGGCAGGGGGGTCTTTGAACGCGCCAAGGCCATTGCGGTCTCGAAACGAACGATCGCCGAAATGAAGAAAGGCCCGCCATGGGCATCCATCCGGGCGGCGAGTTCTCCTGCCGTGGACTCCGGACGCAACAGAGCGACGACCGCCGAAGCGTCAATGAATAAGCTCATAGCCCCCCTGAAAGCTCGTCCGAATAGGCTCTCATGTCGAAGTCAGGATTATCCGCTCCGATTTCGCCAGCCATTCTGACTGCCTCCGCCAAGCGTTCCGACACAGTTTGGGCACTGCGGGCGCGCTCAATTTCATGCGTCAGGGCCCGGCGAACCGCCTCGGCTTTGCTCGGCGCCTTCGTGAGGCGCTGCACCTCAAGTACCAGCCGGTCGACTTCCCGGTCCTTCACATAAAGCGGCATTGGAGCATATCCTCTTTGGAATATCCAACATATACCTTCTTACATATTCAAACAAGACGCCAATCAGGTGCGTGACATTCAACGCGAGTTCAGCTATAGCCCACGCATGATCAACCTGACCGCCACGTATTGGTACTTTAGGAGCTCGCTGGCGGCGGGAGGATTGCGCTCGATCTGAAGATTGCAGCAACAAGATCCGAACAGCCGCCAGACCTGGCGGCTTTTTTGTTTCAGCCGGCAGGTTCCCAAACAGGAGCAGAAAGCCGTGTTGACCACCACAGACGACCTCCGGGTCAAGGAACTGAGACTGCTGAGCACGCCGGACGAGGTGATGCGCGAGATACCGCGCTCACTCACGGCGACACGCACCGTTGCCGCCTCGCGCAACGCCATTCACTCCATCCTCACCGGGGCCGACGATCGGCTTGTCGTCATCGTGGGCCCTTGTTCCATCCACGATCCGGTCGCGGCCGTTGATTATGCCAGCCGTCTGGCGGCGCTGCGCGAGGCTCTGTCCGACCGGCTCGAGATCGTCATGCGCGTCTATTTCGAGAAGCCGCGCACCACGGTCGGCTGGAAAGGCCTCATCAACGATCCCGACCTGGATGGCAGCTTCAACATCGACAAGGGGTTGCGGATGGCACGCAACGTGCTTTCCGCCGTCAACAATCTCGGCCTGCCGGCGGCGACCGAATTCCTCGATATGACGACGCCGCAATACATTGCCGACCTCGTCGCCTGGGGCGCCATTGGCGCGCGCACGACCGAGAGCCAGATCCATCGCGAGCTGGCCTCGGGTCTCTCCTGCCCGGTCGGCTTCAAGAACGGCACCGACGGCAATCTCAGGATCGCCGGCGAGGCGGTGAAGTCGGCCGCCCAGCCGCATCATTTCATGGCGGTGACCAAAGGCGGACGCAGCGCCATCGCGGCGACCACCGGCAATGAGGATTGCCATGTCATCCTGCGCGGTGGCGTTCAGCCCAACTACGATGCGGCAAGCGTCGAAGCCGCATCGGTCGAACTCGTCCGCATCGGTATCGCCCCCCGTCTGATGATCGACGTCAGCCATGCCAACTCAGCCAAGAAGCCGGAGAACCAGCCCAAGGTCGCGGCCGATGTCGCGGGCCAAGTGGCGGCTGGCGACGAGCACATCATCGGCGTCATGATCGAGAGCAATCTCGTCGCCGGCCGGCAGGATGTCGTGCCCGGCAAGCCACTGGTCTACGGCCAGAGCATCACCGATGGCTGCATCGACTGGGCGACCACGGAGACGGTGCTGCACGGTCTCGCGGGCGCTGTCGAATGGCGCCGGTCGGCGCGCCGCAACTTGCTGGACAGCCGGCAAGGCGCCGCCTGATCTGGGGGAGCATAAGGGCGGCGCTTCCAGTTTCAGTCCAGGACCACGCCGCTCCTAGGCCCCGCAGCGCTCACCTCCTTGCATGTCACCGATCCGCGTGTTACATACTGAACCAAATGGTTCAGTATTCTCCTGCCCGCCTGGATGCCTCGTTCGCCGCGCTTTCGGACGCCACCCGACGCGGCGTTCTGGAGCAGCTCGGCCGTGCGGATGCCTCGATCACGGACTTGGCCCAGAAATTCCATATGACCCTCACGGGCATGAAGAAGCATGTCGGCGTTCTGGAGCAGGCAGGCCTCGTCACGACGCGGAAGGTCGGGCGCGTGCGGACCTGCAAGCTCGGCCTGCGCCGCCTGGAGGAGGAGACGGGATGGATCGAGAGATACCGCCAGCTCTGGGCCGCACGCTTCGACGAGCTGGACAAGGTTGTCGAGGAAATGAAACGGAAGGAGGAAGCCGATGGACGAAACAAGAGCGAATGAGCCCACCCCCATGCAGAACCGCACGACGGTGGAACGGAAGTCCGACCGCGAGCTGGTCGTCACGCGAAGCTTCGACGCGCCGGCCCGCATCGTGTTCGAGGCCTGGACAAAGCCCGAGCTGTTCAAGCAGTGGTGGACGCCGAAATCGATGGGCATGTTCCTGCGTTCCTGTGAGATGGATGTTCGTGTCGGAGGCGGGTACCGTTTGGTGTTCGGGCATGATGACTCGCACCCTGCCGAGTTCTTCGGCAGGTATCTCGAAGTGACACCGCCCACGCGTCTCGTCTGGACCAATGACGAAGGTGGTGACGGTGGACCCGTGACCACAGTGACCTTCGAGGAAAAAGGCGGCAAGACGCTGCTGGTCATGCACGAGGTCTATCCCTCGAAGGAGGCCCTCGACGCCGCCGGCACCGGGGCGGCGGATGCGATGGCCGAGACGTTCGGGCAGTTGGACGAGCTTCTCGCCACGCTTCGGCACGGCGCCGCCTGATCCGGCAGGCGCCAGAAGGCGGCGGTTCGGTTCAGCCCGAGACTACGCCGCCCTCAGCCCTTCCCATGCGGTGAACACGGAGACCGCGAAGAGCAGCAGCCCGGCCGCCCGGCCGGCAAGGATGGTCACCCGTGGATTGGCGATCAGAAGCTTGCGGCTGCGGCCGGCCGATATTGCGAGCCCGCCATAGACCGCGGCCTGCGTCAGCACGGTCAGCAGGCCCATGATCGTCGCCTGCATCCAGATCGGGCCGTAGTCCGGTTTCAGGAACTGCGGATAGACGGCGAGCACGAAGAGGTAGGCCTTCGGGTTGATCAGGCACGTCACCAAGCCCTGGCGAAACGCCTTCCATGCCGAGCGGCTGCCGGCGGGGCCCTCGTTGCCGACGGTGATGGAGCTGCGCATCAGCGTGATGCCGATGAAGGCCATATAGGCGGCGCCCGCAAGCAGCAGCGGCTTGAACAGGATCGGCAAGAAATGCACCAGCAGGCCGACGCCGATAGCGCCGTTCAGCGTGTGCACCATGCCGCCGACCATGATGCCGCCGGTCGCGGCAAGACCCCTGTCGCGGCCGCCGGTCAACGCATTGGCAAGCACGAACAGCATGTCCATGCCTGGAACGGCGATGATGCCGAACAGGAGGATAAAGAACAGCCAGAGATTTTCAGCATAGCCCATGTCAGTTGCCTTTTGTTCCGCTCGGCCCAGCCTCGGCGGAACCTGTTGATTTTCAAATCGATAGGCAGTCCTATAGGCAGGCCCAACTGACGATGGTGTGTCAGTTGTGATCGGTACCGGGTTAGAAAAATGCGCAAGGCGTCACGCCTGTTCGAGATCATCCAGATCCTGCGGCTGGCGCGGCAGCCGGTGACGGCGGCAATGATCGCCGGGCAACTGGAAGTGACGATCCGCTCGATCTATCGCGACATCGCGGCGCTGCAGGCGATGCGCGTGCCGATCGAGGGTGGCCGTGGCATCGGCTACATCCTGCGCCCCGGCTTCGACTTGCCGCCACTGATGTTTTCGATCGAGGAAATGGAGGCGATCGTCCTGTCGCTGGCGCTGCTCGAGCGCACGGGCGACGACGAGCTCAAGCAGGCGGCCAAGCGCGTCGGCGCCAAGATCGCCGGCGCGGTGCCGTCGCCCTTGCGCCAGACGCTCGACGCCAATGCGTTGCACGCCTGGGGCTTCGCCGCGCCCTCCGCAGGCGCGATCGATCTGGCGCTGGTGCGCCGCGCCATACGCGACGAGGAGAAGCTCGAGCTCTCCTATCGCGACGAGCTTGGCCGCGCTTCCGAGCGCCTCATCCGCCCGATCGCTCTGATCTATTACGCCGAAACCGCCAACATCGTCGCCTGGTGCGAGTTGCGCCAGGCGATCCGCAACTTCCGCAGCGACCGCATCGAGGATTGCCGGCCGACCGGGCTACGTTTCAAGGGCGAAGGCGATCGTTTGCGGCAGGTCTGGGTCGACGGATGGGAAGTCAATGCAGCGGCCGCCGGCTAAAGCGACCAGCATAGCGAACCCTACCTTACGTCCACCCAGCGCTTCTCCTCGAAGGAGCGCGCCATGGCGTGCACGGTGCGCTCGATCTCCAGTCCTTCGGCGAACTCGATGAGCCGGGCCGGCTTGCCGGCAAGCCGTGTCAGCAATTCATGGCATTCGATGATCTTGAGGTCGTTGAAGCCGAGGCTGTGGCCGGGCGCCGGCACGAAGAGGTCATAGGGCCTGTGCTGCGGCGCCACCAGAATGGTGCGGTAGCCCTGTTCGGTGGGTCGGTCGGACGTCAGGTAGAGCTGGAATTCGTTCATCCGCTCCTGGTCGAACAGGATCGATCCCTTGGACCCGAAGATCTGGATGGCGATGCGGCCCTTGCGGCCCCAGGCCGAGCGGTTGACCTGCAGCGTGCCGGCAATGCCGTTGTCCAGATGCATCAGCACGCTGGCGATGTCGTAGGTCTCCACCGCGCGCCGGCCGCCTGAAGCCAGCTTGCGGTCGGCATAGGGTTTGGCCATGTCGCAGATGACGCTGCCGACGCGGCCGAACAGCGCCGAGACCAGCGACAGCGGATGCACGGCGAAATCGTCGAGCGCGCCATAGCCGGAAGTCGCCTCGTGCTTCCAGAAGAACAGCGCCTCGGGATCAGCCATGAAATCCTCGTCCATCTCGATGCGCAGATGGTTGACCTCGCCGATGATCTTCTCGTCGAGCAGCGCGCCGATGTGGCGGATGGCCGGGCTCTGGATGTAGTTGTAGCCAAGCGCGGCGACCCTGCCTGATTTCTTCGCCGCGGCCGCCATCGCCTCGGCTTCGGCAAAGCTCGGCGCCATCGGTTTTTCGCACCACAGATGCTTGCCGGCTTCGAGGACAGCGATGGCCATTTCCGGGTGGAACTGGTTCGGCGTTGTCAGCGAGACGATATCCACCTCCGGGTCGTTGACGACGGCGCGCCAGTCACTGGTGGCTTTGGCGAAGCCGAACTCGCCTGCCTTGCGCCTGGCGAGCTCCTCATTGACCTCGCCCAGATGGACGAGCCGTGGTTTGGCCGCATCGGGGAAGACGGCCCCAACGGCGCTCCACGCGATGGCATGGCATTTGCCCATGAAACCCGTGCCGATAAGACCGACGCCAACCATTTTTCGTTCCTCCGCTGCCATAAGCTGAGTGGATGAATTAGTCCATTTTTTCCAGGAATGGAATGTCTGCCTCATTTTTTATGGCGTTCTTGCGCAGGCTCGCTATGATGGGGCAGAGAGGGTGTCCAGACAGGCTTGGGCAGAGGGACGATGGACGAACAGGTACCTCGCGACTTCGAGACGCTGCGTGCCACGATTCTGGACCGGCGCGAGAGCCTGCCCAAGCGCATCGCCCAGATCGCCGCCTACGCGCTCGACAATCCCGACGACATCGCCTTTGGTACCGCCGCCAGCATCGCCGCTTCGGCCGGCGTGCAGCCCTCGACCCTGATCCGTTTTGCCCAGCAACTCGGCTTCGACGGTTTTACCAGCCTGCAGCAGGTGTTCCGCGAGCGGCTGCGCGAGCGCAACTCTTCCTATGACGAGCGGCTGCAGGCGCTGCGCGCCAAGGCCGAGGGCGGTGCCGGCCACCGGGCGATCTTCGATGGCTTCATCGCCGCCGCCAGCACCTCCCTCAACGACATTTCCCGCACGCTGGACGATGCGCATCTGGAAGACGCGATTTCGCTGCTGGCGAAGGCGCAGACCATCTATGTCTTGGCCAAGCGACGCTCCTATCCAGTGGCTTCCTACATCGCCTATGCGCTCGGCAAGCTGAAGATCCGCAACCAACTGATCGAATCGGCCGCCGGCCTGAATGCCGAGATGGTCGGCTTCGCCACACCGGCGGACGCCGTCATCGCCATCAGCTTCTCGCCCTACGCGCCGGCCACGATCGAGGAGGCGCGCGCCATTTCCGAGCAGGGCGTGCCGATCGTCGCCATCACCGACAGCTCGTTCTCGCCGCTCGCCCAGTTCGCCAGGGTCTGGTTCGAGGTTGCCGAGGCGGATTTCGCCGGCTTCCGTTCGCTGTCGGCGACAATGGCGCTGGCCATGGCGCTGACCGTCGGCGTCGGCGAGAAGCGGCGCGACGCGAGCCGTAAGCGCAAGGCTTGATCAGGCGTCCCATCAAGGCAATTTTAGCCTAGGGAATGCTCATTCCATATTGACTATGGATTGGAATTATTATTTCATATTGCCGGCGCCACGCAGCCGCTCGCGCGTGTTACCCAAAACAATGTTGTCCATGACGACAAGACCGACGGGAGGTTCCAATGAGCGAAGCCGTGGACGCAAGACAGGCGCCGCTCGATGTCATCACCATCGGCCGCGCGTCCGTCGACCTCTATGGCCAGCAGATCGGCTCGCGGCTGGAGGACATCACCTCCTTCGCCAAGTCGGTCGGCGGCTGCCCGGCCAATATTTCGGTCGGTACGGCAAGGCTCGGGCTGCGCTCGGCTCTGCTGACGCGCGTCGGCGACGAGCAGATGGGCCGCTTCATCCGCGAGCAGCTGAAACGCGAAGGCGTCAACACCGACGGTCTGAAGACCGACAAGGAGCGGTTGACCGCTCTGGTTCTGCTTTCGGTCGAGAGCGAAGGCGTTTCGCCGATGATTTTCTACCGATCCGACTGTGCCGACATGGCGCTGGCCGAGGAGGATATCGATGAGGCGTTTATTGCCTCGGCCCGTTCGATCGTCGTCACCGGCACGCATTTTTCCCGCCCCAACAGCGATGCCGCCCAGCGCAAGGCGATCCGCATCATGAAGGCCAGGGGTGGCAAGGTCGTGTTCGATATCGACTATCGCCCGAATTTGTGGGGCCTTGCCGGCCACGCCGAAGGCTTTGAGCGCTATGTCAAATCCGACCGCGTCTCGGCCCAGTTGAAGACGGTGCTGCCCGATTGCGACCTCATCGTCGGCACCGAGGAAGAGATCATGATCGCGTCCGGCGCCGACGACTGCCTGAGCGCGCTGAAGACGATCCGCTCCCTGTCCTCGGCCACCATCGTCCTGAAGCGCGGCGCCATGGGCTGCATCGTCTATGACGGACCGATCAGCGACGATCTCGAGGACGGCGTCGTCGGCAAGGGTTTCCCGATCGAGATCTACAATGTGCTGGGCGCCGGTGACGCCTTCATGTCCGGTCTGCTGCGCGGCTGGCTCGGCGGTGAAAGCCTTGCCACGGCGGCGACCTGGGCCAATGCCTGCGGCGCCTTCGCCGTGTCGCGGCTGCTCTGCGCGCCGGAATATCCGACCTTCGAGGAGCTGCGGTTCTTTCTCGAGAACGGCAGCAAGCATCGCGCGCTGCGCAAGGACGAGGCGATCAATCACATCCATTGGGCGACGACACGCCGGCGCGACATCCCCTCGCTGATGGCGCTCGCCTGCGATCACCGTGTGCAGCTCGAGGATGTGGCGACCAAGACCGGCGCCGATCCGGCACGCATCCGTAATTTCAAGGTGCTGGCGGTCAAGGCAGCGGCCAAGGTCGCGGCCGGCCGCGACGGCTATGGCATGCTGATAGACGAGAAACATGGCCGCGAGGCGATGTTCGAATTCGCTCGCCACCCCTTCGCCTGGCTCGGACGCCCGGTGGAACTGCCGGGCTCGCGGCCGTTGCGCTTCGAATTCTCGCAGGACATCGGCTCGCAGCTTACCGAATGGCCCGTCGACCACTGCATCAAGTGCCTGTGCTTCTATCATCCCGACGATCCGGCGGAACTGAAGGAAGAACAGCAGCAGAAGCTGCGCGCGCTGTTCGAGGCCGCGCGCAAAGTTGGACGCGAACTTCTCATCGAGATCATCGCCGGCAAGCACGGCAAGCTCGACGACACGACGATCCCGCGCGCGCTGGAGGAACTCTATGCACTCGGCATCAAGCCGGACTGGTGGAAGCTCGAACCGCAGGCGTCGAGCGGCGCGTGGGCCAAGATCGAGGCGGTGATCCTGAAGCATGATCCCTGGTGCCGGGGCATCGTGCTGCTTGGCCTGGAGGCGCCGCAGGACGAGTTGGAGGCCGCTTTTGCCGCCACGGCCAACGCGCCCATCGTCAAGGGCTTTGCCGTCGGGCGCACCATCTTCGTCCACGCAGCCGAACAATGGCTGGCCGGCAGGATGTCCGACGACGAGGCTGTCGCCGACATGGCGTCGCGCTTCGAACAGTTGACCGAAGCGTGGCTTGCCGCGCGCGGCCGCAAGGCGGCATAACAAGGCGCAACGGCGTAGGGACTGCGGAGGAAAACACCATGAGCAAGACAATCCGCCTGACGATGGCGCAGGCGCTGACCCGCTTCCTGTCCCGCCAGATGACCGAGATCGACGGGAGAAAAACGCCAATCTTCGGCGGCGTCTGGGCGATCTTCGGCCACGGCAATGTCGCCGGCATCGGCGAGGCGCTCTACCAGGTGCGCGACGAGTTGCCGACCTTCCGCGCCCACAATGAGCAGGCGATGGCGCATGCGGCGATCGCCTATGGCAAGGCCAATTTCCGCCGCCGTTTCATGGCCGCGACCTCTTCGATCGGCCCTGGCGCGCTGAACATGGTGACGGCGGCGGCCCTCGCCCACGTAAACAGGTTGCCCGTCCTGTTTTTGCCGGGCGACGTCTTTGCCAACCGCATTCCCGATCCCGTGCTGCAGCAGGCCGAGGATTTTTCCGACGGCACGGCGACGGTCAACGACTGCTTCCGCCCGGTGTCGCGCTATTTCGACCGCATCACCCGGCCGGAGCAGATCATCCCGGCGCTGAGCCGCGCCATGCAGGTGCTGACCGATCCGGCCGAATGCGGCCCGGTGACTTTGTCGCTTTGCCAGGACGTGCAGGCCGAGGCCTATGACTATCCCGAGAGTTTCTTTGCCGAGCGGATCTGGCGCCAGCGCCGGCCGCGTCCGGACCGTGACGAACTGGCGGCGGCCGTGGCGGCGCTCAAGGGAGCCAGGAAGCCGCTGATCATCGCCGGCGGCGGCGTGCTCTACTCCCAGGCTTCCGACGAACTGGCCAAGTTCGCCCAAGCCGCCGGCATTCCGGTCTGCGAAACGCAAGGCGGCAAGTCCTCGCTGCCGGACGATCACCAACTCAACATGGCGGCCGTCGGTGTTACCGGCACTTCGGCCGCCAACCGACTGGCGGAAGAGGCCGACGTCGTGCTGGCCATCGGCACGCGGCTGCAGGATTTCACCACCGGCTCGTGGGCGCTGTTCAAGAATTCCGGCAAGACCATCATCGGGCTCAACGTGCAGCCCTTCGATGCCGGCAAGCACCGGGCGCTGCCGCTGGTCGCGGATGCCTGGGAAGGGCTGGCCGAGTTGGCAACCGCTCTGCAAGGCTGGAAGGCGCCCGCCGCCTGGACCGACAATGCGGCCGCCGGCAAGAAGGCTTGGCAGGCCGATGCGGCCAAGGTGACGGCCTCGACCAACGCTGCTTTCCCCTCGGATGCGCAGGTGATCGGCGCCGTGCAGCGCGCCATGGGCTCAGGCGTGACGCTGCTGCATGCGGCAGGCGGACTTCCCGGCGAACTGCACAAGCTCTGGCAGGCCGGTGCGCCGGGCTCCTACCACGCCGAATATGGCTTCTCGACGATGGGTTACGAGATCGCCGGCGGGCTCGGCACCAAGATGGCCAAGCCCGACGAGGAGGTCGTCGTCATGATCGGCGACGGCTCCTACTTGATGCTCAACTCCGAGATCGTCACCTCGGTGATGCTCGGCCTGAAGCTGACCGTGGTGCTGCTCGACAATAGGGGTTTTGGCTGCATCAACCGGCTGCAGATGGCGACCGGCGGCGCCAACTTCAACAATCTCTTGCAGGACTCGCGCCATGAAATCCTGCCCGACATCGACTTTGCCGCGCATGCGGCGAGCATGGGCGCGATATCAGAGAAAGTGCCGTCGATCGCCGAGCTGGAAAACGCGCTGCAAAAAGCCAAGAAGAACGACCGCACCACCGTGCTGGTCATCGACACCGATCCGCTGGTTTCGACCGATGCCGGCGGCCATTGGTGGGACGTAGCGGTGCCCGAGGTCTCGGCACGGCCTCAAGTGAACGCCGCGCGCAAGGCCTATGACGAGAAGCGGCGGATGCAGAGCGTCGGCGATTGACGCCAGCTCCCTTCTCCCCGTCACGATACGGGGAGAAGGTGCCGGCAGGCGGATGAGGGGCGGCGCTAGCGCCAAAAAATTGAACTGTCTAATCCCGGAGTGACGACTTGAAAGCCAAATTGGGCATGTCCCCCATCGCGTGGTGGAACGACGATCTTGCCGAACTGAGCGATGACGTGTCGCTGGAGGAATGTCTGCGCCAGTCGCGCTCTGCCGGCTTCACCGGCATGGAGATGGGCCGGCGCTTTCCCAACGACCCCGCCATCATGCTGCCGATCCTGAAGGCCGCCGACGTGACGCTGTGCGGCGGCTGGTTTTCCGGCACGCTGGTCGATGAGGAGATGGCTGCCAACAAGGACCGCATCCAGCCGATGATCGACCTGTTCAAGGCAGTCGACGCGCCCTGCATCGTCTATGGCGAGGTCGGCCGCTCGATCCAGGGCGACCGTTCCAAGCCGCTCGCCACCAAGCCGAAGCTCACTGGCGACGAGATGAAGGCCTACGCGCGGCGCCTGACCGAATTCGGCGAATGGTGCGCCGAGCAAGGCATGCCGCTGTCCTATCACCATCACATGGCGGCCGTGGTCGAGACCGAGCCGGAGCTCGACGCCTTCATGCGCCATTCCGGCGAAGGCATCCCACTGCTGCTCGATGCCGGACACCTCGCCTTTGCCGGCGGCGACGTGCTGCGCGCCATCGACCATCATCACAAGCGCATCAGCCACGTCCATGTGAAGGACGTGCGCATGGGCGTGATCGAGAAGCTCGACCGTACGAGGCAGTCCTTCCTCGATGCCGTGGCGCTCGGCGCCTTCACCGTGCCGGGCGACGGTTCCCTCGATTTCGGCGCCATCGTGCAGCGCTTCGCCGACCACGGCTATGAAGGCTGGTTCGTGGTCGAGGCCGAGCAGGACCCGAAGAAGAACCCGCCGCTGAAGATGGCGCAGGTTGGCCACAAGGAGCTGATGCGGGTGATGACATCAGCCGGCTACACGGTGGAGACGCAAGGGTTTCCGAATGCCTGAAGACTGGATTAGCCGTGACGCGCGGTCTATCTGAGGACAGGCTGCTGAATTTCGGATGGCGCGATGAAAGACTATGAACACCCGTTCTTCCGCCCGCTGTGGCGGCGCATCGCCGTCGTGGCCGTCTGCCTCATCTGGTCGGTCATCGAGTTCGCCACCGGCACGCCGTTCTGGGGCGTCATCGCGCTCGGCTTTGCCGGCTACGGCGCATGGCAATTTTTTTATCTTTATAAGCCGGCCGACGAGACGAAGCCTCCGGCCGATCCGAAGGAATAGGCGGTCCATGGCGCGAGCAGTTTTGTGGATTGGATACTGCGAGCGTAACGGATCGCACACGTCGGCGATTGGCCGAAACGCCCCTCGCTTCGTCATCCTAGGGTCTTCGCGACGGAGCTTCGCTCCTGCTCCGCCCCAGGATGACGAAGTTGGAAGGCTAGGATAGGAGAGACAAAATGTCGAAACTGCTCGTCAAGGCCGACAAGGGCCATGGCCGCGTCGCCCATGTGACGCCGAAAAGCGCCGGCTGGACCTATGTCGGTTTCGACCTGCATCGGCTGAAGCCGGGCGAAAGCGCCTCGGGAACGACGGAAGACCGCGAAGTCTGCCTGGTGTTCCTGACCGGCAAGGGTACCGCGAAAGCCGGCGGCAAGGATCTCGGCCTGCTCGGCGAGCGCATGTCGCCCTTCGATGGCAAGCCGTGGTCGGTCTACGTGCCGCAGGGATCGGACTGGTCGGTAACGGCCGATACCGAGCTGGAACTTGGCGTCTGCTCGGCGCCTGGTCTTGGCGGTGGCCTGCCGGTCCGGGTGATCGGACCGGACGATCTCGGCCAGGAGGTGCGCGGCAAGGGCACCAATACGCGCTACGTCACCAACATCCTGCCGGAAGGCCAGCCGGCCGACTCGTTGCTGGTCGTCGAGGTCATCACGCCCGGCGGTCACACGTCGAGCTACCCGCCGCACAAGCATGACCAGGACAATCTGCCTGCCGAATCCTATCTGGAGGAAACCTACTACCATCGCCTCAACCCGCCGCAGGGCTTTGCCTTCCAGCGCGTCTACACCGATGCCGACAAAAGCGGACATCGTGCGCTGGACGAAGCCATGGCGATCGAGGACGGCGATGTGGTCCTGGTGCCCAAGGGCTATCACCCCTGTGCCGCCTGCCACGGCTATGACCTCTATTATCTCAATGTGATGGCCGGACCGAAGCGGACCTGGAAATTCCACAATGCGCCCGAGCACGAATGGTTGATGAAGGCCTGACCGTCTCGCGTTTCCGGCCGAACTTATTGGTCCAGCTGGGAAAAATCGTCGGCTAAGGACCCTAGGGGTCGATTTGCCTTCTAAAACCCGTCAAAGCTTCGTCAATCCGTCATGGAAATCACCTATGGCAGCAGTTCTGACGAGGACTTCCCATGCGTTATGCCATTTATTTCACCCCCCGGCAGGACGAGCCGCTGGCGCGCATCGCCGCCGACTGGCTGGGCCGCGATCCGTTCGGTGCCGCGACCAGGCCGGTTGAGGCCGTTGCCGATCTGTCGGCGGCGGAAGTGGCCTTCCACACCGCCTCGGCACGCCGCTACGGCTTTCACGCGACGCTGAAGGCGCCCTTCCACCTGGCTGCCACGGAGACCGAGACCTCGCTGCGCGCGGCGCTGGATCATTTTGCCGAGGTTACGCCTGTCGTCACGATCCCGCGCCTGGTCGTCAGCCAGATCGACAGCTTCTTCGCGCTGGTGCCGGAAGGGCCGCTGCCGCCGCTCAACCGCTTCGCCGACAATGTGGTACGCGATTTCGACCGGTTTCGCGCGCCGCTGTCCGAGGCCGAGATCGAGCGGCGCAGCCCGGATTCGCTGAAGCCGGCCGAGTTTCGCAATCTCTGCCAATGGGGCTATCCCTATGTCTTCGAGACCTTCCGCTTCCACATGACCCTGTCCGGCCGGGCCGGCCCACAGGAAAGCCCTCGCCTGCGCGCGGCGATCGACAGCCTGTTCGCCGATGTGTTGCGCCAGCCCGTGCTCGTGGACGCGCTGACATTGTTCGTCGAACCCGAACCCGGCGCGCCATTCATGGTGCTTTCCCAGCACGCGCTCGGACGCCGCCCGGCCCGGAAAACCGCCTGAACGAAACCCGACTGCAA
This sequence comes from Mesorhizobium sp. ESP6-5, assembly GCF_020164695.1. NCBI lineage: Bacteria > Pseudomonadati > Pseudomonadota > Alphaproteobacteria > Hyphomicrobiales > Phyllobacteriaceae > Mesorhizobium > Mesorhizobium sp. ESP6-5. The sequence continues at coordinate 243,753 of NZ_JAIUGR010000004.1, forward strand.
GAACCAAGGACTACCCGCAATGACCGCCGAAACTGTTCTTTCCAACGCCCGCATCGTTCTTGCCGACGAGATCGTCGAAGGCTCACTGGTGCTGCGCGATGGCTTGATCGCCGGCATCGATGCCGGTGCTGCCCGGACCGGCGAGGACATGGGCGGCGACTTTATCATTCCAGGGCTGGTCGAACTCCACACCGACCATCTCGAGGGCCATTATGCGCCGCGGCCGAAAGTGCGCTGGAACCCGATCGCCGCGGTGCTCGCCCATGACGCGCAGGTGGCGACCGCCGGCATCACGACCGTGCTAGATGCCTTGCGCGTCGGCATGGACGAGGACGCCGACCTGACATTGGACGACATCCGCAAGCTGGCCGATGCGATCGAGGACAGCGTCGCGCGGGATCGTCTGCGGGCCGATCACTTCCTGCATCTTCGCTGCGAGGTTTCAGCGCCGGATTGCCTCAACGCATTCGCCAATTTCGACGGTGACGAACGGGTCAAGCTGGCGTCGCTGATGGACCACGCGCCGGGCCAGCGCCAGTTCGTCAACCTTGAAACCTATGCCTACTACTACCAGCGCAAGCTGAAACTCTCGGATCGCGATTTCCAGAAATTCTGCGAGAAGCGGATGGACGAATCGGCACGCAACTCCGGGCCGAACCGCGTCTTCATCGCCGCCGCCTGCCAGGAGCGCGGCATCGTGCTCGCCAGCCATGACGATGCGACGTCCGCTCATGTCGACGAGGCCATCGAGCAGGGCGTGCGGGTCGCCGAGTTCCCGACCACCGAGGAAGCGGCGCGGGCCTCGAAGGCCGCCGGGCTCGGCGTGCTGATGGGCGCGCCGAATGTCATGCGCGGCGCCTCGCATTCGGGCAATGTCTCGGCACGCACCTTGGCCAGCGATGGCCTGCTCGACATCCTGTCGTCCGACTACATTCCCTTCAGCCTGATCCAGTCGGCCTTCTTCCTGGGCGACATGGTGGAAGGCATTTCGCTGCCGCAGGCCGTCGCCATGGTTTCCAAAAACCCGGCGCAGGCAGTCGGCCTCGACGACCGCGGCGTCATCGAGCAGGGTCGTCGCGCCGATCTGGTGCGCGTGCGCGTCGACGATCATGTTCCGGTCGTGCGCACCGTCTGGCGGCAGGGGCGCCGGGTGGCATGATGGTGTCGGCCTCGATCGAGCGCGAACTGTCCGCCGAAACCTTTCCGATCCGTCACGGCGTCTTTGTCGCCGTCGTGGGCCCCAGCGGTGCCGGCAAGGACACGGTGATCGGCTACGCCAAGGCGCTGTTTGCCGACGAGACGCAGCTGGAGTTCGTGCGCCGCGTCATCACCAGGCCGAGCGATGCGGCGAGCGAGGACCACGATACGCTGGCCGACGCCGCCTTCGCCGAGGCCGATGCCGACGGCGCTTTCGCCGTCTCCTGGGAAGCGCATGGCCTGCGCTATGGCCTGCCTGCCGATGTCGACTGGTCTGTTTCCAATGGACATGTCGCCGTCGCCAACGTGTCGCGCGCGATCATCCCCACCTTGCGCGAGCGCTATGCCAATCTGGCGATCGTCGAGATCACCGCTTCGCCCGAGGTGCTGGCCGAGCGGCTGGCCATGCGCGGCCGCGAGTCGCGCGGCGAGGTGCTGGCGCGGCTGGCGCGCAGCGCCAATATGAGCTTGTCCGGCCCTGGCGTCACATCGATCGACAACAGCGGTCCGCGCGAAGTGGCCGGCGAGCGTTTCGCCGAAGTGCTGCGCAAGGCCATGGCCTTTTCCGACATATCGGGCCTGATCTGATCCGGACTTGTTTCACCCGCCTGCTTGCGCTGTCGCTGGAAACGCTCCGGGCTGCTGGCCGCATGGGGTGATTCTGGATTACGCTCCGGGGATTCGCCCCAGGGAATCAGGGGTCGAGCCAGACAGGAAGCTTCATGCAGACACTGACACCCGTCCTCTCGACAATCACGGCGGCATTTCTCGCCTCGCTGGTCGAGGTCGTCGAAGCTTTCACCATCGTGCTCGCGGTGGGGGTGACACGCAGCTGGCGCCCGGCATTGACCGGCGCCGCGCTGGCGCTGGCGGTGCTGGCGGCCCTGGTGCTGGCCTTCGGCCCGCTGCTGGCGCTGGTCCCGATCACCACGCTGCAGTTCGTCGTCGGGGTGCTGCTCATCCTGTTTGGTATGCGCTGGCTTCGAAAAGCCATCCTGCGCAGCGTCGGCGTCATTGCTCTGCATGACGAGGAAGCGGCCTTCGCCAAGGAAACCGCGGCCCTCCACCGGCAGGCCGCCGACCGGCGCGCCGACTACCTCGCCGGGCTGGCCTCGTTCAAGGCGGTGCTGCTCGAGGGTGTCGAGGTGGTGTTCATTGTCATTGCCGTCGGCGCCGCGCATGGGCAGACATTTTACGCCAGCATGGGTGCGCTGGCGGCTTTCATCCTGGTGATGCTTGTCGGCCTGGCCGTCCACCGGCCGCTGGCGCGCGTGCCCGAGAATGCGCTCAAATTCGTGGTCGGGCTGATGCTGACCAGCTTTGGCATCTTCTGGACCGGCGAAGGCATCGGCGCCCATTGGCCTGGCGCCGATCTTGCCCTGCTCGCCATCTTCGCCATCGTCGCGCTGGCGTCCTTCGCCATGGTGCGCTGGCTGCGCGGCATCCTTCCAACGGCAGCCGGAGGGCTCGCCCGATGAACGTCCTTCGTCTCGTTGCCAGGGAGGTCTTCGGCATGTTCGTCGATGACGGCAATCTGGCGCTGCTGTCGCTGGTCCTGGTGGCCGCCGTTACCGCGGCGGTGAAGTTGCTCGCGCTGCCGCCGCTGCTTGGCGGTGGGCTGTTGCTGGTCGGCTGCCTTGCCATCCTGTTGCAAAGCGTTCGCCGCGCCGCACGCCAGAGCGGCAGGTAATTTCAGCCAAGGCCGCACGGCGGATCACCAGAGGGTGGCCGCGAAAGGCACGCCACCCCGTCAGCGCCCAGCACCGGTAAGCTATTTCTGCCGGGACTGACCTATTCCGCGGCGGCGCCGACCGCGCCCTTGCGGGCGGCATCGACCATCCGCCGGCGCGCCCGGAACACACCCCATTGCTGGTCGACCAGCACGCCGATGAGGATGACGCCACCCATCACCGCGAAGTTGAGGGAGGAGGGAATGCCGAGCAGGTTGACGAGGTTCTGCAGTTCCTGCAGCAGCACCGTGCCGAGGATGACGCCGATCAGCGAGCCCTCGCCGCCGCGCAGAGAGAAGCCGCCGAGCACCGCGGCCGCAATGGCGTAGAGCTCGTAGAACTGGCCGTGGCTGGCCGGCGAGATCGAGCGCGTGTACATGGCGAAATAGATCGCCGACAGGGCGGTGAGCACGCCGCAGATGACGTAAGCCGCCATGACGACGCGGCCGGTGCGAATGCCGGAATATTTTGCCGCTTCCTCGTTCTTGCCGATGGCGTAGAGATAGCGCCCGAACACCGAGCGGTGCAGCACCACCCACATGACGATGGCGATGACGATCAGCGCGAAGAAGGAGTTCGGCACGCCCCAGGAGCGGCCGGCGGTCAGGAATTCGAGATCGGGAAAATTCTGCCCGAAGGCGAAACCGGCGGTGCCGTCGGCGGTGTAGAAGCGCGCGACGCCGCGATAGATCAAAAGCCCGCACAAGGTGACGACGAAGGGCTGCAGCTTGAGCCGCGTGATCAGCCAGCCATGCGCCAGGCCGATGATGGCGCCGAGCACCAGGATGAGCACGAAGGCAACAGGCCATCCCACGCCGCGCACGGCGATGAAGTCGATGAACAGCGTGCCCAGCAACGCGACAACGGAGCCGACGGACAGTTCGATGCCGCCGGTGATGATGACGAACGCCTGGCCGATGGAGAGGATGCCGAACAGGCCGATCAGGTTCGAGGTGTTGGCGAGGTTGATCGGCAAGAGGAAGCGCGGATTGATGATGGCGACGATCGCCCCGACCACCAGGATCAGGATCAGCAGGCCGAGATCTTTCTTTGTCATCGTCGTCTCCGCTTACGGCCTGTTCGCCGGTTTGCCCACCGCGAGCAAAAGCACGTTTTCCTGGCTGAACTGATCCTTGTCGAGAATGCCCGAGATCTGGCCCTCATGCATGACGGCGATGCGATCGGAGACGCCGATCACCTCTTCCATGTCGGAAGAGATCATCAGCACGGCGACGCCGGCGTCGGCCAATGCCCGCATCAGCCCGTAGATCTCGGCCTTGGCGCCGATATCGATGCCGCGCGTCGGCTCGTCGAGGATCATCACCTTCGGGTTCATGGCCAGCCATTTGCCGAGCACGACCTTCTGCTGGTTGCCGCCCGACAGCGTGCCGGTGCGCGTCTGCACCGAGGGCGCCTTGATGCCGAGGTTTTTCTTCTGCTTCTCGGCGGTGGCGGTCTCGGCGCTTGCGGAGACCAGCGAGCGCCTGGCATGCGCCGGCAGATTGGGGAGTGAAATATTCTGCGCGATCGACAGGTCGAGCAGGATGCCGGTCAGCTTGCGGTCTTCCGGCACAAGGAAGATGCCTTGCGCGACTGCGTCCGCCGCGCTGGCCAGCGTTAACGGCTTGCCGTTGAGCTCCAGCGTGCCGCCAAGGCTGGCTTCGATGCCGAAGAACACCCGCGCCAGTTCGGTTCGGCCGGAGCCGACAAGGCCGGCAAGGCCGAGGATTTCGCCGCGCCTGACGTCGAGATCGACCGGCCGGCTGGGGTAGGTGGGGGTGCGGACGGCCTTGGCCGCAAGCGCCACGGCGCCAGGCGCACGCGCCGCCTCGGAGGCCTTTTCGCGCTCCTTCAGCATGCGGCCGATCATCAGCTTGACCATCTGGTCGTGATTGATGTCGCGCTTGCCGAGCGTCCCGGCCAGCATGCCGTCGCGCAGCACCACGACGCGGTCGGCGACGCGCTCGATCTCATGCAGGCGGTGCGAGATGAAGATGACGCTGATGCCGTCGGCCTTCAGTGCCTTGATGACGTCGAGCAGCTTGTCGGTCTCGGCCAGCGGCAAGCTCGATGTAGGCTCGTCGAGGATCACCAGGCGCGCCTTGATCGACAGCGCCTTGGCGATCTCGACCATCTGCTGCTGCGCCAGCGACAGATCCGCGACCTGCGTGTCGGCGGAGAAGTTGGCGCCGACGCGCTTCAGCAGCGGCGCCACCATGTCGCGCAGTTTCGCGCGGTCGACCAGTCTCAGCGGTCCGGCGCGCAGCGGCTCGCGGCCGAAGAAGATGTTGGCGGCGACGTCGAGGTTTTCGAAGAGGTTGAGTTCCTGGTGGACGAAGGCGATGCCCGAACCCAGGCTCCCCTCCACGCTCAGGCCTTTGTGGGCGGCGCCGTCGACCGTGATGGCGCCGCTATCGGGCGTGGTAACGCCGCCGAGGATCTTCATCAGCGTCGATTTGCCGGCGCCATTCTCGCCGACCAGGCCGATGACCTCGCCCGGCCTGACCTCCATGGAAAACCCGTCGAGCGCCACGACGCCCGGATAGGTCTTGCGCACGTTCTCGAGGCTGAGAAACGGGGTGGTCGCCGCGATGGATGTGTCGGAATAATTCATCATGCCTGACAGCAGCCGGTGGGCCGAAATGGCCCGTTCTGCAGACTGACGACCCCGGCAGGGTTCGTCAATGCGAACAGCCGGCTCAAGCGAAGTTGAGCCGGCTGAACTGCTTCTGGTCTTAGTTTCCAGCCATCGCCTTGAGATTGGCGGCGTAAGCGTCGACGTCATCCTTGCCGATGATCTTGGTCGGGATGATGATCAAATTGCCGGCCGGGATGCCCGACTTGTCGCCCTTGAGATAGGCGGCCATCAGCTTCATGCCCTGATAGGCCCACTCGAAGGGCTGCTGCACGACGGTGGCGGCAATGGTGCCTTCCTTGACGCCGCCCAGCGTGATCGGATCGTCGTCGAAGCCGACGACGGTGATCGAGCCAAGCTTGCCGGCATCGCGCAGCGCTTCATAGATGCGTGGCGTGTTGTAGGAGTAGAAGCCGACCATGCAGGTGACGTCGGGGCTGGCGACCAGCGCGTCCTCGACATTCTTCTTGGCACGCGCCTGGTCAATGTCGTCGCCGCGTACGTCGACGAGTTCGATCTTGGTGCCGGCGAGGCCGTCCTTCATGCCCTGGATGCGCTCCTTGGCATTGTCGGCGCCGAGCAGGCCGACGAAGCCCAGGCACTTGCCGCCGTCCGGCATCGCCTTCTTGGCGATTTCGGCCGCCTGCTTGCCGGCGTCGACATTGGACGAGCCGATATAGGCGACACGCTTGGTCTGCGGGGCGTCGCTATCGGTGGTGAACAGCGCCGTTTGCGAAGCGATCTTGTTCAGGCCATCCGTCGAGGTCTTGGGATCGACGGCCGAGACCATGATGCCCTTGACGCCGGCGGTCACCAGGTCGTCCATCAGCCGCTGCTGGATGGCGACGGAGGATTGTTCGGGATATTTGAGTTCGAGCGTATAGTCGGGCAGTTCGCCCTGCGCCTTCTTGACGCCGGCTTCGGCCGCTTTCCAGAAGTCGGAAGCGCCGTTGACGACGAAGGCCAGCGTCGGCTTGTCGTCGGCGCGCGCGATTGCCGTCGCCGTCAGGCCGACAGCCAGGGCCGCGGCGGCCACGGATGCATTGCGTATCAAGGATTTCATGTTCAACCTCCCGTTTTGGTCAGTCGTAGGGCTGACCGGACTTGCTCACTGGATTGTCTTGCACACTAAATTTGTCTTGCTCACCTGAATTGCCGTCTGCGGCGTGGACGCCCTCCTCCTCAAGGGGTTCCCGGCAGTGAAAGAATGGCGTCGTTACCAGCCACGGCCACGGACTTTAGAGACTCATTCCTCGTTCGTAAATAGTCCGATTTGTCTGACATATCACATATCTGAGACATGGTTTGCGGAAGTCATATCCGCTCCCCATCGGGCCATTCACAGACACTTCCATCGCAGCCGGACCAATGGGGCCGGAGGCGATGGATTGACGGTATAGCGCATCCTTGTATTAGTAAACACTATTAGCAAACGACCGTTCCGGTGGCGCTCTGGTGTCACGGCCGAATCGGTTTGCCGACGCGGTGATGGCTGATCCCACGCAGCGGGGGCTTTGCGACCTCTGGTTTTGCGAGGGCTCGAGCCTGTATGGCGGGAGTGGGCCTAAGGATGGTAATAGTTATTAGTTCGGTCGATGCGCATGTGAATCGGAAGCGTCGCCTCATCTTGTCGGCCCGGCGGGCTACAGCTAGACAGGCTGGGAATTTGGGGGCGGCATGAGCGAGACGACGGACCAGGCCATCAGGAAGCGCCGCAAGGCGGCGGCAAAGCCCAAGGGCCGCGTCACCATGACCGACATCGCACGCGCCGCCGGCTGCTCGCAGGCGACGGTTTCCTTCGTGCTCAACAATTCACCTGGCATTCGCCTGTCGCGGCAGACGCGGGAGCGGGTAATCGAGGCGGCGCGCGCGCTCGGCTACAGCGCCCCCGCCTTCTCCGCGCTGAAGCCCGTTGCGGCTTTTGATGGCCCGGCCTTCGAGGGACTTGACGGCGTGATCGGCTTCGCCGTCGACCAGCTCGCCACCAGCCCGGAAGCGGTGGTCGCCATCGAAGGCGCGCGCCAGGCCTCGTGGAATGCCGGCAACGTGCTTCTGGTGGCGCAGACCATGGGCGACGCCGTGATGGAGCCGCGCGCCATCTCGGCGCTGACCAGGCGCGGCATTTCGGCATTGATCTACATGACCATCTTCACCCGCGAAATCACGGCGCCCGATTTCCTCTACGGCCTCGACATCCCGGTCATCCTGCTCAACTGCTACACGGCGGACTATGCATTCCCCGCCGTGGTGCCCTCCGAAATCGCCGGCGGCCAGAGCTCGACGCGACACCTGATCAGCCACGGCCACCGCCGCATCGCCACCATCACGGGCGAACCCTGGATGCAGGCAGCACAGGACCGGCTGAAAGGCTACCGCCGCGCGCTCGCCACCGCCGACATCCCCTTCGACCCCGAACTGGTGGTCGAGGGCGACTGGTCGGCCAGCGCCGGCTACGCCGCGACAGTGAAGCTCTTGGCCCTGAAGGACCGCCCGACCGCCATCTTCTGCCAGAACGACCGCACCGCGATCGGCTGCTACGAAGCCCTGAAGGAAGCCGGCCTGCACATTCCCGCCGACATCTCGGTCGTTGGCTATGACGACGAGGAAATCGCCCGGCATTTGTTCCCGCCGCTGACGACGTCGATCCTTCCGCACATGGCCATGGGCCAATGGGCGATCGAGCAGCTGGAAGCGCCTGCGATAGTGGGGCGGGGGCGACATCCAATCACCAAGCTGGAATGCCCGCTGGTGGAGCGCGAGAGCGTGGCGGCATTCAAGGGTGTCGCATAAGAGCCGGACTTTTCCTCCCGCACTCGGAGGCAGGCGTCCGCCGTGCTCCCCTGCCTTGGCTTCATCCTGATAGAGGTCTAGCCTGCGCCCGCAGCCAAGGGAGGGGCATATGACGTCGAGTTTCACCGTTCATGACGCGTCCGGCTATGAGCAACTGATGGGCCGCTGGAGCCGAAAGCTCGCGCCCAGCTTCATCGGCTTCGCCGGGCTCGCCCCCAGCGAAAAGATCCTCGACGTCGGCTGCGGCACCGGCAGCCTGGCGTTCGAACTGGCGAAATCCGCCGACCTCGCGGCGATCGCGGCCATCGACTTTTCGCCTGTTTTCGTCGAGGCCGCAAAGCGACGCAACACCGATCCGCGCATCGAGATATCGCAGGCCGACGCCACCGCCTTGCCGTTCGCCGACAATGCGTTCGACCGCGCGTTGGCGCTGCTGGTGCTTCACTTCGTGCCGGAAGCCGGCAAGGCGGTTGCCGAAATGCGCCGGGTGACGCGGCCGGGCGGCGTGGTCGCGGCCGTGGTGTGGGACCATCTCGGCGGCATGGCGGGCATGCGCATGATGATCGACACGGTCGCCGCGCTCAGCGAGAGCGGGCGCCAGCTGCGCGGCCGCTATTGCTTCCAGCCGATGATGCAGCCCGGCGAAATGAAGCGGACCTTCATCGAGCAGGGGCTGGCCGACGTGACCGAAACCGAGCTGATGATCCGCATGGATTACCAGGACTTCGCCGATTACTGGGCGCCGATTTCAGCCGGCGAGGGCCCGCTCGGCAAATACGTGACCACGCTGGAGGCAGCCGAGCGCGAGCGCACCGAGGCTGCCGTGCGCGATGCCTATCAGGCCGGGCGACCGGACGGCCCGAGGTCGTTCGCCAATGTCGCCTGGGCGTGCAGGGGCGTGGCGCCCTGACCGCCCAGGCGCGAAGCGCCTTTGAACCGTGATCAGGCCTGCCGAGCAACCAGATCGGCATAGCGCTGCAGGTAAAGCGGCCAGCCCTGATCGCCGGCGACGCTGTCGCGCACACCTTCCCAGCCCTGGCCATGGCGCTCCAGGTTGCGGTGCTCGATCTCGACGCGGGTACGCCCAGCCGTTTCGGCGGTGAACCGCACTTCCCACTCGCTGGTCTTGGCCGGGTCGGTCTCGATGCGCCATTGCGGGCTGATGTCCCAGCTCAGGAGCACGCGGTTGGGGGGCTCATAGGCCAGCACGCGCGCCCAGCGGCACTCGCTGCCGTCGACGCCGCGGTCATAGACGTGGCCGCCGACGCGAGGCTCGAACACCGTCTCGGCGATCTGGGCTGCAAGCAGGTTATGCTCGGGCGGTTTGAAACTGCCGAAATCCTCGGTGAAGACCTTGAAGGCGCGCTCGATCGGCGCCTCGACGACGACGGATTGTTTCACGGAGGCGATGGGGATCTGGGTGTTCATGGTCACTCCTCTGGTGGGGTCTCGACGGCCAGCTTGTAGGCCGCGAGCGTCTTGCTCCAGAACCGGTCGAGCCAGGCGCGCATCTGGCCCAGCCCGTGCGGATCGATGTGGTAGACGTTGCTGGCGCCCTTCGGCTCCGCGCGCACCAGCCGCGAGTCGCGAAGCACCTTGAGATGCTGCGACACCGCGGACTGCGACACGCTGACCTGCCGCGTGACCTCCGCCACCGAGCGCGGACGCTCCGCGATCAGCTCGAAAATCTGCCTTCGGGTCGGATCGCCCAGGGCGGCAAGCTGTGCGCTATCAACAGTCATGACTTATGATTAGTGCAGGCTGATGGTTGAGTCAAGTGACGGTGCCAGCGGCCAGGTGGCGGCGGGGAAATTTCTAACGAGATAGAGGTTACACTTCATTACGGTGGAAGGAGTTGCGCCAAGGTGGAAATCCGCCAAGGCATGAGACTGGCCGCGCCGTCTATCCCTTGCGTTCTTCAAGGCTGTTGCCGCCATCGACCACCAGCAAGGCGCCGTTGATATAGCTGGCGCTCTCGGAAGCCAGGAACACGACCGCCGCCGCGACCTCGTCGGGCCGGCCGGCGCGGCCCGGCGGCGCATGCAGGGCCGCCATCCGCTCCGCCTCGCTCGACGCGCCGGTTTCGATCCAGCCGGGCGCGACGGCATTGGCGGTGACCCCGTGGCGCGCCGCTTCCAGCGCCAATGTCCGGGTCAGGCCGACCATGCCGGCCTTCGCCGCGGAATAGGCGGCGGTGCCCTGGTAGGATACCAGCGGCCCGGTCACCGACGCGACGTTGACGATGCGCCCATACCCCGTTTCGACCATCGCCGGCAGAAACGCCCTGGTGACGAGAAACGCGGTCTTCAGGCTGGTCTCGATGCCCCGGTCCCACTCGGCCTCGCTCATCGCCAGGAACGTCTTGTCCACGGACGGCGACGCCAGCGATCCCATGCCGGCATTGTTGACCAGGATATCGACAGCGCCGGCCTCGGCCCGCAGCCGCTCCACCTCCGCGGCGATGGTGAGATCGGCGACCCCAGCCGTGGCATCGACGCCATCGCCGCGAAGCTCGCCAGCGCGCTCCAGCACCCGCGCGCTGGCGCCGGTCAGGAAAACCGCATGCCCGGCCCGGCCAAACTGCCGCGCAATGGCAAAGCCGATGCCGTCAGCCGCGCCGGCGCCGGTGATCAGGACACGTCTGGTGGTGGTTGTGGCCAAGTCTGGCTCCAAAACCCCTTCGGGCCAAAAGTGTTACCCATGTCTCCGGTATAAACCGTAACCTATGTGTCCGGAACGGACCTTGGAAGCATGGCGCACCCGACAGGATTCGAACCTGTGACCTCTGCCTTCGGAGGGCAGCGCTCTATCCAGCTGAGCTACGGGTGCAGCCCCACAGATAGGGATTTTTGCCACCAGAAAAGCCTTCGTTCCCAAATACTTATCCGGTCATTAATTGAATTCTTATCCTGCGCGGCTTTGGCGCGCAAGGCGCTCGTTTGACGCATTTTCTCGACCTCGCTGTGACGCCGTTGTGACACTGTCAAGCCGAAGGGGTACACCATTTTCTGAACTCCCACAGGCAGCTTGGCGGGGAACAGGCCGGCACATGGTCCGCTCACCACCCAGAAAAAGTACTATTTCACCAAAGGCTATCTAAGGGGCGAGTGAACCTGCAAGTCTGGCCGGCAGCCCTCGTCCCCGTACCGTCCAGCCTACCGCTTTGCACGCTCCCGTGCGGCTTGGCGCGCAAGAGCCTCTCGGATTGCTTCGCCATAGCCGCGCGCATCAAGCAGCTTGTCGAGTAAATTCACAGGCTCTTGGTAGACAAGATCGGTTCGGCCATTCCACGCCTTAAATCGGGTTGGGGCAATTCTGATCACCTCAGCTTCAAGCAACTGGATAGTGGCTTCGTTCCCCGGAATGGGCACATAGACCGCTCCACAATAAGCCGCGATGAATTCGTTTCGAACCGCTTTGGCAACTTTTGCATCAGCGACGTTGCTCCGGTCAAAAGGGTCACGCCACATCCGGCCGCAGCAGTAGACTTTCGAGAAGTAATGGCTGTGCGTTTCCGACCCGGTGCGGTGACGCTGATGAATTCGCTTGTGGAAATTCTCCGCCGCTCGCGAGGTCGAGCCAATGTAGCGGAGCTCGCCTTCGTGATTGATGAGCCCGTAGATACCTCGCTGCCGCTGGGGAAGGTCAGGCGTCCGCACGGCATCTTGAGTCGCAAGGGAATGCAAAATATCAGCTGGGGTCATGTTAAGATCTCCTCCTTGGCACAAGTACAGGGGTCCCGCCTCATTCCAGGCGGGGTGAAAATCACTTTTACGGGTATGAGATCGGCGATTAGGGCCGGAAGGTATTAAGTTCCTTTTTCGTTATGAACGTCCACCCCGTAGCCTTCACGATGCCCCAATTTCCTTGCGCGTTGGGGCGGCGCCAGCGTGGTTCTCGTATTTCGTGAAGGGCGGCAAGCGCTTGGTCGAACGTATCAAAGAGGCGTTCTGATCCTTTCTCACCGACCATGAACCCGCTACGACGTCGAAGGCCTGGGTGAAAGATAGTGCCATCAGAAGCAACAGGTACACGGAAGCGTTCGGATGTATCTGCTGCGTCCTTGGGTTCCTGCCAGATCGAAGGCCAAAACGCGCTGCGGCCTGCTAGCCAAGCTGCTGCCTGTTCTACGGGGATACGCCCGTTTTCCGAGGCAAACTGAGCATCTTTGCCGGACATGAGATTGTGGACTCGCCCCACTGAAAGCCCAGCAAAGGTCGCAAGAGAGGTCGGATCGATGGATCCATGTCCTTCGTCGAGCGCCCTTCGCGATGCCGCGAGGTCCAGGATGAAACCCGGCACAGAACGACTGGGGCGATCGCCCAAGGCTACCATTTTTTCGCCGTCCTGAAGACCGAGCTCAATTATCCTCCTCGCGTCTTCGGGCTCGGGCTCCTCCAGAACAGCGCCATAGAGTCCGAAAAAGGCCAGGTTCTCAAAGAGCAAAACAGCCTTCCAAGCGCCGAAGTCCTGAAACTGTTCGATCTCGCGGCCCCGGGCTTTCAAAACGAATTCCTCGAATGCTGCGCAGGTGCTCTTCAGCCAAGGACGCACATCCCAATCCTCATTGCTCTCGCTTATCCTTCGCGATTGCCAGTGCTGATATCGGAGGAGGTATTCGTCCGAGAGTTTCATGGGTGACCTCAATTTTGTGAAAAACGTATCACACGCTCAGCCTTCTTTTGTCAAGGCTGGCGTGAATTTATTTTTTCACGAATATGAGGCTACTGGCGACGCTGAACCGCGAACCACACCATCCGATTGATCCGAGGACAACCAGCACGGCTCGCTCCGGTGCTCGGAAGATCAACTCACACAGGTGCTGCGCCTACTGCCAAGCGGCTCGGGTCCGCTCGTGGCCGTCAGAAGCTTGATTTTAATTAGCGCGTCTACATCCGGAAGCGCCTCCTTTACGAAAGGCCGCGGCAGGCAACGACTAAGCAGCCTCCAGCCTCAGGATCTCATTTGTTGCATAATGGCGGAATTCCTCCGCCGAAGTGAAACAGCGAAAGCCAGCTGCACTAGCCAGCGATAGAACTCCGACTGGCTCATTCAGCAGCACCGCGACTGGCCCGGTGAGTCCCGGTTGCAGGCCGTCAGGCCAAGCCAAATCGAATATGGCCTTTTGGTCCCCCGTAAGGGAGTCGGCATAATCGTAGCTGACCTGCCCACGAGGCAGTCCCTGAGTTTCAACCCAGTCATTGAGGGCCTCTAGCTCCAATTCCTCTGCTTCGCTCGTCACGCCGCCTATCGGGACAGGTTCCACTGTGACAGTCACTGCGGATGCGCCCAACCATTTGGTGTCGCCGTGCAGTAACTCCTCGAAACGCCTGTTGGCTTCTGCAGCCAGGAGTTCCTTTCGTGCTTCCAGGAAGTCGCGGTAGCGTTCGATCTTCCAGAGCGCGGGATCGGTCGGTACCCATTGAGACGCCAGCGCGCCAGGATGCTTGGCCTCCACCTCTGCGAAGTAGACCTCAGGCAGACGATCACTAATGCTCAGATTAGTGTCCTTCGTCAGAAAACAGAAGTTGGCCAGAGCATTCACGTCGGACCGGTTGTGCTTTCGCTTGTAAAGCTGCGCCTTTGGAAATACATGGTGCACCTCCAGGCGGCTCATCTTTCCCAACAGGTTCGCCTTGAGTGGAAGTCCTGTACCCCAGTCTCTAGCCGCCCCCATACGCGTGAGCATGTAAAGGATCGGATAGAAGCGAGCGCCTAGGCTCCAACCCGTGAAATGGGCCGGCTCCACCCGAAAGCCGCCATGCCACAGCCTAAGTCGCTCGAGAAGTGCGTCGAGACCCCCCTGCGACCCCTCGAGCGCCGCCAGATCCTGGTCGATAAATGTTTCCGTTGACCCAGAAAACCGGCCCCACATTCCTGCCTGTGCAAACCAGAAGAGCAGCTTGTCGCTCTCAACCGCGTCTAGCGAACCCTTTTTCTGATCCATAAACCGGACCATCACTGGCACCCCAAACCGACCAAAAAAGACCTGATCGTGATCGAGGCCGAGCCTTCCAGCTATAAGGTTGAGGCTGGCGTCGACGTGCTTTGAAGCGCGCTTCAGACCATCCTGAATGTCGAGTGCGTCCTTGTCGTGTAGATAACTAAATTTGGCCTCGCCGGTAAGGACTGTGTTGACCGAGCGTAGCAACCAATCGAGATTGAAATTGTAGCCGGCTTTTGTCCAGTCCTTGAGCTTGAGCTTCATGGACTCTCGGGCGTCGGGCCATTCTGCACAAATCTTGGCCAAGGCAAGATCGCCTTTAGAGAGCTTGGTGCCGCCGCTGTTCACCCGGTTGAAGATATCGACGACAACATCCAGCGTTTTGTCCGTACCTGTAACCTCCTCGATATGCAGAGCGATGTCGGTTATACCGAGCAGCGTGCTCAGACGACCGGCATAGACACCAACATAGGCAAGCTGATCAGGATTGGTGGACAGGGCCGCAATGAAAGTCCCAAGCCCCGTCGTGCCGGCCTGCATCAATTTCGTCACATCGATCCAGAGTGGATCGTCCTGCATCTTGACGGGTTGGAAAAAAGCGAAGGTTTCCGTGCCGAGGTGGAAACGCAAACCTGTGAATGCTTGCGGGTTTCCGTCGAAGAACTTGGGCGGCTTACCGCGAACTACTCCGTAGAGCGTCGTCATTCGCTGCTGCCCGTCGAGCAACAGCTTTACAATCCCGGCAGCCAGTTGACCGTCACCGCGATGAGCGGCCGATTTGGACTCTGTCGCCCAGACCAAGAGGCCTCCGACAGGGTGACGGCGATAAAGTGAGTCGAACAGGCCCCGGACCTGGTCGCGGTTCCACACATATCCTCGCTGAAACTCAGGCAAGGCCATATGGCCGCTGTCGATATGGTCCAGTATCGTGGAAATTTTCATTCGTCCCCCCAAAACTTAACAACAATTGCCAACGCGCACGGGACGGCGCGCCTGGCCAATCCGGCTTCGTCCAAGGCTTAGATTTTGAGCTGATATTCGTGCTCAAGGTATTGAAGCACACGATCCAGGCCATTCATTATGTGGAGTTCGTTGGCTCCGAACGCATAGTAGCCGCCGATCGGCATCGGCCTTCATGTTTTCATCGACATAGCGCTTCTTGATCTTCGTGCCCTCTTCATCGCGAAAGGTGATTGGATACCGAAATTCACGGCCTTCGCCTTGGAAGACGCCACCCGGTCCCCAATTTTGGATATTTGCATTGTAGCATTCATTGCCGATTATGGACTCAAACTTGATAAGAAGCGTCTTGCGAGCCTTCGTCAATTTCTTGCGTGCCATGTCCCCTCCTCAAGAAAGATAAAGCTGTTAAATTTGTATCTTCTTCACGTCGCCGCGCGTCCGACGATATCCATGAGCTTCTCATAGCTGGTCACAACATCATATCTGACGCGATCCTCAGTGACGCGCCGGCCAATCTCGTCGAAAAACTTTCTCGCGCATTCGATCTTGGTGTTCTCTTCCTGGCGCAGCTTCATTGAGGACATCGTGCCCTTAGTCTCGGCGACAAAGAAAATGTGCTTGACGCTGCCCTCCCTGAACGCAATCGCCCAATCCGGGTTGTAGTCACCGACCGGCGTCGGGATCAGGAAGCCGCGAGGCAGCTTTGCATAGACAACCACCTCGTTACCCGCGTCGAGCTCCACGGCAAATCGGCGCTCGATTTCAGAGTCCGTGATAGCATAGTCGTAAATGTGGTTCTTAAGCTTCCCGCTGGCCCTGGAGAAATCCTGTCCGGTCTGGTTGCCCGTGAAAATATCGACCTCGTAACATTCCGAAAGACTGTCATAGGCAAGGCGCTCGATGACCATTGCCGCTTTCTGCTCGGTAATAATCCGAGAAGCCTCCGAGATGAAATGTTCCGGATTTTGCTTGAACTGGCCGAAAACGCCAGCTGTGATCCGGGTAAGGATCTCCGCCACGGTTTTTCGCGTCAGTTCCGTCAGTTCGGCGATTTTGCCCAGGAGATCGTAGCGAACCACCGAGTGGACGCTATCTGCTCGGTAGGTAGCCTGCTCGTTTTCACCAAAGCCGGTAGCGTGGATAAGCTCTTCATGAGTGAGAGCATCGCGCTGGATGCCCGTTTTTACTGTGTATTGGAGCGGCGTCACTCGCAGTCGGTCATCGAGCGCGCTCGCGCATTTGCGAACGAGTTCATCGGAGTCAAAATCTACGCGAAAAACAGCCTTCCGGTTGATACGCGTCCACAGCTCCTGAAACTCCTTCTTGTCGAAGTTGTCGTTCAACGGGTTGGTCTTGGGTTTCCGACCATCCTCGACCTTTGGCAACTGCGCATCGCTGAACACGCTATCGACGAGCTGGAATATCTCGCTGGCGTGAGGTTTCAGCTCGTCCGGCAACTCTGCCAGGATTCCCGCTTCCTTGGCCTCGTGGTAGGCCTTCGAAATCTGATCCGCATCGTCCGAGTAATCGTTCTTCACCAGGTAGCGATAGATCTGCTTTGCCATCGCCGGCGTGATCTCGATCGGCCCGGCCTCGGTCGTTATGGTCTTGCCAGCGAAATAGGCCTCGGTCGCCTTCCTGGGTCGCGACGTCAGGGTATCGGCTATTTCCTTCTGCAGGCCACTGACGAAATCCTTGTAGCTCTCGCTGGCAACGACTGTGAGCACATTGATATCGTGGACGACAGCGGGGTGATCCATCCGGTCGCCGTGCTGGTCGACTGATAATCGCAGGCCGCGGCCAACCTCCTGGCGCCGCGAGATCGTATTGTCGCTATGCTTGAGCATGCATATGACGAATACGTTGGGATTGTCCCACCCTTCCCGGAGCGCCGAATGGGAAAAGAGGAAGCGGGTAGGCTCTCCGAAGGAGAGCAGCCGCTCCTTGTCCTTCAATATCAGATCGTAGGCGTCCACATCGTCGGAGTCGACTGCGCGTACGCCGACCACGGGATCCTTCAGCCGGTTCGTCTTCTTGTCGATCGAGAAATAGCCATTGTGGGTCGCCGCAGCGGCGATACCGGCTAGGTGCTTACGATAGGCTTCATTGTCGATCGCCAGCTCCGAAAGATATTCCGCCTTAAGAAGCTCATACTCCTCCTCAAACACGCGCGCATATTCACCCTTCTCGTCGGGCCGGTCGTAGTCTCGATACTTCACCACCTCGTCGATGAAGAACAGCGACAGCACCTTGATGCCCTGAGCGAAGAGCTGCTTCTCCTTGTCGAGGTGCGTCTTGATGGTTTCGCGGATCTGGATGCGCCTTATGTCGCGCTCGGAGACATCGCCGGTCGCTTCACCTGCCCGAAGCACTGCGCCGTGCTGAACTCGACGGTGTCGTTGCGGGCATCGATCTGCGAGATGGTGAAGCCGTTACGATACTGGTCCAACTCGCCGGACTCGGCGAAAAGATCATCTCGGAACTCCAACCGCTTGAGCTGATGTTTGATCGCGCCGGACTTGAGCTTCACCTCCAGCTCGATCCGGGCCACCGGCGCTTTCTTCGAGATGTCGATGCCCTCAAGGTACAGATAGGCGTTCGTGCCCGCGAGGCCGCGGGTCTGGATCCCCCGCACGGCAATCTTCTTCACCAGCTTTTGGTTATAGGCGTCGAGCGCGTCGAGCCGGTGGACGCGGCTATGCTGAGTCCGATGGGTAGCCGAGTAGCGCAGGATCATTAGCGGCTTGAATTTTGGCAGCGCCTCCATCGTGGCGGCGCCTTCCATCTTTTGCGGTTCGTCGAGGATCAGGATGGGTCGGTTGCTGGCGATCACGTCGATGGGTTTGCGCGACTGGAAATCGTCCAGCTCGTCGTAGATGCGCCGGTTGTCGGCGCCGCGGGCGTTGAACGCCTGGATGTTGATCACCATGACGTTGATGCCGGCGTCCGATGAAAAGCTCTCCAGCTCGTGCAGCCGCTTGGAGTTGTAGATGAAGAAGCGGGCTTTCTTGCCGTAGCTTTCCGTGAAATGGTCGGCGGTGATCTGCAGCGACTTGTAAACGCCCTCCCGTATTGCGATGCTGGGCACCATGATGATGAACTTCGACCAGCCGTAGCGTTTGTTCATCTCAAAGATCGTCTTGATGTAGCAATAGGTCTTGCCGGTACCTGTCTCCATTTCGATGTCCAGGTTGAACTTGCACCCGGCGCTGGAGACGAGCTTGTCCGAGATAGGCAAGTTTTGCCGCCGCTGGACTTCTTTGATGTTGGCCAACACCTGGAGGTCGGTGAGCGCGATGTCAGCGTTCTTGAACCCGTCCTCAAAGGCGCTTGCCTGTGCCTTTCGGCCGGGATCGATCCGGTAGGTGACGCCGGCGACCAACGGCTGCCCGGCAACGCAGTCGACGACCGACTCGACGGCATTGGTCTGATAGGGCTGGACCTTGAATTTGAGCTTCATGGCGGGGGCGCTGCTTTCATATTTCTTTCGTGGCTTTCGTAGTCTTTCTTACGATGTTCACGCTTCAGTCCATGAGTCGCCAATCGGGCAAAGCTCGGGAGCCCGCGTTTCGCATACGGCCGCTCCTCCTTAAGTGACTGAGAAGATTGCCAATTTTATTTCTTTTTTGATTAGCGTCCAGCGCATCGCTGAGCTTGTTCCAAAGAAGGTCGTCAATGTCCTTTCGTGAGGCCCGCCCGAACTTTCGTAGAAAATTGACCACCATCTCCTCATAATGATGATCGTCGAAGGGCCGAGTCTTGATGTACTGCGCCTTCTGGGAAGTAGCATCGGCCACTGTGGCGGACACGTGCAGATTTGGCCTCCGGCCCTCAATTAGCTTGGCGCGCCGAAGCCTTATGACGGCGTCATCCGGAATAGGCAGCTTTTTCTGCACGCGGTCCAGCGCAAGAACATCCTGGAGTTGAAGGCCGGAGTTTTCCATCAGCCTCCGCGTGTAGGCTGGATCCACGACGCCGCCATGGATCGTCAAGCAGACACCATTGTCGGAAAGCGCATAGTCGGGAAGCGGGAAATAGCGCTTGCGCTGCTCATCGAACATCCGATGGATCCCATAGCCCATGGTGTCGATCATGTTCAGTTCTGTCATGGCCTGGGTCAGGAAGGGATTGCGATAGCGGCGGGGAGTTTTGGTTCCCGCTACATAATCGTCCGGTCCGCCTTCAAAAAAGGTTCCTTCATTCTCGAAGGTCAACTTTGCGGGATACTCAGTGACGACGACGCGGCCACTACGACTGTAATCTTGATGGGCAATGCAATTATGCAACGCCTCCAGAACGACCACCTGGTCGTATTTTGAAACTTCGTACGGCAGCAACTCGTCCTCCGGGAGAAGTCGGAGCTGGATGTTCCGGATCTTTCGGAACAACTCGGTTGTCTTCAGCAAAAAGGGTGGGCCGAAGTGCTCATAAGCCCGTTCAGGCCCCTCCAACTTCCAAGTTATTTGGGCGGGATGAGGCGAAAGAAGATAGGCCGACTCAGGCTTGCCAAGCAGTAGCAACGCCGTTCGGGTGATCTTGCCATCCTGGGTCACTTTCGCACGGTCGAGCATGGTCTCCAATCCCCAGCTCGCGATCTCTTCCGATGTGAACCGGTTGGCGTGCTTCTTCGAGAAAGCTGCCCGTGCGCGTTGACATGCCAAGGGATCCAAATGATCCGTGGTGGCAGTCTCGACCACCTGCGCGCTCCAATCGCCGCTCAGCGTCTGGTTGCGGATTTCGTCTTGCTTGTCCAAGCCCATGGGAGCAAGGCTTTCGCCTGCCCGGGCGTGGTAGTGCCCCTTCCAGGCTATCGGCAGTCCCCGCGGTGCCGCCGGTACTTCCATCATCACCACACGTCCGCTGGGATCATGCAGTTCGTGGATGTTGCGGAACGTGACGCTTGGCTCGGTATCTGCGGTAATCTGCTGCTTCAGCGACTGCAGCCTGTCAGGCTGAACACGATAATCAGTGCCGACGATAGTGCGTGTTGAGTTTCTGACGCCGAAGACAAGCCACGCGCGCTCCTTGCCACGAAGGTTCGCTTCGTTGGAAAGAGCCGAGAAATACCGACCTATCTTGTCGGTATCGAATGTGTCGGTCGCTTCCTTGAATTCTACAACTTCGTTCTCCCATATGGAGATAAGTTCGGTCAGAACGGCTTTAAGCGCGGCATCCATCGTCTCAGACCGACTTGACGTCAGTGCCGGGGGAGAGCTGGCGGAACACTTGCTCGACATTGATCTTCACGGCGTCCGAGACGAAGCCGTTGTCGCGGAAAACCACGCGCAAGGGCTCGTGGCTGGCGAGTTCCTTCACCAGTTCCTCGGTCACGCCCGTATCGAAGCAGGCGACGAGCGCGTTCTCGTCCACGAAAAAGATGGTCTTGCCCTTCACCGTCTCGCGACGGATCGGGAGCGTCAGATCGACGCCCCAATCGACGAGCACCTGGAAAAGCAGGTCTTCGGCGGTGCGGTCCGGCTTGATGTTGTCAACCGCGTGGAGCAGGTCCCTCTGATCGACCTCATCCGGACGGTAGTAGACGTCCTGCATGTTCGACGTGTCGATTTTCAGGACGCGAAAGCCGACATCCTTGTTCCAATCGGGATGGGATTTCTTACTAAGAACTTCGGCTCCGGCACGCCGGATGCGTTCCTTCGATATCTCAGCGATGGTTTTGTAACCAGCCTTAAAGGCCTCGGATTGGTCATGGGTCGGCTCCGGTAGTTGAACCATGATGAACCTACGACATCCGCCGTCCAGAGCATTTTTTCTTAAAACCGCATGCGCCGTAGTCGAGGCACCGGCGAAGAAGTCCATTACAATAGCCTTTGGGTTTGCACCCAGGTCGATAATGTACTCCAGCAGTCCGATCGGTTTAGGATTTTCAAAAAGGACAGAATTACCAAATATCTCATCCATCTCGCTAGATCCGGATGTATTTAGCGGAGCAAAATCCCACAAAGTAGTCCACGTTGCGCCATCTTTTACATCGCACAGGAAGCGCTTGAGCTTTGGGGACGCCTCCCCATCGCGACCAAAGTAAATCTCATCGTTAGAAATAAGATTGTTAATGCGCTCGCGATTAAAGCGCCAATTTCCGTTGTTGGTGGGATAGAATTCTTTGCCTGTGTTTGGGTTTACAATTGGAAAATAAAGCGCTTGGGAGTACCTCCCGCCTTTGACATTGGCAGTCAAGTCGCCAGCAACCCACGGGCCCTTTGGGTGGTTATCTGGGTTCTTGTACCGAGCGATCTGCTCATCGCTTCTAGGCCGGAGATTAAGTCCCGTGAGGTCCTTCTTTATGTAAACCAGGATATAATCGTGTTGGGCACCGATTACCTTATCGTTGGGCGGTGTATTTCTCTTCTTCCAAATGATCTGGGCTGCAAATTGCTCCTCGCCGAAAATTTCATCGCATATCTTTCGAAGGTTGGAGACTTCGCCGTCGTCGATCGATGTCAAGAAGACTCCGTCATCGGAGAGTAGGTTTTTCGCAAGACGCACACGAGAATACATCATCGTGAGCCAGTCGGAGTGGAAGCGGCCGTTTGAGTCAGGGTTAGCGACCAACTTCTCTCCTGTCGCGCTTGTCTGCAGGGATTTTAGCAAGAATGCTTCTGAGTCTTCGGAAAAGTCATCGTCGTAGACGAAATCTCGACCCGTATTATAGGGTGGATCGATGTAGATGAGCTTTACCTGCCCCAAATAGGTTTCTTGAAGAAGCTTGAGCGCTTCGAGATTGTCGCCTTCGATGAAGAGGTTGCCTGTCGCCTCGAAATTTACGCTTTCGCCAACTGCGGGACGAAGCGTCCTTGCAATGGGTGCATTTGAGGCCAGCAGCGCCTCCTGCTTTCCTGGCCAGTCCAAGCGGTAACGCTCCCATCGGCCGTCTACAATGTGGTCGCTAAGCTCTTGGCGAAGCTGATCAAAATCGACAGCCAGCCGGGCCTTCCCGGTATTGTCCGTTGCCTCGGTGACGCAGCCGGGAAACAGCGCGCGGATTTTCGCGATATTCTCCTGTGTCAGGTCGGGGCTGTGCATCTTCAGCTTTTCCATACTTGTCCTCTTACTTGTCCGTCACAGCGCCGAAGGGATCGCCTGCGGTCAGCCACTCCAGTTCCTGTTTCGCCGCTCGCAGTTCGGCATTGATCGCCACGCGCTTGTTGAATTGCTTCTCGCGGGCGATCCGCGCCCGGATCCGCTCGATGTCGCGCGCCTTCGCCTTGATCGCCTCGGCCAACGCGATACGCGCCTCCAGCGAGACCGGAGCCACCCCTGGCGCGGCGGTGAAAGGCGCCTGCGGCGCTTCGCCCATGCCGGGGACCAGGCGTTCAGTCTGCGCGGTGACCAGCGGGCTCAGCAGTCGCTCGTAGAGCGAGCTCATATCCAGTGCTAGAGGAAACGGCGTGCGCGGTGTATCGTTGGCCAGCCACTGGGTCTCAAAATAGTCGCCTATCACCCGGCGGGTGCTGTCTGCCTCGCTCGGTCGCTTGTAGGCGGCAGCGAGCTTGACGCGGCCATTGTGGGTCAGCTCGAAGATCAACGGAAAGGGGACCGCCCGGTCGATGGCGCGCAGCACGTCGCGGTCCAATGTCGTGGTCTTGAGCGAGACGCGAAAGACCTGGATCTCGATCACCGTCTTGGTGGCGGGCAGGTTGATCGTCTCAGGAGCCAGCTTGTAGGACCAGACAATCTGGTCAACCTCGCGCACAAAAAGGTCCTTTAGCGCGGCGTTGGCGCCGGCGTGCTCGTATATCTTGTTCTTCGGCACGACGCGACCGAAGGCGGCGCTTTTGGGATAATCAAAGAAGGCCGTCATGCGCTGACCCCTCGATCACGACAAAGGCGATCAGCTCGAAATCATTCAACCCAGCGATGCTATGCACCAGCGCCGTAGTACGGCCACTGCTGAACAGGCTGTCGATATCCTTCTCTTCCTTCACTTCGATCATCGATCGGATGGCGCTGCTCAGCAGCTCGGAGTAACGATCCATCTTCCGGCCGTCCTGCGTGCGCTCGTTGAAGGTGCGGCAGACGTCGTGGATCGGTTCTGGCCGGCCTTTGCAGCTTGAACGGACGAGGTCGAGCAGGCGCTTCACCTCGGTGTGGTCAGCGACGATCTCGCCGTCATTGCCGATATAGACCAGATAGTAGGGGTGCAGCCGGTTCTGCTGGTTGATGTTGACGCTGTCGTGGATGTTCTTGAGCGCGAAGATCGCGCCCGGTCGAAGGCCCAGCTCAGGCTGCGCGGGAACAACTGCGTGCATACCGTTCGGCAGGTTGTCGAGTTCGCTGTGCTCCTTGACGTAGTTGAGCAGGTCCATCCGGAAGTCGTTGAGGCCGAGATCCGTGATCGAGATGCCGGTCTTCACATCCTCTAGCTCGATGACCTCTTCCTGAAGGCGCTTCAGTTGGTCCTTGCGATAGGCGATGTCGCTGCTCTTGGCGGTGAGGACATTGTCATCGCCGGTGGCGCTCACGTCGGCGATGACCATGCGGTTTTCGACGCGTTCTTTGAGGTTGATGTACTCGTCGAGCGAGATGTCAGGCCAATAGTTCACCAACTGGATTTGGGCGTTCTGCGACCCTATGCGGTCGATCCGGCCGAAGCGCTGAATGATGCGCACCGGGTTCCAGTGGATATCGTAGTTGACGAGATAGTCACAGTCCTGAAGGTTCTGGCCTTCGGAAATGCAGTCCGTTCCGATCAGGACATCCAGCTCGCCGGGCTCGTTGGGCAGAACGATAGTTTTCTCCTTGGATCGGGGCGAAAAGAGCGTAAGCACACCCTGAAAGTCATAGCTCTTCTTGAGCGTGGTTTTCGGCATGCCGGAGCCCGTCACCTTGCCGGTCTGCAATCCAAGCTGCTGCGCGAACGGCGCCAGATTGGCATAGAGGTAGTTCGCGGTATCGGCGAAGGCCGTGAAGATCAGAACCTTCCTGTTCCCAGGATTGAGGGGCTCGCGCACCTTCTGCCGGAGCACCTCCAAGAGGTGCTGAAGCTTGGCGTCATCGTCCGGTTCGACTTTGTCCATCGAGGCGGTCAGGTCCTCGATGAGCACGAGATCGGCCTTAAGATCATGCTTCCACGACGGCAGATCCATGTCGCCAAGGCTGATCTGCACCTTCTTGCCTACGGTGAAGTCGCCCAGTCCGGCCAAATCGTCGTCTTCATCGTCGAGCAACTCCTCGTCAGCCAGAAAATCGCTCACACTTAGCGTGCCGCCTGACCGCTCGAAATCGTGAATGGCATCCAAGGCTCGCGCGATGTTCCCGCTGAGCGAGCGCAAGGTGAGACGGAACGCTTCGACGGAGCTTTCGAGGCGCTTGAGCAGGTTGGTGGTCATCAGCGCCTGAAGGCTGCGTTCGCGATCGGCCTGCCGAAGCTTGCCCCGGCCACCCTCCACCTGGGTATCGTAAATCTCCTCGTATCTCCGGAGCCGGCTCGGAAGGATGTAACTGATGGGGGCATACACCGCGAGCTTCAGCAACGACAGTTGGGAGAAGATGTCGTTCAGGCCCATAACGTCCACCCGCTGCGTAATAGGACAGTGGAAGGACAGCGGCTTCCGGCGCTGGGGGAACTTGCCGATATCCTTCGTGTCGTAGAAGGTCTCGATGTGCCTGCGCGACCGGGCGATCGTCACGGCGTCGAGAAGCTCGAAGAAATCGAAATCCAGCGCCTTGAGGATCGAGGCTGCTGTCCGCTCGTCCGGAGGCAGCAACGTCCATGCGTTGAAAGCCTTCTGCGCACGGCGGAAGATTTCCTCGATGCTGGTTTGCGACTTCAGGTTCTGGCTGAGAGCCTCCGACTGCCCTTCGTAGGCGAGCGCGAGCTGGTTGCGCAGGTCGGTGAAGCGATTGTTCACCGGCGTCGCGGAGAGCATCAGGACCTTGGTCTTTACGCCTTCGCGGATGACGTTGTTCATCAGTTTCTGATAGCGAGTTTCCCGGTCCTTGAAGACATCGTTGTTCCGGAAATTGTGCGACTCATCGATCACGACGAGATCGTAATTCCCCCAGTTCACTCGGTTGAGCGGAATGCCGAAGGACTCGCCCGTCGTCCGCGACAGGTCGGTGTGGCAGAGGACATCGTAGTTGAAGCGGTCCTTGGCAAAAACGTTGGTCGTCAAGTTGGTATTGTAGTTCCGCCAGTTATCGGCGAGCTTCTTGGGGCAGAGCACCAGGACGGATCGGTTGCGTAGCTCGTAGTATTTGATCACGGCCAGCGCCGTGAATGTCTTGCCCAAACCGACACTGTCGGCAAGGATACAGCCGTTATAGGTTTCGAGCTTGTTGATGATGCCAGTGGCGGCGTCCTTCTGATAGTTGAAGAGCTTATTCCAGACCACGCTGTCGCGGTAGCCGGTAAGGTCGTTTGGCAAAACGTCTTCGTCGATGTCCTCGAGGAAGTCCTGGAAGATGTTGTACAACATCAGAAAGTAGATGCGCTCCGGCGAATTCTCTTGATAGACTGACTCGATGTGGTCGCAGATTGCGGCCGTGACATCCTCTAGCTTCTCCGGGTCTGACCAGATTTGATCGAACAGCTGGAGGTACATCTGCGTGTGGCTCGGATCGTCGAACCGAGTCACAAAATTCGAGACGGCGTCGCCTTTCTGGTAGCCGAGATCGACAGCGGTGAAGCCGCTGATCGGCATGTAGGCAATTCCGCTGTCGACGCTCGCCACATGCAGGAACTGCTGCATCGGGGCTTTCTTTGTATTCGACCGAAACCTGGCCTTCTTGCGGATCCAGTCGGCGCATTCGCGCGCCACGGCCCTTTGCGTCAGCTTGTTGCGGAGCTGTATTTCAAACTCCGTTCCGTAGAGGCCGCTCTCCCGCCGCGCTTTCGGGATGAAGAACTCCCGCCGCTCCTTGCGCAGGCGGTCCGTGACGTCTGCCGGCACGAACGTCGGAGCAGTGAAGATAAACTGAAGGCTTTCAATCTTGGAAAGCTCGACCTTGAGCGCTTCGAAGGCATAGATTGAGAAGCAGGACGCAGCAATCTTAACCCGCGCTCCGCGTTCGATCACGCCCTTCAGATCGTCTCCAAGCCGCTCCGAAATATTGTCGATGATCTTCATTTCGATTGTCGACGCTCAGCAGCGGCGACTGCCCCTCTCGTGACACCCCTGCCGGCTGGTCGCCGGCCAGACCTAGCGCCGAATTTTAGACGAACGGGTCCGCGGCCTTGATAAGGAACTCCGTTGACTGTTCGGTCGCCGGTTCAACTACCAGCCCTCTGCGCTCAAGCCAAGCATAGCTGACTTCCCATGGTGCGACGGAGCGATCAACGAGCCAACTCGTAACCTCATCTGGGCGATAGAAGACGCGGTTTCCCTTGCCTGAAACTGGCGGTTCTGGGTTGGGCCCGCTTTCGCGGACACGCCAGTTAGCCAACGACTGAAGACTGACCCCAAGCATCTTGGCAATCGTCCGGCTCGGAAGTGCCCGCCAAGGCGGATGTGGGGAACGTTCAATCTGCTCAGCTTGTTCAGATCGCGATGAGTTGAGCGTTGGTGAATGGTCCGGTGCTGGCATGTAGATAATGTAGTTTTTTCCTATTCTTTTTCCATCTCTTTCACAAGAGAATGAATAGGTAAATCACTACATTACCTACACCACCACCAGCAGCCTGACTCGCGACTATCTGGAATTATTACCGCGTTTCAGGCGAATGCCCTGCCATTCTTGCCCAGACGCGACCCGCTTTTGATGCAGAGAGGTAGTCCTCTCGATGGCGGCCTTGAACGATCGTTCGCTCATCGGCTTGATCCGTTCCAAAAGAGACCATGTCTCGTAGTCGCCATACAAGTCGCGGGCCATCACCCGACCGGCAGGCTCTAGGACACACCGATCCTCGAGGAAGCGAAGTGCCTGATTGTGGTGCTTCAGGATCTCCGCGGTCTTGCGCCTC
Source organism: Mesorhizobium sp. ESP6-5 (assembly GCF_020164695.1). Taxonomy (NCBI): domain Bacteria; kingdom Pseudomonadati; phylum Pseudomonadota; class Alphaproteobacteria; order Hyphomicrobiales; family Phyllobacteriaceae; genus Mesorhizobium; species Mesorhizobium sp. ESP6-5. The sequence goes on from NZ_JAIUGR010000004.1 coordinate 270,932, forward strand.
ACGGGTTCGGGAATGTCCAGTCCGCGAGACGTGTAGTCCTGGTATCCTTGCAGCAGCAGGTTCATGATGCCGGGAGCTTCCCCCATCAGCTTCTGCGGCAGATGCTTGTCGACGGCCCCATCAGGCACGACCCTGTCGAAGGGCACGAACAAAAGGCGGCGAGCGATACCGGCGTCGCTAGCGTCGAACAGCGGAGAAAAATTCGAGACCATCACAATTAAGGCGTTGAAATCGAACTCGAAGACTCTTTGTGCAGAAACCGGGCTTTCATCCGCTCTCCGCCTGTCATCCTTTTCATCAGCGCGGAGTCGAGCTTCTGGTCAGCACTAAGCTCCGACGTCGTGACCAGCCGAACCCCGCACAAGGCGGCGATATCATTGTTGATCGCCGGCTTGTTATTCTGCCTCATGAACGTCTCGGGGTTGGCAGTCGCCGCGTAAGAACCGAGTGCATGCCGAACGGCTTCGGCAATCGTGGATTTTCCATTCCTTCCTGGTCCCACGAACACGGCCAGTTTCTGCTCACCACCCCTTCCCGAGAGCGCATAGCCATAGAGGCGAAGCAGAAATTTGACGCTATCTTCATCAATGGCATCGTCGAGCGTGCGATGAAAATGCGGCGCTTGCGCCTTGGGATCATAGGCGTAGGGGAGGATTGTCCGAAGCCGGTCCGTGGGATCATGATCTCGGAGTTCCATAGATCGCAGGTCGAGCGTACCGTTTTGAAAGTTGAGGAGATCAGGGCAGTCAGGCCAGTCATCCACGTCGAGGAGCTCAGGCGCTGAGCGGGCCAGTTTGGCAATATTTGCGATCGGCGTGCTGCGACGCAAGGCTCGAAGCTGTTTGGTGCGCAAGGTCCGCATCTCGCCGGCCAGTGTCTGGTCGACGTCCAAGGCGTCATGCAACTCGCCGACCAGATCCTTGACGGACTCCTGCACGAAAAGGCCCTGCAGGTCCGATTTCCACACACCTGCATCAAAAGCAGCCAACCGAACGAGGGGCTGTACCGAAGCTTGTCTTCGGAGCGACGAGCGAAAATCTCCGCGACGCCCTGTTCAGTCAGATCCGATGCAGGCTCATAGCGAGACACACTCGCCGCAATGCCCTGAACTTCGGCGATGGGCAGAGGTCTTTCGAGACCATGGTTCACAATTCCCAGCTGGTTCTCGATATATTCGCGAGATGCCCCCCTGCGTCGAAGTCGTCCAGCGACGCTCGTCAGTGCAGTGTTTCTGTTGCCCTGCTGGATGGCCTGCTGCCCGGGAGCATGCTGCCTGCTGGACCTCGTTCCCAGGATAAGCTCAATGAGCCGCGGTGCTTCTGAAATAGTCATTAGAGGTTCACCCATTCGTAGGTCTGGCCACAGGCATGCATCGAGGGAGGTGCCACGATAAAGCCGCCTTCGCCCCGAATGTCGAGCCCAGGACCAAGCTTGCCCGCGCTATTGCGAACGTCTTCGTCAAGCGGATAGCGATAATAGAAGTGGAGCCCACCCGAACCGGACTTGGCGGTCAGCGTTTCCGGCAGTTCGATTTCTTGCCGCAGCCGCTCAAGCGACTCCATGCCGCCGTTCTTGTGATCAACGTCGAGAACAACGACACCCGACTGAGCTCCAGTTGCGATGCCGATGTTGGCGATAGGCCAGCGACTGAACCACGCGCCGATCTGAACCGGATCGGTCGTAGCCGCCTGTTGCCAAGCCGGGATGAGCGGCCTCTTTCCAGCTGCCGGCCCGCCCATCCGCGGACTGGCCACCGGCAGGATGCGGAAACCGAACGTCTCCGCGAGTTTGATTGCTTCATTTTGCATGGAAGACATGCCCTTTTTTGATTTCGACGTGACGGCATGTCGTAAGCGAATTTTGTTTTGAAGAGGCTGCTCCCGAGCTTTCCAAGCTTACCCTAGAGTATCACCCACATTCCTGCTCGAATGCTGCCAAGGTAGCCAGCGGAAGGCCATGCATCGCCCTCTTTTCCAAAGCCCCTGCTTAGCGCCGTGACGGGAGGAGGCAACACGGTACCACATGTCCTTCTCAAGCCGGCGCATCTCTTCGCTCTCCTCGATATCGATCCCAATGATCTCCCCGTCTATGAAGATGAGCTTCGTAGTCGAGGCTGCAACCATGGTGAGCTTTTGAGAAATCTCGGAAACCAATTCCTGGATACGCGTGTGAAGAGCGGCCAAAGCGATTGAGCGACAGGATTTCGGGTGTGGTAAGCAGAGCCACAGAGATGGTTGAAATCCGGTACCCACATCAAGTTGCAGGGGTCAGGCGATGCATGCCAGCCTCGCATTGTCTGCACCGCCCAAAATTGTTTGGAGAAGTCCTCGGGGAAAACGATCTTGTCGGCCCCGCCATTGTGAGTGATGACCAGATTACCGCGCTGATTGACGTCGATCTTGATGGCAATTCGCGGCTTTCGGCCCTCGTCCGACACGGTCCTTGACCAGTTGGTCGGATCCGACAGTTCAGCCACGTTGGCCCTTGAACAACCGTAATCCCTGTTCTCGCAATAGGCGATCAGGCCGTCCCAAGATGATCGGGTCCGACGCGAAGCCTGATATGATTTCGCCAGCTCCAGGAATTTCTCCGCTGATGCATCCAGTGACAGCAACCGTGCCAGTTTTCTACTCCGCATGGATAGGTTCCTTTGTTGATCTGACAAGTTTGCGGGCGATCGATCTGGCGGTGAAATGGGCATAGCGGACCAGCATGCGCGCGTCCTTGTGACCGCTGATCAGCGCCACTTCCGGCAGCGACAGACCCATTTCGAAAAAGCGGCTGATTGCTTCATGACGCAGGTCATGAAACCTCAAATCCACAATGCCGGCTCTCCGTTTCATTCGTTCCCAAGCTAGCCGCGCGGCATTCGGTGAAAAGGAAGTATACGGCCATCGTCCCGGGAGATTGCGCTGATCAGATCGCGCGCCGACGGTGAGAGTGGAACCGTCCGCTCTTCTCCATTCTTGGTTTCCCTGAGGTAGGCCAGCCGCCGATCGAGATCGACATTGCTCCACGTGAGCGACAGCAGTTCGCCACGTCGCATGCCAGTCTCCAGGGCGAGCAGGACGAGGGGTCTCAGGTATTTTGGGCCGCGATCGCATTCCCGCAAAATGGCTTCGAATTCGCCCGGCATGAGCCGTCGAGATCTCGCTCCGGCTTCGCGTGGTCGGGACACGTTCGAAAAGCATTGCTTTGGAACCGGGAATTGCCACTCATCCGCGGCCGTGCGCAGACAGTGCAGAAGGATCACCCTCTCACGCCTGACAGTCGATGGAGAGACGACCGAAAGCCTGTCGTCGCGGTAGCTCGCGATTTGCCGGGGTGTAAGGCGCTTCACGGAAACGTCAGCAATAGGATGCCGCTGGATCGCCCGCATATGAGCCAGTTCCGCTGCTCTGCCGCGTTTGTGCCGGGTGATTGCTTGGGAATACCGGTTGAGGAGGTCCTTCAGCCTGCAGGAACGCTCCTTCTGACCGTTTGCCCGCAACTCGCCCTCGTCGAAGCGGCCTTCCTGTTCTCTCGCCCACTTCGCGGCCTCGGCTTTCTTGCCGAACGATCTGGTGATCGCCCTGTGACCTTCCCGGCGGACCTGCGCCTGCCAGGTTCCGCCCCGCTTTCTGATTGATGCCATGCTTGTCCGTCCATTTGCTGTGACAACGTTGTGACAGGACGGGTATTGGGAGGGGGCATCGCGCAAAATTGGCGCGAAGATACCAATTAAATCAAAAGCTTGAGTGGCGCACCCGACAGGATTCGAACCTGTGACCTCTGCCTTCGGAGGGCAGCGCTCTATCCAGCTGAGCTACGGGTGCTTTCAGGGCGAAGAGCCCGGAAAACGAACCAGCCGGCGAACCGGCAAGTCACGGCTTCTTAGCGGAAGCGGGCGCGGGCTTCAACGGGCAATTGGCGGCGTTGCGAACTTGGCTTGATGCGTCTGGGCCTCGCGTACGGCATCCTGCTCTTCGCAGGCTCAGGGCGTTCGAAGCTCGAAAGGCCAAGCAGTTGGCTTTTCGTCCGCTACACGGACCACTCCTCACCCCTTCACTGCTCTACCGGGCTCTTCACCGGCCGCCGCCCGCGCACCGCCCGCTTTGCCTTCTTGGCGCTCGCCAGCTCATGCATGGCATCGAGCTGCATCTGCTGCATCTCGGCCAGCCGCGTCCATTGCCGCGAGATGAGGTAGTCGAGCTTTTCGTGCAGGTGGCGGACTTCCAGTTCGGCCTTGAGGTTGACGCGGTAGTCGTTGAAGGAGCGCAGCCGATCCTTGGCCTCCGTCCGTCTCTGGCTCATCATGATGATCGGCGCCTGGACGGCGGCGATGCAGGAGAGCAGCAGGTTGAGCAGGATGAAGGGGTAGGGGTCGAAGGCGCCCGCCATGCCCGCGATCAGGTTGATGCCGATCCACACCAGGAGCACACTGGCGAACGAGATCAGGAACCACCAGCTGCCGCCGAATGCGGCCATGTTGTCGGAAACGCGGTCGGCGAAGGAGCGGTGCTCCTCGAATTCTTCTTCACTGTTCTCCGAGATCGTGTCCTGCCGGGCGATCGATTCCACCACCTGGCGGTCGAGCTCGGAGAATTCGCCGTGCTCCTGCTGTAAGAGCTCCTCCATGTAGCGCATGCGGTAGCGGCCGAGCTCCTCGCGGCTGATGCGCGCGCCCTTGGGCAGGTCGGGGTGGTCCGAATGAATGCGGTCGGCGAGGCTCGGACGCAGCGTGTCGATGCGTACAAGGTCGCGCTTGCGGAATTTGCGGCCCGAGATCGCCGACGGCTTTTTCTTGGGCTTCAGCCGCGATGCGCCGGGACCTGATGGCTCGGAGTCCGGCACTTCGGGCGTGTCGAAATGCTCGTCGGAAACCTCGTGCGAATCCTCTTGCGTGGTCGGCGCCTCGAAATACTCGCCGCCGCTGTCGTTCTCATTGTCGGCCGACTTCTGCTCGGATGCCTTGGGAACGGTGCTCATGATGGGCTCCTGCGCTGTAAGTTAGGATACGCTGAGGCGACGGCGCCTATCCACTGTCGGATTCGCAGCCTATGCCACGTCTTCCGCACGATTGCGTGACAGTCGCAAGACGATAGCCGGCTGCAAGGTTTTTACAGTGACCAAGGCACGACTTGGGTCGGCGTCCGCCCAAGGGCGGACCGTGTCTTCACCGTTCATCGTTCACAAAGCCAGGCAATTGGCTTTTTGTCCGCTGCGCGGATCACGCCTCACTTCACTGCTGTTCGGCGAACATCAGCCTGGTCTTGGTGTCGGCCATGGTGGGCGACAGGCTGCGCTGGATCAGCGCTTCGACATGGTCGTTGCGCTGGCGGGCACTGTCGGCGCCCATCACCACCACGATCAGCTGGCGGCCGTCGGCATCGTAGGAGGTGACGATGTTGAAGCCGGAAGCCCTGATATAGCCTGTCTTGATGCCGTTCACGCCGCGCACGCGGCCGAGCATGTCATTATGGCCGCGCACCAGCCGGCCGCGAAACATGAAGTCGCTTTCGGAGAAATAATGGAAGTGCTGCGGGAAGCGCCGCTGCAGTGACATGCCGAGCACCGCCATGTCGTGGGCGGTCGTCATCTGGCCGTCGTCGGGCAGGCCCGATGCGTTGCGGAAGGTGGTGCTGCTCATGCCGAGCTGGCGCGCCTTGGATGTCATCATGGCGGCGAACTGGTCTTCCGAGCCGCCGAGATATTCGCCCACCGCCACGGCCACGTCGTTGGCCGATTTGACGACGATGGCGCGGATGGCGGAATCGACGTCGATCGTCTCCCCGCGCCGGAAACGCATCTTGGTCGGCGGCTGCGAGGCGGCGTGGTCGGAAACCGGGATTTGCGTTTCCTTGGTGACGCGGCCGGTCTCCATCGCCTCGAACAGCAGATAGAGCGTCATCATCTTGGTCAGCGAGGCCGGATAACGCTGCGCCGTCGAATTGACCTCGAACAGCTGCTTGCCGCTCTTTCCGTCGACGACGATGGCCGCGTATTTCTGCGGCGGCGCCGGCACGGCCAGAACGCTGTCGGGCGGGGCCGTGGTCGAGCAGCCGGCCGTCAGGGCCGCCAGGGCCAGGACAGCCAGGATTTTCTGGAAGAGCGGAAAGAGACGCGGCAAGGACAAGGGCTGGACTGTTCTGGCGATGCTGTTGCTGAGATAAGGCGAAGCTAACGTAACGCGGCGGGTGCGTCCATTTGGTTAATGCCGGTTAGCCCCGGGAATGTCGAGTGCCGGCGCGACCTGTTTCCCCACCCGCCAAAGCGGGGAAGAGGAACCAGGCCTTGCCACCGCCCGAAATCGCCCGTTTCCTGTCTTTCCTTGCCAAAGCAGCGTTTCCCGTGGGAAGGAGCGTGGCATCTGGCGGCAGGGGGGCTCGCAAATGGCTGACATTGGGGCTGGCGCCGCGCCGTCATTGATCAGGGCGTCGCTCAGCCGCACCGGCAAATGGGCCGGGAGCATCGCCTTCATCGGCGGCGCCGTTTCCGACATCCTCAACCCGCTGGCGCCGTTTGCCGCCTATATCGCGCTGGCTGCCTCGATCGCGGCCGTCGTCATCGCCATTGCCATCGTGCTCAGGCTCGTGCTGGCGGCCAAGGCGCTGCCGGCGCTGGTGTTCGCCACCAGTGCGGCGGCGGTTGCCGGCGGCGTCTACGCCGTGCAGAAGGAGACCAATTCGCAGAACGGCATCATCGCCAGCCTGGTGCCGGCGATCGCGCAACTGCAGCAGTCGATGGGCATCGTCGCCGAAAAGGTGGCCAGGATCGAGCAGACGGTCACGCAAACCCAGAAGACCGTCGAAGAGGTCAAGAAATCGACCGACACGGTTGCCCAGAAAACCGATCAGATCGCCTCCGCCCAGCAGCAGCAAGCGGCCCAAGGCGCCGCGACGCAAAGGACCGTCGAAGCGGTCAAGCAAACCACCGAGACACTCGTGGGCGGCCAGCAGCAGCAAGTGGCCCAGGCCGAAAAGCTTCAGGCGACGACTGAGCAGATCGCCGCCTCGATCGACACGATAGCCAAGGAGTTTGCCACCTTGGCCGCGCAAGGCGGCGCCATCGCCGAGCCGAAGCGGCCGGACGAGTTCTACCACAATGCCCGCGTCTACGAGCTCTCGGGCGACATGCTCAACGCGCGGCGCTCCTACCTCGCCTTTGCCGGCCTCGATGTCGATGCCATCGACCCCTATACGCGCTTTGCCACACTTCTGCGGGTCCAGGATGGCAAGGCCGGCGCCCGCGAGGTGTTCGGCCAGCTCGCGGAGAAAGCCAAGGCGCCATCGATCAAGCTCGTCCACCTGCTGCAGTTCGACGATACCCAGCGGCTCGACAAGCTCAACGCCTTCATCGCGGCCAATCCGGACTATGCGCCGGCCTATTTCCTGTTGGCGCAGGAGTTCTCGGAGGATCGGCTCGGCAGCCAGACGCTGGCCGATAAGCGCAGCGAAGCCCAGGCGCTGACCAAGTTCGTCTCTTACGAGAAGCATGGCGGGCTGCTCGGATATTTCGTCGACCAGACCCAGCTTGCCGACTGGCTGGACCGCGGCCGCAGCCGGCTGGCGGCCCTTGGCGACGTGCTCGACCCCGCCCGCTTTGCGCCGTCGCTGACGCCGATGCGTTCCAACCAGGGCTGGTCGATGACCATTTCGCTGCCCGAGCCGGCGACCGCGATATCCTGGCGTCTTGGCGGCAGCGGTCCCTTCACCGACACCGGCCTGCTGGCGCTCAACGACCAGCGAACCGGCAAGCCGATGCCCAATCCGAGCTTCGAATTGCCCGACAGCACGGCGCAGACCACGATCGCGATCAAATACCTCGACATCAGGGGGCGCGAGACAGGCCCGTTCGACATAGGCTTCGACCCGGATGCCGCCCTGCAACAGGGCAACAAGCAGATCCTCGACCAGTTCTGGACCTCATGGATCGCCTTCGACGCCAGCGGCAATCATGGGCTGGTCTATTTCACGCAGATGCTGTCCTACCGCTGCGCCATCAAGGAAGTGCATTACAGCCTGAATGGTGCCGCGCTCGACAAGACCCTTCCCATACCGCCCTGCAATGCCAGGGATCCCTACGCCATCCCCGATGATTTCCAGCCCTATTTCAAGGTCGCCGAAGGCGTGACCTCGATGTCGGTGCAGGTGACCTATACCGACGGGACGAAATCGCCGGTGCGGGACTACAAGCGGCAATAGGGCTGGCATTTTCCGACGAAGCGAGCGCGAAACCGATGCAAAATACGCGCCCGCGCGCTTGCGCGGTGCGCCGAACGGGTTCTTCTTGGCACCCTTCGGATTCGGGTGAGAGAGCCATGGATACAGTCACGATCAACGCCAAGGGCATTTCGGTTTCGCTCGACCTCACGGTCGGCCACATCGCCGACATGATCATCGAGAGCGGCGCGCGCCGATTGAAGCCGCTGCACCGCGCACCCTGGGTCGACGCGGGCGAGACGCTGCCTCCAGACCTGCCGCGGGGCACCGTCCGGCTCTCCGGCGACTTTCTGTGCGCGCCGTTTTCGCGCAGCGATGTCGAGGAGGCGCCGCTGCATGGCTGGCCGGCCAACAGCGCCTGGGATGTGGTTGACAGCGGCGCCACGGATGGCGGCTGGCGCGCGGTTTTCCGGCTGCGCCACAAGGTGATGGGCGCCAGCGTCGACAAGATTTTCACGCTGCGCGACGACCATCCTTTCCTCTACCAGGAACATGTGTTTTCCGGCGGGTCCGGCGCGATCTCGGTCGCCCATCACCCGATGACGGCAATGAAAGGCGGCGGCAGGCTGGCTTTCTCGCCGAAGCGGTTTGCCGCCACGCCAGCCGACCCGCTGGAGCCGGACCCCGTGCGCGGCCGCTTCATGCTGGCCTACCCCGGTCGGTCGTCGGACCTCGGGCATTTCCCTGCTGCCGGCGGCGGCACGCTCGATCTGGCGGATTACCGCATGGATGACCGGCGCGAGGATTTCCTCACCCTGGTCGAGGCCGACCATGGCGGGCCGGGCTGGACCGCGCTGGCGCGCCAGGCCGAGGACGATTTGGTGCTGGTGCTGAAGAACCCGGCCGAACTGCCTGTTACCATGCTCTGGTTCAGCAATGGCGGGCGCGACTACGCGCCGTGGAGCGGCCGCCATCTCGGCGTGCTCGGCATCGAGGATGGGCGCACCGCGGTCGGCCACGCCGCCTCGCTTGGCGACAACTGGCTGAAGCGCGAGGGCGTGGCGACCGCGTTCGAGCTCGGCCAGGATCGCGTCTCGTTCCGCCATGTCATCGGTGCGTTGCCCCTGTCGGGTGGCGGGCCTCCGCGCGCGATCACCACGGCGGGTGGCCACCTGCGGTTGGCTGGCGCCGCGGCATCGGAGGTCCCGTTCGATAGCGAATTTCTGCGTATCGGCCAGCCAGCGGCGCGCTGAAGACAAAGCCGTAACGGACTAATCGCAGTCGCCACTGCTGACTCCACAACCGGTCGCTCTAAATCGTGCAAATCGCGGTTTGAAATTTCAAGCGACCGCCGACAAGATGCGTCCAAAATCTGCGGAAGGAGCCGAAAAATGTCCGAAATCGCCCACCTCGCCGCCACCATCTTCAAGCGTGCCGGCAAGGCAAATCGCTTCATCGTCGCCATTGCCGGGCCGCCGGGCGCCGGCAAGTCGACACTGTCGGCAAGCCTGCATGACCTTTTGCCGGAAGGCGCGGTGGAGGTCGTGCCCATGGACGGCTTCCACTATGACGACATCGTGCTCGAGCGGCGCGGTCTGCGGGCGCGAAAGGGCGCGCCCGACACGTTCGACTTTGGCGGCTTCGAGACGCTTTTGAAGCGCATCCGCGCCGGCGAGGCCGAGATTGCCATTCCGGTGTTCGACCGCGGCATGGAATTGTCGCGCGCCGCCGCGGCAATTGTCGGCGCCGAGACCAAGTTCATCCTGGTGGAAGGCAATTACCTGCTGCTAGACGAGGAGCCGTGGTCGCGCCTGGCGCCGCTGTTCGATTTCTCGATCTTCGTCGACGTGCCGCGCAACGAGCTCGAACGCCGCCTGATGGAACGCTGGCACGAGCATGGACGGTCCGAGGCGGATGCGCGCGCCTGGATCGCCTCCAACGACATGCCCAACATCGAACGCGTGCTTGCGCGGCGCCGGGCGGCCGACCTGGTCTTTGGTCAACCCGGTTAATTTTCAGTATTTTTCGGCCGGAACCTTAAGACTTACAACGCGTTATCCCGATCAGGCAATCATGCCAGAAGAGGGATTCCGTCCGATGGCAACAAACGCAAAAAAGCCCGCCAGGGGCAAGTCGGCACAACCGAGGGCGCAGTCGACGGCCGGGGCTGGCCCGGCGATCGCCCAGCGCTCCAAGGATGCGAAGGCCTTCGGCAAGGCGGCGCCGAAAAAAGTCGTGCCAGGGTCGAAAGCGACCGTGCCGAAAGCGGCCGCCAAGCCCGCCCAGGCGAAGAAGCCGGCCCCAGCCGGCGGCTCGAAAGCAGGCGGCGGCTCGAAGGTTCGCACCGCGGCCAATGTCGCCGCTGGCGCGGTCGTGGCCACGGCGCGTGGCGTGGCATCCCTTGCCGCCTCCGTGGTCGGCAGGGGCGGGCCCAAGGCGAAAGCAAAGTAGGCCGCTCTTCCCGTGGGCTGACGGGTTCAGCCTCGCGCCGGAATGGTCAGGCCTTTCTGCACCGCCGGCCGCGCCAGGCCTCGCTCCAGCCAGGCTGCCAGATTGGCGAAATCGTCGAAGCCGACCAGATCGCGGGCTTCGTAGAAGCCGATCAGGTTGCGCACCCAGCCGAGCAGCGAGATGTCGGCGATGGTGTAGTCATTGTCCATGATCCACTTGCGGCCCTTCAGCCTGACGTCGAGAACGCCGAGCAGGCGGCGCGATTCGTCGCGGTAGCGCTCCAGCGGCCGCTTGTCGGCGATCTCGCGGCCGGCGAATTTGTGGAAGAACCCGACCTGGCCGAACATCGGCCCAATCGCCGCCATCTGGAAGAAGACCCACTGGATCGTCTCGTAGCGCCGCGCCGCGTCGACAGGCATGAGCAGGCCGGTCTTTTCCGCCAGGTAGAGCAGGATCGCACCGGATTCGAACAGGCCGATCGGCGCACCGTCCGGTCCGTCGGGATCGATGATCGCCGGGATCTTGCCGTTGGGATTGAGCGACAGGAATTCCGGGGTCCAGCTCTCGTTCTTGCCGATGTTGATCAGGTGCGGCTCATAGGGCAGGCCGATTTCCTCCAGCGCGATCGAGATCTTCACGCCGTTCGGCGTCGTTGCCGAATAGAGCTGGATCTGGTCCGGATGCTTGGCCGGCCAGCGGCTTGCGATCGGAAAGGCGGACAGGTCGGCCATCGGGAACTCCTGATCGGGGGGATGCGCACCAAGCGGTGCGATATTGGCGGGTCGGCCAAGAATTAGGGCTGCGGCGAGGCCGGATCAATATGGCGGCGCCGCTTTCACCCCGCACGGGCAGTCACCCAACTCGCACCGCGCGAACGGTGGGGACCGGCCCGGGCAGGTGGCAAACGCCCGGGGTCAGATTGCCTTGAAGGCCAGCACCGCGTTGGTGCCGCCAAAGGCAAAGCCATTGCTGATGGCGGCGCGCACCTTGCGCTCGCGCGCGACATTCGGCGTGACGTCGAGATCGCAGTCGGGATCGGCCTCGCGGTAATTCGCCGTTGGCGGCACAACGCCTTCGCGGATCGCCATGACGCAGGCGATCATCTCCAGCCCGCCCGAGGCGCCGAGGCAATGCGCGTGCATCGACTTGGTCGAGGAGACGGATAGCGCGCGCGCATGGTCGCCGAAGACGCGCTTGATCGCGAGAGTTTCGATCTGGTCGTTGGCCTTGGTGCCGGTGCCGTGCGCGTTAAGGTAGTCGATGTCTTCGGGATTGAGCCCGGCATCCGCCAGGCAGAAGCGCATCGCCGCTTCCGGCCCCTCGACGGTCGGCGCGACGATATCGGAGGCATCGGCCGAAAGGCCGGCGCCGGCGATTTCAGCCAAAATGGTGGCGCCGCGCGCCATCGCATGGTCGTAGCTTTCCAGAACCGCCATGCCGGCGCCTTCGCCCAGCACCAGCCCTTGGCGGTCGGCCGAGAACGGCCTGCATGTGTCGGGCGAAAGCACACGCAGCGCCTCCCAGCCCTTCAGCACGCCCCACACCAGCGGCGCATCGGTGCCCCCGGCCACCATCACGTCGGCGCGCCCGAGCCTGATCTGGTCGACCGCCGATGCGATGGCATGATTGGCAGACGAACAGGCCGAAGTGACGCCGAACACCGGTCCGCGCAAACCCAGATGCATGCTGACCTGACCGGCGGCGGCGCCCGGCATCACTCTTGGAACGGTGAAGATACCGGCGCGATTCTTGCCCTCGAGCAGGATGGCGCGATAATTCTCCTCGACGGTCTCGAAGCCGCAGACGCCAACACCGACAATGGTTCCCATCCGATAGGTGTTGTCCGCATGCGGGACCAATCCGGACTGCCGCATGGCTTCTTTCGCCGCTAGCACCGCCAGCAGGCTGAAGCGATCCATCGACACCAGTTGCTTGCGCTCGATGCCGTGATCCGGCAGGGCTTTGATCTCGCAGCCGGTCTTGACCTTCAGGTCGTGCAGGAAGGGGTTGTCGATCGGGCCAATCGCCGACCGGCCGGCCCGCATCTCGGCCCAGATTGCCTGCGCATCGGTGCCCAATCCGCACAGTCCACCGATGCCGGTAATGACGACGCGCTTCAGCATTCGGTCAGGCTTTTTTCGCGATCAGCGCGCGAACGGCCTCGACCATGTCGCCGACGTTCTTCAGGTTGCTCCAGGCGTCGACCGTGTTCATCTCGATCTCGATGCCATATTGCTCCTCGAGGTCGAAGATGATCTCGGTCAGCTCCAGCGAATGGATGCCGAGCGCCGTCAATTCGGTTGTGGTGGTGATTTCCTCGCCGCCCGGCTCGGCATGGGCCTTGATCTTCTCGATGATGTCCGCTGCCAGCTGGTCAGCCATTCGGTTTCTTCCCCACTGTGTCGTTTCCCGACGCCAACTGAACGGCGCCTTCTTGTCCTCGATATCAGGCCGCGATCTTCGCCTTATCCCTCCGCCAAGCGTCGCCTGACCGTACCAAGGTGGTTCCCTCTATAGAAACGGAAACGCCATCAAGCAACAAGCTATATGTCGACAAAAGCGCCACAGTGCTTAACCTGACGGCGTGGATACGATCGAAAATACGAAGTTTTCAGGTCAGCTGGCCCAGCGCGCGGCGGGCAAGGCGCGGCTAGGTTGCGCCAGCATTGACGGCCGCACGCGGCTGCGGCGCCTCTATCAGGACGGCTCCGCCAAGATAAGGCTGCCGTATGTTTCGGCCGGCCCGCTGGAGGCCGTCCTGATCAACACCGCCGGCGGGCTGACCGGCGGCGACCGCCTCGGCTGGGATGTCGATGTCGGCCCGCATGCCAGCGCGGGGATAACGACCCAGGCCTGCGAAAAAGTCTATCGCGCCGCATCGGACCATGCCGAAGTCCGGGTCAGGCTGACCGTCGGAGAGAACGGCAGCATCGCCTGGCTGCCGCAGGAAACCATCGTCTTCGATCGCGCCGCGTTTGTCCGTACGTTGGACGTCGAGCTTGCCGCGGGGGCCGAGGCGCTGGTGCTGGAAGCGGCCGTCTTCGGCCGCCTGGCCATGGGCGAACGTGCCACACAGGGCACTTTTCGCGACCGCTGGCGTATCCGCAGGGAAGGAACCCTCATCCACGCCGAGGATTTCCGCATCGGACCTGATATCGCCGACATCATGGCCCGTCCGGCGATAGCAAATGACGCGATCGCCGTGGCTACGCTGCTGCTGGTGTCGCCGCGCGCGGAAGCCCTGCTCGACCAGGCCAGGGAGATCATTGGCGACCGGGGTGGCGCCAGCGTCTGGACCGTGAAGACATCTGGCAAGCTTCTTGCGAGGCTTTACGCCGAGGACGGCTACCAGCTGCGCCAGCGGCTGGTCCCGCTCGTCGGATTGCTCAACGGAAAAGCGGGGCTGCCCAAATTATGGTCATTGTGACTGTGTCCGCATCACTTCAGGAAGACGCATGAACCTGACGCCAAGGGAAAAGGACAAGCTGCTGATCGCCATGGCGGCGATCGTGGCGCGCAAGCGGCTGGAGCGCGGCGTCAAGCTCAATCATCCAGAAGCGATCGCGCTGATCACCGATTTCGTCGTCGAGGGCGCCCGCGATGGCCGCCCGGTGGCCGAGCTGATGGAGGCCGGCGCCCATGTCGTCAGCCGCGCGCAGGTGATGGAAGGCATTGCCGAGATGATCCATGACGTACAGGTGGAAGCGACCTTTCCCGACGGCACCAAGCTGGTGACCGTGCACGAACCGATCCGGTGAGGAGAGAGACATGCTTGAACTGCGCCCGAACTGTGAATGCTGTGACAAGGACCTGCCGCCGGAAGCGACGGATGCGCGGATCTGCACCTTCGAGTGCACCTTTTGCGCCGGCTGCGTCGAAAGCGTGCTTGGCGGCGTCTGCCCAAATTGCGGCGGCAATTTTACGGCCCGGCCGATCCGCCCCGCCGCGATGCAGAAGAAACATCCGGCTTCGACCAAACGCGTGCTCAAGGCCGAGGGCTGTGGCCCCCGCAAGGCCGCGTGACACCGCAAAACGAAAGGCAAGTAAAATGATCCCTGTCAAACGCCTGTGCCTCTCGGCGATCCTGCTCGTGGCGGCGGCCATGCCTGCCTACGCCCATGTCGGCACCGGCACGACCTCCTCCGCCATGGCCGGCTTCACGCATCCGCTGTCGGGCCTCGACCACATGACGGTGATGCTCGCCGTCGGTCTGTGGGCAGCCCTCAAGGGCGGCAAGGCGATCTGGGTCTGGCCGGCGGCGTTCGTCGGCGTCATGCTCGGTGGCGCGGCCCTGGGCACGGCCCATGTGCCGCTGCCCTTCGTCGAGCCGGGTATACTGGCCTCCGTCGTGGCGCTCGGCCTGCTGGTGGCGCTGGCCGTCGATCTGCCTGTTTCGGCCGGTGTCGCCATCATCGGCCTGTTCGCGCTGTTGCACGGCCATGCCCATGGCACGGAAGTGCCGGAAAATGCCGGCGGCCTCGAATATATGGCCGGTTTTGCCGTCGCCACCGTGCTGCTCCATGCGATCGGCATCGCCGTCGGGCTTGGCCTCGGCATGAGGTCCCGCGGCGTGGCCCGCGTCATGGGCGCCGCCTGCGCGGCGATCGGCATCGGCCTCGCCTTCGGCGTCGTGTGAGGACCCATGATCCCAGGCGAAATCATCCCCGTTCAAGGCGACATCGAGCTCAACAAGGGTCTGCCGACCGTCATCCTGAAAGTGGCCAACAGTGGGGACCGACCGGTCCAGGTCGGCAGCCACTATCATTTCTACGAAACCAATGAGGCGCTGAAATTCGATCGTGAACGGGCGCGCGGCATGCGCCTCGACATCGCCGCCGGCACCGCAACGCGCTTCGAGCCGGGGCAGGAACGGGACGTCACGCTGGTGCCGCTTGGCGGCAAGCGTGAAATCCATGGCTTCCAGCAGAAGGTGATGGGCAAGCTGTGAGGGCTTCTTATGCGTGGCCGGCAAGGCCAGCGCGCGCAAGCGCTGCGTGGGGCTCAGCCCGAGGGCTTGGCGGCCGCATAGATGACGATCTTTCCCGGATCGTCGAACTCCACGGCGAGAACGTCCTGTGCAAGGACGCGCCGCGAATCGAGGGCATTGAAAAGCAGGGCGTTGGCCTCGATCTCCTTGCGCAGCTCAGTGACATCGTCCTGATGCTGCCGAACCTTGTTCTCGATGGCCGGCGGCGGGCCGCCTTCGCTGCGCGCCGCGTCGGTGAGGAACACGATATCGACCTTGTCGAGCTTGGACGTCTTGCGCACCGTGCTGATGTTTTCGCGCGTGCGGTCGATCGCCGAACTGACTTTTCCGATTTCAGCGGTCGTCTTGGCCTCTTCCTGGTTAACTTGCGATCCGACGATGCGGTCGACGGTCTCGGGACTTTCCAGGCCCTGCGCGTTGAGCGCCGCCCGCGGGACACTCGCCGCCAGAAACGCAGCCGCGGCAATGACATGCAACCATCGCGCATGGCATCGGGGATCGGGCAGGGTGGTGAGGGTCATCGTTCGCTTTCGCAGTTCGCTTCAAGGCCTTTGAAACGAAACGTCCCCAGCCCTGTCACGGTTCCCTCTCCGGTTCGGTGGGCGGACCGGATACCGGCCCGCCGCGCCGGTTCGTCAGCTGGCTTTCTTGGTGATCAGGGTCAGCGCGCCGTTCGGCTCCATGCTGGCCGCGACCACCTGGGCCGACGTCATGCCCTTGGCCTGGAGGGCGGATTTCACCTTGGGGGTGGCATCGATCGAACTGCGCAATTTCTGCAGGCCGGCATCGCCACGCTGGGCAATGACCTGGTTGACCTGCGTCTGGGTGTCCTTCGGCAACTCGCTGATGTCGATCACGTTGACGCTCTGGATCGCCGGCGCGGCCTGCTGACCGCCGGGCGCGGCTGGAGCCGGCGTAGTCGGGGCGGGCTGTTGCGCGGGCTGCTGCTGGGCGCTGGCGGCACCCGCCAGCATCAGGCTGGCGGCGGCTGCAAGAATTATCGCTTTGCGCATGGATTTTCCTTCCATCGATTTGGCAAACGGTCGTTTTGGGGTGACCCTTCCACCTCAACCGCCAAATGGGTCCGGAAGGTGTCGCCCAGCGGGTCATTGCGTGACCATTGGAGGGCGGCAATGTGCAGCCCGGCTTCACCAACACCGCATTTCGGGAGCAACCGCTGATGGCCAGACTAACGCGTGCCGCCTACGCCCAGATGTATGGCCCGACGGTCGGCGACAAGGTGCGGCTTGCCGACACCGAACTCTTCATCGAGGTCGAGAAGGATTTCACCATCCATGGCGAGGAGGTGAAATTCGGCGGCGGCAAGGTCATTCGCGACGGCATGGGTCAGAGCCAGGTTTCCCGTGCCCAAGGTGCGGTCGACACCGTCATCACCAATGCGCTGGTGATCGATGCCAGCGCCGGCATTTTCAAGGCCGATATAGGTTTAAGGGATGGCCGCATCGCGGCCATCGGCAAGGCCGGCAATCCGGACACGCAGGACGGCGTCACCATCATCATCGGCCCCGGCACGGAAATCATCGCCGGCGAGGGCAAGATCCTGACCCCGGGCGGCTTCGACGCGCATATCCACTTCATCTGCCCGCAGCAGATCGAGGAAGCGCTTATGTCGGGCATCACCACCATGCTCGGCGGCGGGACCGGTCCGGCGCATGGCACGCTGGCAACGACCTGCACACCGGGGCCGTGGCACATGGCACGCATGATCCAGTCCTTCGACGCCTTCCCGATGAATATCGGCCTGTCGGGCAAGGGCAATGCCTCGCTGCCGGCCGCGCTCGAGGAGATGGTGCTGGGCGGCGCCTGCTCGCTCAAGCTGCACGAGGACTGGGGCACGACGCCGGCGGCGATCGACTGCTGCCTGTCTGTGGCCGACGATTACGACGTGCAGGTGATGATCCACACCGACACGCTCAACGAGAGCGGCTTTGTCGAGAACACGGTGGCGGCGATCAAGGGCCGCACCATCCATGCCTTCCACACCGAGGGCGCCGGTGGCGGCCATGCGCCTGATATCATCAAGGTCTGCGGCCTGCCCAACGTCATCCCGTCCTCGACAAACCCGACGCGGCCCTACACAGTCAACACGCTCGCCGAGCATCTCGACATGCTGATGGTCTGCCACCATCTGTCGCCGTCGATCCCCGAGGACATCGCCTTTGCCGAAAGCCGCATCCGCAAGGAGACCATCGCGGCCGAGGACATCCTGCACGACATCGGCGCCTTCTCGATCATCTCGTCGGACAGCCAGGCCATGGGCCGCGTCGGCGAGGTGGCGATCCGCACCTGGCAGACGGCCGACAAGATGAAGCGCCAGCGCGGGTCATTGCCGCAGGAGACGGGCGACAACGACAATTTCCGCGTCCGCCGCTACATCGCCAAATACACCATCAATCCGGCCGTCGCGCACGGCCTGTCGAAGGACATCGGCTCGATCGAGGTCGGCAAACGCGCCGATCTCGTGCTGTGGAACCCGGCCTTCTTCGGCGTCAAGCCGGACATGGTGCTGATCGGCGGCATGATAGCGGCCGCCCCGATGGGCGACCCCAACGCGTCGATCCCGACGCCGCAGCCGATGCACTACCGGCCGATGTTCGGCGCCTATGGCAAAGCCCGCACCAGTTCGTCGGTGACCTTCGTTTCGAAGGCCGCGCTCGAGTCCGGTTTGCACGGCCGGCTCGGCGTCGACAAGCAGTTCGTCGCCGTCGAAAACACGCGCGCCGGCATCGGCAAGCACTCGATGGTGCTCAACGACGCCACGCCGCATATCGAGGTCGATCCGGAAACCTACGAAGTTCGCGCCGATGGCGAACTCTTGACCTGCGAACCAGCGACCGTGCTGCCGATGGCGCAAAGGTACTTTCTGTTTTGAGACGTTCCGCTGAAATTCATGAATGGGCAATGAACTGCCATGAAAGCGCATGCGCTTCGTCAACTGCGGCAGCGGAATGTTGCGCCATGGGTTCGGATAACGGTCTACCTTTTCCGTCTGGCTTGGAAATTACGTGCTTTGAGAGCAATATCACTTAAATGAACAAGATTTTTCGAAAACAGCAATTGACGCCCTATGAGGCCGATTATGCTCAGTGGTGCGCCGAGCAAGGCGCGCTGTTGCGCGAAGGTCGCCTCTCAGACCTCGATCGCGATAACCTGGCGGAGGAGATCGAGAGCTTGGGGCGGAGCGACAAAAGAGAAATTGCGAGTAGACTTGGCACCTTGCTCCTGCATTTGCTCAAATGGGAATTTCAGCCCGAAAGGCGCAAAACTGGATGGTTGCTGACCATCCGCGAGCAGCGATTTCAGATCGAAGATCTGCTCGATGAAAGCCCTAGCTTGAAAGCCTATCCGGGACAGCGGCTCGGACGAGAATTCAAAATAGCGAGATTGAAGGCGGCGGACGAGACCGGCCTGAGGGAGGGCAATTTCCCCGCGGACTGTCCGTATTCGATCAGGGAAATTCTCGACCATGACTATTTTCCCGGCACGCCGTGGTCATCGGATCAGCTTATTCGCGAATAGCACCACGTGGTCCGCTAGAGCTTTTTCATAGCATCGAGAGCATTATCAGCTACCTATGGACCAGCAAATAGCCTCCGCCCACGACATTTTCCCGCATATTCGCATCGTCATGGGCATGGTGATCGGGCTTGGCGTCGCGCGCCTGCTGTCGGGGGTGGCGCGCATTGTGCAGCATCCCGGCCAATACCGTCTCTACCCCGTGCATCTGGCCTGGGTCGCCTCGGTGCTGTTGATGCTGGTGCATTTCTGGTGGTGGGAGTTCGGCCTCTACACCATCGAAACCTGGACCTTCGGCAAGTACCTGTTCATCATTTTCTACGCGATCACCCTGTTCCTGCTCTGCGCGCTGCTGTTTCCGGATTCGATGCTGGACTACACCAGCTACGAGGATTTCTTCTATTCGCGCCGCGCCTGGTTCTTCGGCCTGCTGGCGGCGACCTACCTGCTCGACGTGGTCGACACTTTGCTGAAGGGGCCTGAGCATTTCGCCCGCTTCGGCAGCGAGTATCTGTTCCGCACGCCGATCTTCGTTGTGCTGTGCGTCGTCGCGATCCTGGTGCGCGACCGCCGGTTCCACATCGCCTTCGTCGCGGCGGCGCTGATCTACCAGATATCGTTCATCCTGCGGCTCTTCGACACGATCGTATGACGGCCGCGGATGCACTAGGCTGCTCGGGAAAGGCAGGGTTCAACGATGTACAAGGCCGTCGGATCGCGCGGATCCCGGGTCGGTCGCGTCCTCTGGATGCTGGAGGAACTCGGCCAGCCCTATGAGTTCGTCGAGGTCAAGCTGCGCTCGCCCGAAGCCTATGCGCTCAATCCCTCGGGCAAGGTGCCGATCCTCATAGACGGTGAATTGACGGTGACGGATTCGGCGGCGATCTGCGTCTATCTCGCCGACAAGCACGCCGATAAAGGCATGGGCGCCAATCCCGGTCTCGCAGGCCGCGCCGAAATGGATTCCTGGATGCATTTTGCCCAGAGCGAGTTCGAGGCGCCGCTGTGGAACAAATTGCGCCACCGTTTCCTCCTGCCCAGGGAAGTGCGGGTCGATGTCGGTCCTGCCGCGGCCTTTGACTTCGCCACGGAGGTCAAGGCGCTGGAGCGCCGGCTCGGCGACAAGCCGTTCGCGCTCGGCGACCGGTTTTCCGCCGTCGACGTGCTGCTCGGCGACATGGGCGGCTGGGCGCGTGCCGGCCGTTTCCCGATCGACTCCGAGCGCGTCAATAGCTATTTCGATCGCCTTCTGGCGCGGCCGGCCCGGACCCGGGCGCAAGCCAATGCATCGGCCCGAAAATCGGAATCGATTTTCGGAAAGCACGATCCATAGATTCAAACATGTTAGAGCATCCTTTGCGCGTCCAAGGGGACGCGCGGCGCTCTGATGGAGGTTCCATGAAATGAAGCTCAACCTCAACACCGACTTCACCAAATTCCCGCGCGCCGTCTCCGTATTGCCCGCCGGCACGGCCGCAACCACCGCGCCGTCCGGCCGTGCCGTTCTCGCCCATGACGAGCGGCATCTGCGCCGCCGCGCCATCGAACTTGCCGACGGCGGCAAGGTGCTGGTCGACCTGCCCGAGCCTGTCGCTCTGAACGATGGCGACCGGCTGGTGCTGGAGGATGGCGGCCATATCGAGATCATCGCGGCGCCCGAAGAGGTCTATGACATCCGCGCCCGCGACGCCGTGCATCTCGCCGAACTCGCCTGGCATATCGGCAACCGCCATCTCGCCGCAGGCATCGAGGCGCACCGTATCCTCATCCTGCGCGACCACGTCATCAAGGCGATGCTGGAGGGGCTAGGCGCCACGGTGCACGACGCCTCCGAGCCGTTCAAACCGGTGCGCGGCGCCTATTCCGGCGGGCATGATCACGGCCACGCGCATGGCCACAGCCATAGCGAAGCGCATGCGCACAGCCACGCGCATTCGCACGATCACCACCATGATCATGACTGACCAGCCGTCCGGCATCGCCCTGCTACGGCTGATGGCGTGGCTGTCGCCGGCCTTTCCGGTCGGCGGCTTTGCCTACAGCCATGGCCTCGAGCGCGCGGTGCAAGATGGGCTGGTGACCAATGCCGCCGGCCTTGCCGGCTGGCTGGAGGCGCTGGTCGAGATGGGCTCGGGCTGGAACGATGCCGTGCTGTTCGCCGAAAGCTGGCGCCGCGCCCGTGAAGGTGGCGATCTGGCCGAGGTTGTCGCACTGGCCGAGGCACTGGCCGGCTCGCGCGAACGCCACGCCGAGACCATGCTGCAAGGCGCGGCCTTCCTCAAAGCAGCCGCCGCCTGGCCCACTGCCGTGCTGGAGCGCTTGCCGGCCGATTGCGCCTACTGCGTCGCCGTCGGAGCTGTGGCCGGCGGCAATGGCATTGCGCTGCACGACGCGCTGTCCGCCTTCGCGCAAGCCTTCTTCTCCAACCTCGTCCAGGCCGCGATCCGGCTCGGCATGATCGGCCAGAACGAGGCGACGACGCTGCTCGCGGGTTTCGAGCCGCTGGCGCTCTCGACCGCTGCCCGCGCGTCCCGCTCGACATTGGACGACCTCGGCGGCTGCGCCTTCGTCTCCGACGTCATGGCCATGAAGCACGAAACCCAGTATTCGCGATTGTTCCGCTCATGATCCTCCTCGCCTTCGTCCTCTCCTTCGTCCTGCTGCTGATCACGGCACTGCATGTCTATTGGGGCATAGGCGGCGTCTGGCCGGGCAGGGACGCGGCGTCCTGCGCCCACGCTGTCGTCGGCTTTCGCGGCGTCAACGAAATGCCGACGCCGTTCGCCAGTTTCGCCGTTGCCGCCTGCCTCGGCCTGGCAACGCTGTGGCCGCTGGCGCTCATCGGTTTCTTTGCCTCGCCGTTTCCCAAGCAGGGCCTCGCGGCTACCGCGATGCTGATCGGACTGGTGTTCCTGGGGCGCGGCATTGCCGGTTTCACGCCCTGGTGGCGCCGGCTGGCGCCGCAACAGCCTTTCGCTCGGCTCGATTCCAGTTTCTATTCGCCGCTCTGCCTGTTGATCGGGCTCGGCTTCGCAGTCCTTGCCATCACGGAGTTTCCGACATGACACAACCCAACGGCCCCCTTCGTATCGGCATTGGCGGCCCCGTGGGTTCCGGCAAGACGACGCTCACCGAAAAACTCTGCAAGGCGCTGCGCGACGAGTTCTCCATCGCCGTCGTCACCAACGACATCTACACCAGGGAGGACGCCATGATGCTGGCCCGGCTGCAGGCGCTGCCGGAGGACCGCATCGTCGGCGTCGAGACCGGCGGCTGCCCGCACACCGCCATCCGTGAGGATGCCTCGATCAATCTGCAGGCGATCGCCGAGCTCAACCGCAAATTTCCCGACCTCGACATCATCTTCATCGAATCCGGTGGCGACAACCTTGCCGCCACCTTCTCGCCGGACCTTGCGGATCTCACGCTGTACGTCATCTCGGTCTGCCAGGGCGAAGAAATCCCGCGCAAAGGCGGCCCGGCGATCACGCGGTCCGATTTCCTGGTCATCAACAAAAGCGATCTTGCGCCCTATGTGAACGTCAATCTCGACGTCATGGAGAGCGACGCCGGCCGCATGCGCGGCAAGCGGCCGTTCGGCTTCACCGATCTTTCGCGCGGCAAGGGCCTGCGGGAGGTAATCGATTTCATCATCGAGCACGGCGGACTGCGAACCGTTGGCGCCGCAAGCACCGCGGCATAACTGGCCTTCTGCACCAAGCGAAAGCGGTTGCGGGCACCAGCGGCGCGCGGCATTCTGGGCCAAACCGGAGGATATTTTCGATGAGCATCGCCCGCCTGCAGAAGGAAACGCTCACCAACCTGCCCTTCTACGAAGAGCGCGTCGATCTCGCCTGCGCCTTCCGCTGGACGGCGCGGCTCAACATGCATGAGGCGGTGGCCAACCATTTCTCGCTGGCGGTCAACGACGACGGCACCAAGTTCCTGATGAACCCGAACCAGGTGCATTTCTCGCGCATCAAGGCCAGCGACCTGATCGAGATCGACGCCAACGACCCCGAGACGCTTTCCGGGCCGAATGCACCCGACCCCACGGCATGGGGCCTGCACGGCGCCGTCCATCGCAACGTGCCGCACGCGCGCTGCGTCATGCACGTCCATTCGATCCACGCCACCGTGCTGGCCTCGCTTGCCGACTCGACGCTGCCGCCGATCGACCAGAATTCGGCGATGTTCTTCAACCGTCACGTCGTCGACGCCCATTATGGCGGACTGGCCTTCGAGGAAGAGGGCGAGCGCTGCTCGCAGCTTCTCGCCGACCCCAAGGTCAAGGTGATGGTGATGGGCAACCATGGCGTGCTGGTCATCGGCGACACCGTCGCCGACGCCTTCAACCGCATGTTCTATTTCGAGCGTGCCGCCGAGACCTACATCAAGGCCCTGTGGACGGGCCGGCCGCTGCGCACCCTGTCCGACGCGATCGCCGAGAAGGCGGGGAGCGAGATGGACAACTATCCCGGCCAGGCCGAACGTCATCTCGCCGAGTTGAAGGCGATCCTCGACGAGCAGGAGCCGGTGTACCGGAACTGAACGCTACAGTCCGAGCTGAGCCCGCAATTCCCCGGCGCTGTTGATGACAATGGCGCCGGGCGGTCCTTCCATCGGCTTTTCAGGCCAGAAGATCGTCTTCATTCCCGCCGCCAAGCCCGCCATGGCGCCCGGCCAGCTGTCGTCGACCGCGACGGCGTGCGCGGGATCGACGTCTGCCAGATAGGCGGCGCGAAGGAAAGGCTCCGCGTGCGGCTTGCCTTCCCGCACATCGTTGCGGCTGATCGTCTTCATGCCGGGGTAGGTCAGCCCGACCATATGCAGATTGGCGTCGACGATCATCCGATCCGAGTTTGAGACCACCGCCTGCTGCACGCCGAGCGCGCGCAACTCCTTGAAGATCTCGATGGCGCCTGGGCGCGGCTTCAGCCCCTCGACCAGCGGCAGGTAATGCTCATATTTGTGAACGATCCATTCGTCGAAGGGCAGTTGCAGCCCGAACTCGTCGCGCATCATTTCGTAGACCGGCCAGGCGGCGACGCCGAGCACGCGTTCGTGCAGATCGGCCGGCGGCGTGAGGCCGGCATTGCGCATCGCTGCGATGAGGGCTGCCTCATGCAGCGGTTCGCTGTCGACCAGCGTCCCGTCCATGTCCCAAAAAACCGCCTTCGGTGTCATGCAGCGCTCCTTTTTTCGATCCCTTAAAGGGTTTGCGCCGCGAGATAAACCTTTGGCGGTCATGGAACATGCCTTCAGATGGGGAAACGGACCCGCGACGCTTTCTCCGATAGGATGTTTGCGGAGAGATCACCGCTGCTTCGGCGCAAGCATTTGCTCTTGAGATTGACAATTGCGCAGGCGGTCATTCCCTGCGAAACTGATACGACCGCCTGATGATCG
Source organism: Mesorhizobium sp. ESP6-5 (assembly GCF_020164695.1). Taxonomy (NCBI): domain Bacteria; kingdom Pseudomonadati; phylum Pseudomonadota; class Alphaproteobacteria; order Hyphomicrobiales; family Phyllobacteriaceae; genus Mesorhizobium; species Mesorhizobium sp. ESP6-5. The sequence continues at coordinate 295,457 of NZ_JAIUGR010000004.1, forward strand.
GCGGTTTCGGGAGGCAGGACGTGAATACCCGGCAGGATGGCGGCAGCAACAGGCTGGACGACGCGGCGCGCGCCGGCTGGCTCTACTATGTTGCCGGCAACACACAGGACCAGATCGCCGCCACGCTCGGCATATCGAGGCAGACGGCGCAGCGTCTGGTGTCGCTGGCGGTGTCGGAAGGCCTGATCAAGGTCCGCGTCGATCATCCGATCGCCAACTGCCTGGATCTCGCCGCGCGGCTGAAATCGCGCTTTGCGCTCGACCTGGTCGAGGTGGTGCCGAGCGATCCCAATTCATCTTCCACCACCATCGGCATCGCCGAAGCGGCGGCCGCCGAGATCGAGCGGCGGCTGCGGTCGCCGACGCCGATCGTCATGGGCATCGGCACCGGACGGACGCTGAAGGCGGCGATCGAACAATTACCACCGATGGAATGCCCGCAGCACAAGGTGGTGTCCTTGACCGGCAACATCTCGCCGGACGGGTCCGCTGCCTTCTACAACGTCATCTTCACCATGGCGGACAGGGTCAAGGCGCGGTCCTTCCCGATGCCGCTGCCGGTCATCGCCTCTTCGCCGCAGGAGCGCGAGATGCTGCTCAACCAGCCGATGATCCAGCCGACACTGGTGCTTGCGGCGGAGGCCGACGTCACCTTCATCGGTATCGGCGACCTCGGCCCGAAGGCGCCGCTCTACGAGGATGGCTTCATTTCCGAAAGCGAACTGAAAGCCTTGCAGAAGGCCGGCGGCGTCGCTGAAATCGTTGGCTGGGTGTTCGATCGCGAGGGCCGCATGATCGACGGCATCACCAATGACCGGGTGTCGTCGGCGGCGCTGCCGTCGCGCGAGAAGTCGCTGGTGATCGCGCTCGCCATGGGCGAGCGCAAGCTGCCCGGCATCCTGGCGGCGGTCAACCGACGGCTGGTCAACGGGCTCATCACTGACGAGCGGACGGCGGCCGCCCTGCTGGCCAGTATCTGACGGCTTCGCGATAAAGCCAGCAAGGCTATTGGTGCCGGCCGAAAGGGTCGTTGCCATCGAGGAAACCGAGGTCGCGCTGCAGATGCGGCGACAGGTCCCTGACGTCGAGATGCGCCCTTTTTCGGGTCGCGAACCAGCCGAATCCGTCCGCAAGCCACGAAATCCAGCGATGATCGGGGGCGGGAGTGCATTTTTGCTGCGCCATGGTCATGATCGTCAACCTTCGTTATCCTGAACCCGAATGACGGGTTGAGGATGAATGTCGGCCTTGCCGGCCGCTTTTGCCAATCGAACGTCGATAACGATCCATAAGGAGGCTTTATGCCTGATCTCAGCGCGCCGCAGGTTTCGCAGCTGCCGCCGTTACAGGCGATCCGGGTGTTCGAGGCGGTGGCGCGGCATCTTTCCTTCACCAAGGCCGCCGGCGAACTCGCCATGACGCAAGCGGCGGTCAGCTATCAGATCAAGGTGCTGGAGGAGCGCGTCGGCGCTCCGCTGTTCCTGCGCCGGCCGCGGCAGATCGAACTGACCGAAGCCGGCCAGCGCCTGGCGCCGGCGGTCAGCGAGGCCTTTGCCATTCTTAGCCAGGCCTATGCCGCCGCGCGCGGCGGGGCGGACGGGTTGTTGTGCGTCACCACGGTGCTGACTTTTGCCTCGAACTGGCTGGCGCACCATCTGGGCGCATTCCAGATCGCGCATCCCTCGCTTGCCGTGCGGCTCGACACGTCGAGCCGGCTGACGGATTTCGCCCGCGAGGATGTCGACCTCGCCATTCGTTCGGGCGGCGGCAAATGGCCGGGGCTGGAAGCCCACAAGCTGCTCGATGCCGATTTCACGCCCATGCTGAGCCCGAAGCTCGCTGCGAGCATCGGCGGCATCAACGAACCGGCCGACCTGCTCAAGCTGCCGATCCTCGATCCCAGCGATATCTGGTGGACGCAATGGTTCGAGGCCGCCGGCGTGCACAGCCACGACCTTGCCAGGCGGCCCGGCAGCAGCATGGGCGCGCAGGCCTATGAAGCCAACGCGGCCATATCGGGCCATGGCGTGGCGATCCTGACCCGGGCGCTGTTCAAGGCCGAACTCGCCGACGGCCGGCTGATCCAGCCATTCGACCTGGTCGGCGACGACGGGCACGCCTACTGGCTGGTCTACCCCGAGGCGCGCCGCAACGTGCCCAAGATCCGCGCCTTCCGCGACTGGCTGCTGGCCGAGATCGCCTGCTGACCGGCATATAAGCCGACGTCGGACCGGGGCAACAAACGACATCCCGTTCGAGAGGCTTTGGCCCCGCCGCCTGGACTCCAGACGGCGGCAATCCGAGCCCTGTCGCCGAACCTCCGCCCCATTTGCCGGCCGTGTGCTGCGCTGCAGCATCGAATCCGGCTTGACATAATTAAGACTAAGTGAGTAATTGCTCACAACCAAGGCAAATGCTCAACTTGGTTTATGGGAGGAATTTGATGAAACTTCGCACGCTCACCCTGGGCTTGTTGTCGGCCAGCACGCTTGCGTTCGCCGCACACGCCGAATCCATCACCATCGCCACCGTCAACAATGGCGATATGGTCCGCATGCAGAAGCTGACCGACGACTTCACCAAGGCTAACCCGGACATCCAGCTCAACTGGGTCACGCTCGAAGAGAACGTGCTGCGCGAGCGCGTCACCACCGACATCGCCACCAAGGGTGGCCAGTATGACGTGATGACCATCGGCACCTACGAGGTTCCGATCTGGGCCAAGCAGAGCTGGCTCCTGCCGCTCGACAAGCTCGGCGACGACTATGACGCCAAGGACATCATCCCGGCCATCGCCGGCGGCCTTTCGGTCGATGGCAAGCTCTATGCCGCGCCCTTCTACGGCGAGAGCTCCTTCGTCATGTACCGCAAGGACCTGATGGAGAAGGCTGGGCTGAAAATGCCCGACGCCCCGACCTGGGATTTCATCAAGCAGGCGGCCGACAAGATGACCGACCGCGCCAATGGCGTGAACGGCGTCTGCCTGCGCGGCAAGGCCGGCTGGGGCGAGAACATGGCTTTCCTGACCGCCATGTCGAACTCCTTCGGCGCCCGCTGGTTCGACGAGAACTGGAAGCCGCAGTTCGACCAGCCGGAATGGAAGAAGACGCTGCAGTTCTATGTCGACCTGATGAAGGCCGACGGTCCCGAGGGCGCCTCGTCCAACGGCTTCAACGAGAACCTGGCGCTCTTCCAGCAGGGCAAGTGCGGCATGTGGATCGACGCCACCGTCGCCGCCTCCTTCGTCTCCGACCCGAAGAACTCCACCGTCGCCGACAAGGTCGGCTATGCCCTGGCGCCGGATAATGGCTTGGGCAAGCGGGGCAACTGGCTGTGGGCGTGGTCGCTGGCGATCCCGGCCGGCACGCAGAAGGCCGACGCCGCCGAGAAGTTCGTGTCCTGGGCGACCAGCAAGCACTATGCCGAGCTCGTCGCGTCGAAGGAAGGCTGGGCAAACGTGCCTCCGGGCACGCGTTCCTCGCTCTACGCCAATCCCGAGTACCAGAAGGCGGCTCCGTTCGCCAAGATGACCCTGGACTCCATCAATGCCGCCGACCCGACGCATCCGACCGTCAAGCCGGTGCCTTATGTCGGCGTGCAGTTTGTCGCCATCCCTGAATTCCAGGGCCTTGGCACCACCGTCGGCCAGCTCTTCTCGGCGGCTCTTGCCGGCCAGTCGAGCGTCGACGATGCGCTGAAGCAGGCCCAGGACGCCTCCACCGCGGCGATGACCGAGGGCGGCTACATCAAGTAAGGCTCCTCCCGGTGCCGAACGCCGGTCACCTCCTCGACCGGCACCGGCCGCCCGAAACCCAGTTCGGGCGGCCGCCTTTCCAGAGCCTGTGAAAATTCAGCCTGATCCTTGAAGGGTGACCGTCATGGCTACTCAGCAGACCCGTTCGCTTGCCCGATTCATGATGGCGCCTTCCGTGGTGCTGCTGTTCGTCTGGATGATCGTGCCGCTGGTCATCACGATCTGGTTCTCCTTCCAGCAGTACAATCCGCTCAACCCGATGCGCGACGGGTTCGTCGGCTTATCCAATTACGCGCTGTTCTATTCCAATCCGGCCTTCCTGCAGTCGATCCTCAACACGCTTGTCCTGGTGGTCAGCGTGCTGCTGATCACGGTGATCGGCGGCATCCTGCTGGCGCTGCTCATCGATCAGCCGATGTGGGGACAAGGGATCGTGCGCATCCTCGTCATTTCGCCGTTCTTCGTCATGCCGCCGGTGGCCGCATTGGTGTGGAAGAACATGATCATGCACCCGCAATATGGCGTGTTCGCCGACATAGCGCGCTTCTTCGGGGCACAGCCGATCGACTGGTTCGGCCAGCATCCGATGACGGCGATTATCATCATCGTCGCCTGGCAATGGCTGCCATTCGCGACATTGATCCTCCTGACCGCGCTGCAGTCGCTCGACGGCGAGCAGAAGGAAGCCGCCGAGATGGACGGGGCCGGCTTCATCAGCCGCTTCATCTATCTGACGCTGCCGCACATGTCGCGGGCGATTACCGTGGTCATCCTGATCCAGACGATCTTCCTGCTCTCGGTCTATGCCGAGATCCTGGTCACCACCAATGGCGGCCCTGGTTACGCCTCCACCAACCTGCCCTTCCTCGTCTACCAGAAGGCGTTGCTGGAATTCAAAATCGGCCAGGCATCCGCGGGCGGTGTGATCGCCGTCATTCTCGCCAACATCGTCGCCTTCTTCGCCATGCGCGCCGTCGGCAAGAACCTGGACAAGTAAGGGAGGATACGATGGCACGCTCAGTCACCACCCAGCACAAGACAATCGCGACAATTGCCGCCTGGACCGTCGCGCTGCTGATCTTCTTTCCGATCCTCTATACGATCATCACCTCGTTCAAGTCGGAACAGGAGGCAATCCAGGGCTTCAACCTGATCCCGTCCGGGACTTTCGAGAGCTATGCCGAGGTCCAGGCGCAGAGCGGTTACTTCAAGTTCTTCCTGAACTCGGTGCTGCTTTCTGTCGGCTCGACCATCCTGGCGCTGTTGGTCGCCATTCCGGCGGCATGGTCGATGGCGTTTTCGCCGACCAAGCGGACCAAGGACATATTAATGTGGATGCTGTCCACCAAGATGATGCCGGCGGTCGCCGTGCTGTTCCCGATCTATCTGATCTTCCGCAATCTCGGCCTGCTCGACTCGCGCATCGGCCTGATGATCATGCTGATGCTGATCAACCTGCCGATCGTGGTGTGGATGCTCTACACCTACTTCCGCGAAATCCCGGGCGAAATCCTGGAAGCCTCGCGTATGGACGGCGCATCCTTGTGGGGTGAAATCTGGTACGTGCTGACGCCGATGGCGGTGCCCGGCATCGCCTCGACGATGCTGCTCAACATCATCCTGGCCTGGAACGAGGCGTTCTGGACGATCCGGCTGACCACCACGGAAGCCGCACCGCTCACCGCCTTCATCAGCTCCTTCTCCAGCCCGCAAGGCCTGTTCTGGGCCAAGCTTTCGGCCGCCTCGACCCTGGCCATCGCGCCGATCCTGATCATGGGCTGGTTCAGCCAGAAGCAGCTGGTGCGCGGCCTGACATTTGGCGCGGTGAAGTGACGGAAATTGCCTGAAGCAATCGGCGAAAAACAGCCCTCGGGGAGGAAACCATGGGAAACATCACGCTCAAGAACGTCTCCAAGTCCTTTGGTTCGACGTCCATCATCCCCGGCCTCGACCTGGTGATCGAAAACGGCGAGTTCGTCGTCTTCGTCGGCCCGTCGGGTTGCGGCAAGTCCACGCTGCTCAGGCTGATCGCTGGCCTTGAGGACACCAGCGGCGGCACCATCAACATCGATGGCCGCGACGTCACCGGCGAGGCGCCGGCCAAGCGCAAGCTTGCCATGGTGTTCCAGTCCTACGCGCTCTACCCGCATATGACGGTGGCCAAGAACATCGCTTTCCCGCTGAAGATGGCGGGCGAGGACCAGGCGACCATCGACAGGAAGGTGAAGGACGCGGCGCGCGTGCTCAACCTTACCAACTACCTCGAACGCCGCCCCGGCCAGCTCTCCGGCGGCCAGCGCCAGCGCGTCGCCATCGGCCGCGCCATTGTGCGCCAGCCCTCGGCCTTCCTGTTCGACGAACCGCTGTCCAACCTCGACGCGGCACTGCGCGGCACCATGCGGCTGGAGATCAGCGAACTGCACCACCAGCTGAAAACCACGATGATCTACGTCACCCACGATCAGGTCGAGGCGATGACCATGGCTGACAAGATCGTCGTGCTCAACGCCGGCAATATCGAGCAGGTTGGCTCGCCGATGGAACTCTACAAGACGCCGAAGAACCTGTTCGTCGCCGGCTTCATCGGCTCGCCCAAGATGAACCTGATCGAAGGCGCGCCGGCTGGCAAATACACCGCCAAGACCATCGGCATCCGGCCCGAACATATGCAGATATCGACCACGGCGGGCGACTGGAAGGCGACGGTCGGCGTGGCCGAGCATCTGGGCTCCGACACGTTCCTGCACGTTCAAGCCGACGGCGTCGGGCCGCTGACGGTGCGCGCCGACGGCGAACTGGCGGTCCGCCATGGCGACACGATCTATCTCACCCCTGACAAGGCCAAGCTGCATCGCTTCGGCGCTGACGGCAAGGCGATGGCCCAGTGAGGGTGGGCCAGTGAGGATGGGCCGGTGAGGATGGGACAGTGAGGCTGCAAGGCAAATCGGCGCTGGTCACGGGATCGGCGCGAGGCATCGGCAGGGCTTTCGCCGAAGCCTATGTGCGCGAGGGCGCCACTGTCGCGATCGCCGATATCAACCTTGAAGCAGCGCAGAAGACGGCCGCCGCGATCGGCGACAACGCCTATGCCGTGAAACTCGACGTCACCGACCAGGCATCCATCGATGCGGCGGTGAAGGCGGTGGAGGACAAGGCGGGCGGTCTCGACATCCTGATCAACAACGCCGCTTTGTTCGACCTGGCCCCGATCGTGGAGATATCTCGGGCGAGCTATGAAAAGCTTTTCTCCGTCAATGTCGCGGGCACGCTGTTCATGCTGCAGGCAGCCGCCCGGTCGATGATCGCGCGGGGCAAGGGCGGCAGGATCATCAACATGGCAAGCCAGGCCGGGCGTCGCGGCGAGCCGCTGGTCGCGGTCTATTGCGCCACCAAGGCCGCGGTCATCTCGCTGACCCAGTCGGCAGGGCTCGATCTGATCAAGCACCGCATCAACGTCAACGGCATCGCGCCCGGCGTCGTCGACAGCGACATGTGGGACGAAGTCGATGCCTTGTTCGCCAAATACGAGAACCGGCCGAAGGGCGAGAAAAAGCGGCTGGTCGGCGAAGGCGTGCCTTACGGCCGCATGGGCAAGCCGGAAGACCTCGCCGGCATGGCCGTGTTCCTCGCCAGTGACGAGGCCGAATACATCGTCGCCCAGACCTACAATGTCGATGGCGGCCAATGGATGAGTTGAAAAGAACGATTTGAGGGGGACGGCGCCTCTTTCTTTCCTCCGGAGAAGGTGCCGCGGGGGCGGGTGAGGGGCCGCATGCTGGAACACCAGGTGCGGCCCCTCATCCTCGCCCTCCCGAAGGAGGCGAAACAGTCGGGCGGCAAATCGGCCAAAGGGTAAAGCAGATGACCGTGAAACTTTCTTCCTCGAGCCTCGTCAGGCTTCCGCCCAAGGTCGCAGGTCCGAACTATGACCGCTCGGCGCTGAAAGCCGGCATCGTGCATTTTGGTGTCGGCAATTTTCACCGCTCGCACCAGGCCGTCTATCTCGACGACCTGTTCGGTCAGGGCATCGGTCATGATTGGGCGCTTGTCGGCGCCGGCGTGTTCGATGGCGAGAAGATCGGCCGCGGCAAGCTTGAAGAGCAGGATTGGCTGACCACAGTGGTCGAGCAGGACGAGGGCCATATGAGCGCCCGCGTCACCGGTGCGATGATCGATTTCCTGATGCCGGGCGATGCCGCCGCCATCATCGATCGGCTGGCCGATCCGGCGATCAGGATCGTTTCGCTGACCATCACCGAAGGCGGCTATTTCATCGACCCGGCCTCCGGCGTCTTCAACCCGACCCATCCCGACATCGTCGCCGACGCGCAGCCGGGCGCCACACCGAAGACTGTGTTCGGCATTATCCTGGCCGGGCTGGGGCGACGCCGCGAGGATGGTATCGTGCCGTTCACCGTGATGTCCTGCGACAACATTCCCCACAACGGCCATGTCACGTCGGATGGTGTTATCGGCCTTGCCCGCCTGATCGACGAGGATCTGGCGAGCTGGGTCAGCGAGACGGTCGCCTTCCCGAACGCCATGGTCGACCGCATCACGCCGGCCACCAGCGACCGCGAGCGCAAGATCCTCGCCGACGATTTTGGCATCGAGGACAACTGGCCGGTGTTCTGCGAGCCGTTCCGGCAATGGGTGCTGGAAGACCATTTCACCGATGGCCGCCCGGCGCTGGAAAAGGTCGGCGTGCAGTTCGTCAAGGACGTCGCCCCTTATGAACTGATGAAGATCCGCATCCTCAATGGCGGCCACGCCACCATCGCCTATCCGGCCGGGCTGATGGACATCCACTTCGTGCATGAAGCGATGCAGGAGCCGCTGGTGCGCGGATTCCTCGACAAGCTCGAGCACGACGAGATCATCCCGACGGTGCCGCCGGTGCCGGACACGGTGCTGGAAGACTATTACCAGCTCATCGAGAAGCGCTTCTCCAATCCCAAGATCGGCGACACGGTGCGCCGGCTCTGCCTCGACGGGTCCAATCGCCAGCCGAAATTCATCATCCCGACCATCGCCGACCGGCTGAAGGCCGGCAAAGGCGTTGCCGGACTGGCGCTGGAATCGGCCCTTTGGTGCCGCTACTGCTTCGGCACGACGGACAGCGGCGCCGTCATCGAGCCCAACGACCCGAGCTGGGACCGGCTGAAGGCAACGGCAAAGGCGGCAAAGGACGCGCCCGCCGCGTGGCTTGCGATGGACGATATCTATGGCGACGTCGGCCGCGCCGCCGCCTTCGTCGAGGCCTTCGCCCACGTGCTCAACGTGCTCTGGGCCAATGGCACGCGCGCCACGCTGACGCGCTACCTCGCCGGCAAGCTCTGAGAGCCAGCCGGCATCATGACGCCTGAACTGGTCATCTTCGACTGCGACGGCGTGCTGGTCGATAGCGAGGCGCTCTCCGTCTCGGCGCTGCTCGGCATGATCGAACTCGCCGGCGGCAGTCTCGGCGAGGACGCTGCCTACGAGCATTTCCTCGGCAAGAGCATGAAAAGCGTGCGCGAGATCCTCAGCCGCGACTTCGGCCTGGAGATCACCGACCAGCATCTCACCGCCATGCGCGTCGACCTCATGCGAAAGTTTCGCGAGGAGCTGATGCCGATCCCCGGCGTCAAGGAGATGCTGCCGAAGCTCGGCCTGCCGTACTGCGTTGCCTCTTCCGGCACGCTGGAACGCATCCGGTACGCGCTCGACGTCACCGGTCTGCTGACGCTGATGGAGCCGCATCTGTTCAGCGCGGCCATGGTTGCCAAGGGAAAGCCGGCGCCCGACCTTTTCCTCCACGCCGCCGCCACCATGCGAGCCCATCCGCGCAGATGTCTCGTCATCGAGGACAGCCCGGCCGGTGTTGCCGCCGCACGCGCGGCAGGCATGCGCGTCCTTGCCTTTACCGGTGGCGCGCACGCTGGCAATCCGGCATTGAAAGCGCGGCTTGCGTCGACCGAACCGGACTTTATATTCGCTGACATGCTGCAATTGCCCGATCTGATTGCAGGCCTGGGAGCGAGAGTTAGAGCATCTTGACGAAACAGTTTGTCTGCGCGGTCGACGTCGGCACCGGGAGCGCTCGCGCGGGCATTCTCGACGCCAGTGGCACCTTGCTCGGCCGTGCCGAGCGGCCGATCGCCATGAACCAGCCGAAGCCGGATCATGCCGAGCACGATTCGCGCGATATCTGGTCCGCCGTCTGCACCGCCGTGCGTGCCGCGCGGGAAAAGGCCGGCGTCGCCGCCGGGGATATCGCCGGCATCTCCTTCGATGCCACCTGTTCTCTGGTCGTGCGGGACAGGCAAGGCGGCCAGCTCAGTGTGTCGACCACCAGCGACAAGCGCTGGGACACCATTGTCTGGCTCGATCACCGCGCCATCGCCGAAGCCGACGAATGCACGGCGAGCGGCCACGAGGTGCTGAATTATATCGGCGGCGTCATGTCGCCCGAGATGGCGACGCCGAAGCTGATGTGGCTGAAGCGTAATCTACCGAAGACATGGAATGAAGCCGGCTACCTGTTCGACTTGGCCGATTTCCTGACCTGGCAGGCAACGGGCTCGCTGGCCCGCTCGCAATGCACGCTGACAGCGAAATGGACCTATCTGGCGCACCAGGACACCGCATGGCAGCGCGATTTCTTCGAACTCGTCCGCCTCGACGATCTTTTTGACCATGGCAATCTGCCCGAAAAGGCAAGCCCGGTCGGCGCCGATATCGGTCCGTTGACAGCGCAGGCAGCGGCGGAACTCGGCCTGACCGAAAACTGCCGCGTCGGCGCAGGCGTCATCGATGCCTATGCCGGGGCGCTTGGCGTGCTCGGCGGCTTTGCCGGCGACGACCAGAATATCGGCCGCCATCTGGCGCTGATCGCCGGCACGTCCTCCTGCGTCATGGCGATGTCGCCCGACCCGCAGCCTTTCGCCGGCGTCTGGGGCCCTTACTACGGCGCCGCGCTGCCGAAGCTGTGGCTATCGGAAGGCGGCCAGTCGGCGACCGGGGCGCTGCTCGACCACATCATCCGCTGGCACGGCGCCGGCGGCGAGCCGAACGCGGCCATGCATGCCAGGATTGCCGGGCGCGTCGCCGAACTGCGCGCCGCCGAGGGCGAGAACCTTGCCGCGCGGCTGCATGTGCTGCCGGATTTCCACGGCAACCGCTCGCCGCTGGCCGACCCGCACGCCGTCGGCGTCGTCAGCGGTTTGACGCTGGATTCGTCGTTCGACAGCCTGTGCAAGCTCTACTGGCGCACCGCCGTCGGCATCGCGCTCGGCGTGCGCCATGTGCTGGAGGCGCTGAATGAGAACGGCTACCTGATCGACACGCTGCACGTCACCGGCGGCCACACCAAGAACCCGCTCTTGATGGAGCTCTATGCCGACGCCACCGGCTGTACGGTGGTCGAGCCGCTGGCCGACGAGGCGGTGCTGCTCGGCACCGGCATGGTGGCGGCGACCGCCGCCGGGCTGTTCCCCGATCTCAACGCCGCCTGCCTTGCCATGCAGCAGGGCGGCAAGGCACGCGCCGCCAACCCGGCGGCCGGCGCCCGCTTCGATCGCGACTACCGCATTTTCCTGGAAATGCACCGGCAGCGGCAGGTGCTCGACGCCATCCGGTAGGTTTTGGCGCTCTACTGCTTGCGCAGGGACGCGCCCGATGTCGCGTCGAACAGGTGGATCGCTTCCTCCTCGAACGTATAGCGGACGGGCGCATGCAGCACCGGGCATTCGCGTGCCGGAACCAGTGCGCTGATCTCCTTGCCGCCGGAGCCGAAGGTCACCAGCGCGTCATTGCCATGGAATTCGATGAGATCGGCGGTGCCTTGCAATATGCCGGCGGCGCCGGCGCCGGCCGTCTTCAGGTCCGGCGGGCGGATGCCCAGCACGGCGCGATCGCCCGGCTGGACATGAAAACCCGCCCCGTCCATCGAAAGCACCGTTCCGGCGCCGGTCAGCGTCCAGCCGTTGCCGGCTCGGGCGACCGTCACATCGACAAAATTCATGTTCGGCGTGCCGATGAAGCCGGCCACGAAAATATTGCCCGGCCGCCGGTAGATTTCCGCCGGCGAGCCGATCTGCTCGATGACGCCGTCCTTGAGCAGCACGATTCGGTCGGCGAGCGTCATCGCCTCCAGCTGGTCATGGGTGACATAGACGGTGGTGGTCTTCAACGACTGGTGCAGCCGCGCGATCTCGACGCGCATATGGTTGCGCAATTTGGCGTCGAGATTGGACAACGGCTCGTCGAACAGGAACACCTTGGGCGTCTTGATCATGGCCCGGGCGATCGCCACGCGCTGCTGCTGGCCGCCGGAAAGTTCGGCCGGTTTGCGGCCGAGATAGGGGTCGAGCCCCAGCGTCCCCGACACCGCTTCGACCCGCTTGCGGATCTCGGCCGCCGGTACCTTCTGGCGCCGCAGCCCGAAGGCGATGTTGTCGAAGATCGTCATGTGCGGATAGAGCGCGTAGTTCTGGAACACCATGGCGATGCCGCGATCCCCCGGATCGAGGTCGTTGACCACCTTGCCGCCGATCGAGACCTCGCCGCCGCTGATGTCCTCCAACCCCGCCAGCATCCTGAGCAAGGTCGACTTGCCGCAGCCGGACGGGCCTAGGAACACGACGAATTCGTGCTCTTCGATGCTGAGGTTGAGATCGCGGATGACCGTGGTGGCGCCATAGGCCTTGTCGACATGGGAGCAAACGATCGCGGACATGGTCAGCCCTTTTCGCCTGTAAGCAGGATCTGCAGCTTCACGTCCTGCGGGTTGCCTTCGGCGGCCCGTTCGAACGCCTTGATGCTGTCGGCGAAATCATAGGTGCCGGTGATCAGCGGCTTGAGGTCGACCTTGCCGGAGGCGATGAGCTGCAGGGCGCGGTCGAAAATGTTGGCATAGCGGAACACCGTCTCGATGCGCACTTCCTTCGAGATCGCCGCCGGTACGTTGAGGGCCACCGGCTCCACCGGCAGCCCGACCAGCACCACCGCGCCACCTGGCCGCACGACATCGAACAGGTCGGCGAAGGCCTTGGGGCTCCCGCTCGCCTCGAAGACGATGTCGGCGCCCCAATTGTCGGTCGCGGCCGCGACGGCGTCGACCAGCGACTGTTCGCCGATATTGACCGGCACGATGCCGGCATATTGCGCTGCGATCTTCAGCTTGGGCGCGGAAAAGTCGGAAATCAGCACTTTCGAACAGCCGCCGGCAAGGGCGGCAAGCGCGATCATGATGCCGATGGGGCCGCAGCCGACGACGACGGCGACATCGCCTGGAACGATGCGGGCACGGCTCGCCGCCTGCATGCCGATGGCGAAGGGCTCGACCATGGCGCCCTCGGCGAAGGAGACATTGTCGGGCAGCCTGTAGGTGAAAGCCGCCGGGTGCACGGCAAAGGGAGCAAGAATGCCGTGCACCGGCGGCGTCGCCCAGAAAGTGACGTCCGGGTCGACATTGTAGATCCCGAGTTTTGTCGCGCGCGACGACAGGTTCGGCACGCCGGGCTCCATGCAGACGCGGTCGCCGACCTTCAGGCTCCTGACATTGGCGCCGACCTCGACGATTGTGCCGGCGGCTTCGTGGCCGAGCACCATCGGCGCCCGCACGACATAGCTGCCGATGGCGCCATGCGTATAATAGTGCACGTCGCTGCCGCAGACGCCGACCGTGTGGATGGCGATCCTGACGTCGTCGGGTCCGACATCGAGCGGCAACGCGATCTCGCGCAGCGACAGTTCGCCTTTTTTCTCAAGTACCAAAGCCCGCATCGGTTCGTCCTCACTTCAAGTCTTTTTTTGCCGGAAAACGGAATTCAGGAAACCGCTGAGAACGCCGAGGAAAAGCAGCGGCGGCAGCGACAGGAGCACGACCGAGGCGTTCAAAATCCCCCACGGCACGTTCATGCCTTGCTGGGAGAGTTCGGAGGCGACGATCGGCAAGGTCTTGGCATTGGAACTCGACAGCATCAGCGCGATCAGGAACTCGTTCCAGACCAGCACGAAGCTGAAGGCAATCGCGCCGATCAGCGAACGGGCAGCCACGGGCAGCGCGATCCGCCAGAACACCGCGTAAGCGCCGTACCCGTCAACGAAGGCGGCTTCCTCGATTTCCTTCGGCACGGCCTGGAAGGCTGGAATGGCCAGCCACATAATCACCGAGATGGTGAGCAGGGAATAGGTGACGATCAAAGCCGGCAAAGTGTCGTAGAGGCCGAGCTGCAGCCAGATCACCATCAGCGGGATCGCCACCGCCACCGGCGGCAGGAAACGCAGCGACAGCACGAAGAACTGGATATCGCCGGCCCAGCGGTTGGGATAGCGCGCCACCGCGTAGGCCGCGGGCAGGCCAAGCACGATGCCGATCAGCACGGCCGAGCCGCAGGCGATGACCGAATTGTAGAGGCCGGTGATGACGCTGTCGCGGCCAAGGATATAGCTGATGTTGGCAAGCGTCGGCGTGAACACGAGGCGCGGAACGCGGGTGATGATGTCGACGCTGTTCTTCAGCGAATTGAGCGCCGTCCACAGCAGCGGGAACACGGCCAGAAATCCGGCGAAGGCCAGGACGGCCTTGGCGATGATGCGGCCGGGCCTCATGCCTGCACCCGCTTCCACAGCATGGTGAAGGTGATGACGGTGGCGATCATCATCAGCACGGCCATCGCCGAGGCGTAGGAGACCTTGCCGGACTCGATGAAGCCTTGCGAGAAGGCGTACATGTCGAGCGTTTCGGTTGCCACGCCGGGGCCGCCGCGGGTCATCACGTAGATCAGGTCGAAGGAGCGCAGCGACTCGATCATCTTGACGAACATCAGGCTGATCAGCGGCGCCTTCAGCATAGGCAAGGTGACGTAGGCGTGGATCTGCCAGCGCCGGGCGTGGTCGAGCCGGGCCGCCTCGATCGGCTGCGGCGGCAACGTCTCCAGCAGCTTCAGCACGATGACGGCGAAGAACAGGCCCCATTGCCAGACGTCGACCGAAGCCACAGCGAACAGCGCCGTCGCGGGCTTGGACAGCGGATCGAAGATCAGCCCGCCGGTGAGCAGCCGGTAGGGGTAGGTGCCGATGCCGTAGAGCGGATGATAGGCGAACTTCCAGACGAAGGCGGCCGAGACGCGCGGCAGCAGCACCGGGATGATGAACAGCAGGCAGTAGAGATTGCGCAGGCGCGGCGAAGCGACCTCGAACATCAAGACGCCCAGCCCAATGGCCACGGCCATGGTCGCGACGACGGTGACCACCTCCCACTTCACCGACACCCAAACGGCATTGAGGAAGCGGCGGTCGGAGAACAGATCAAAGAAGTTCGAGAACCAGACCCAGGAATAGACCGTCGAGCTCAGCTCGCGGTTCTGCAGGGCGATGATGATCGCGTAGAGCGTCGGCACCATCGACAGGATCAGCAGAATGACCAGCGTCGGCACGACAAAGGTGAC
The DNA here is from genome assembly GCF_020164695.1 of Mesorhizobium sp. ESP6-5. Lineage (NCBI taxonomy): Bacteria > Pseudomonadati > Pseudomonadota > Alphaproteobacteria > Hyphomicrobiales > Phyllobacteriaceae > Mesorhizobium > Mesorhizobium sp. ESP6-5. The sequence continues at coordinate 310,646 of NZ_JAIUGR010000004.1, forward strand.
CGGCAGGGATGAACGTCGAGGCATTGGTCTCAGGCCTTGCTGTGTCTCTGATATCTGGACATGACGGGCAGGCCCTCCTGCGACGCACAGGTTCCGGCGGTCCCGAGACTGCCGCGAACCGCGCGCCGCAAGAGGGAGGGACCTACTTCTTCACCAGCTCATTGGCATAGGCCTCGAGCTCGTTGAGGCTGCCCTTGACGTCGGTGCGCGTACCGGCAATCAATTCCTCGAGGATGATGCCCCAGCGGTCGCCGAGATCCGGCCAGCGTGGATCCTGCCAGAAGTTCACCGCCGTCACCTTGCCTGTTTCGGCAAGCGCCTGGCCGAGATCGGCGCCGTAGATATCGGCGAACTCCTTGCTGGACAGGATGCTGGTGCGGTTCAGCTCACCGAACTGATGGGCGTCGAGCCGGCGCTTCTCGTTTTCCTTCGACGTCGCCCAGGCGATGAACAGGCCGGCGCATTTCTTCGAAGCGTCGTCGGCATTGGCTTTTGTCGCGATGGCGAGGCCATGACCGTAACCGCCGCCGGGAAGTGGCGAGGGCGGCGGCAGGAAGCCGATCTTGCCGACCACTTGCGAGGTTTTCGGATCGACCGCCATGCCCGAAAGCGGCGTCGATTCGACGAGGATCGCGACCTGGCCCGACAGGAAGGCGCCGGTCGATTCGTCCCAGCTGCCGGTCTGCGTGCCGGGTGCCGAATCCTTGAACAGCTTCAGATAGGTCTCGGTCGCCTTGACCGCGGCCTCGGAATTGAAGGCCGGCTTGTCGCCATCGAACCACTTGCCGCCATAGGCCTTGAAGAACGGCATCCAGCGCCAGACATTGGCGCCCGAGCCGCGTGCGCCGCGCAACGCGATGCCATACATGCCCTTGTCGGCATTGGTCAGCTTCGGCACGTCGGCGATCAGCTCGTCCAGCGTCTTGGGCGGCTGGATGCCGGCGGCCTCCAGCACGTCCTTGCGGTAGACCATCAGGTCGCCGCCGCCGGTCAGCGGCGCGAACCAGACCTTGCCGTCATAGGTGGCGACCTTCTGGCGGCCCGGGTCGAAGTCGGCATAGTCGTAGTCAGCCGGATAAAAATCGGTGAGCGGCACGATCCACTTCGACGAGGCGAAAAGCGCCACATTCGCTTCATCGACATAGTAGACGTTGTAGTTGCCGACTGTGGACGCGTCCGCGCGCGACTTGGCGCGGCGATCGTTCTCGTTGAGATAATCGATCTTGAAGCTCGCGCCGGAGAGCTTCTCGAACTCGGCCTTTGAGTCCTCCAGAAGCGTCAGGCCGTCGCGTGGCTGCGCCAGCACCTTGACCGGTGCCGAACAGACCGGCGCCTGCGCCAGGGCTAGGGTTGAAACGGTAGCGGAAAGCACGAAAACTGCGCCAAGGCTGGCAGCGAGCCGAACTGGTCTCATGATCTTTTTCTCCTCCAGGAATACGTCGCAGGAAACGCAGGTCCTCGGGTTGCGCGATCCTCACCGTCGCCCGAACGACATGCCACCCATCGCCAAAATGCGCAGTTGCGAGGGGTCAAGCTAGAAGCCCCGTTGCAGCAGACCTGTACTTTTATGCATTGTGCAGCGCAAAAAACGGCACCCACATAGGGGACGCGTCACACGAGTATCGATCTGGTCCAAAATGGTGATTCAGGATGCGCTTATGCGCGCATCGCCAGACGCTGCCGCGACAGCTTGCGATAGGATGACGGCGTCATCTTGTGCTTGCGCAGGAAGGCGCGGTTGAAGTTGGATATGTTCATGTAGCCGACCTGGAAACAGATGTCGGTGATCGGCACATCGGTGTCAGCCAGCAGCTTGCACGCCTGCCACAGCCTGAGCTTGGCAAGATGGTCGCTGAAGGAATTGCCGGTGTTCTTCTGGAAGAACCGCGAGAAGGTGCTTTCGCTCATGCCGGCCAGCTCGGCCACGTCAGGCAGCTTCAGATCCTCCGCGAAATGCTGGAACAGATAGGTCAGCGTGCGCTGGATGATGTCGAGCGAGGCGGCATCGAGAACCGGCTGGAAGTTCGGTGATGACAACAGCTCATACTCATCGGTCCGGGCCAGCAGGTCGACCAGTTCGAGGAACAGGCAGAACCGGGCCAGCCCATGCACCGTACCCATCCGCTCCATCAGCGCGGCGCCTTCAAGCGCGGTCCCGCCGTGGAAGACCATGCCGCGCAGCGACCGTTCCAGGAACGGCTCCAGTTCGCGCAATTCCGGCAGCATGTCAGCCGATCCTCGCAGCCGCTCGGCATCGAATTGCAGCACGATGTCGCGACCCTCGATCAATTCGCCTGGCTGCACCGCGGTGACCCAGTCATGCGGCAGGCCACCACCGACGATGGTGAGGTAGCCCGGCCCGAACTCGCCAATATGGTCGCCGACCAGGACCACGCCGGAGGATTTCCGCAGCAGGTGGATCTCGTATTCCGGATGGAAGTTCCAGACGTTGCGCTCCCAGGGATAGTCGTCCAGCCGCCACAGGAAACTGTCGCTCGCCTCGGTGACGATATGCTCGAAGGAAGGCGCCGTGCGCGGGATCGCCGCCGTGTTCTTTCTGCGTCTGAACGCCATCCTGCCTCCCATATTCGCCCGCCGCCGACGTTTTAATCCGGAGCAGCCCGGGCCGGCAAGGGAACGAGGCGACGCCTCCCGGCAATGGCGCTGGCTCAATCTGTTCTCGCGCCCCTCCCTTGCCTTCATGTCGCATTTCGTTCAAGAGACGGCGCAAACGCGCGAAACCGAAGGTTTTGCCGTTTGCAATGCGGCTTCCGGCTCTTTGCCGACGCGCCGCAACCTTGAAAGAGCAGGACAATGTCCGCGATCGAAGCCGGCGCTCGCGCGCCGGAAAATCTTTGGCGTCAGGAAATCAGGGCGACGCTGGCGCTGGCCTGGCCGATGGTGCTGACCAATCTCGGCCAGACGGCGATGACCGCCACTGACGTCATGATGATGGGCCGCCTCGGCGCGGACACGCTGGCCAGCGGCGCGCTCGGCGCCAACCTGTATTTCATGCCGCTGATCTTCGGCCTCGGCCTGATGCTGGCGACCTCGCCGATGATCGCCACCGAGCTTGGCCGCCGCCGCTATTCCGTACGTGACCTGCGCCGCACCGTGCGCCAGGGCCTGTGGTTGGCGATCCTGATCTCGGTCCCGATCTGGCTCGTGCTGTGGCACGGCGAGGCCATCCTGCTGGCCATGGGCCAGGAGCCGGCGCTGGCGCGCCAGGCCGGCATTTACCTGCGCTGGCTGGAGTGGGCGGTGCTGCCCTTCTACGGCTACATCGTGCTGCGCTCGTTCATCTCGGCGCTGGAGCGGCCGGGCTGGGCGCTGGTCATCGTCTTCGTCGCCGTGGCCTTCAACGTGTTCGCCAACTGGGTGTTCATGTTCGGCAATCTCGGTGTTCCGGCCATGGGCATCGCCGGCTCGGGCCTTGCGACCTCGCTGTCCTCAACGCTGATGTTCGCCGGCATGGCTGTCGTGGTGATGTGGGAGAAAAAATTCCGGCGCTATCACCTGTTCGGCCGCTTCTGGCGATCCGACTGGCCGCGCTTCAAGGGCCTGCTGCGGCTCGGCCTGCCGATCGCCGGCATCCTTGCCTTCGAGGTGACGATCTTCAATGCCGCCGCCCTGCTGATGGGCCTGATCGACGCGGATTCGCTGGCCGCGCACGCCATCGCCATCCAGATCGCCTCGATTTCCTTCATGGTGCCGCTCGGCCTCAACCAGGCGGTGACGGTGCGGGTCGGGCTCGCCCACGGCGCCGGCAATCCCGAAGGTGTGTCGCGTGCCGGCTGGACCGCCTTCGTCATCGGCGTTTCCTTCATGGCGCTGATGGGGCTGGTGATGGTGCTTTGGCCGCATCTCCTGATCAGCGCCTTCATCGACCTTGGCAATCCAGCCAATGCCAGGGTGATCGCGCTAGCCGTTTCGTTCCTGGTTTTCGCCGCCCTGTTCCAGGTCTTCGACGGCGCGCAGGCGGTGGCTGCCGGCATGCTGCGCGGCCTGCACGACACCAAGGTCCCGATGATCTACGCCGCGATCGGCTATTGGGGTGTCGGCCTGCCGCTCGGCGTGCTGCTCGCCTTCCATTTCGGCTTCCACGGCGTCGGCATCTGGATCGGCCTGTCTTCGGGGCTGGCCGTGGTGGCAGCGCTGCTTCTGGCCCGCTGGCTGCGCCGCGACCGCATCGTGCCGTCAGGCGCGTTCGGACATTGAACCCGATGGCCGGTTGCCAGCCTTCCGGCATGTCCTAACATTGCCGCCCATTAAAACGACGCCTTCAGATCGGACCACGGACGCCCGCTAAGAGAAGGCCCTGGCATAAGATATTGAACGGTTCCCAAGCGGCAAACGTTTCCACCAAGAGACAAATGACCGAGGAGAATTATCATGAAGGCAATTGTGGTGACGGACCAGGCTGCGGGAACGGCCGGGATGAAGCTGGTGGAGCGGCCTGAGCCGCAGCCAGCGATAAACGATGTCGTCGTTCAGGTTCATGCTTCGGGATTCGTCCCGACCGAGCTGGCATGGCCCTCGACCTGGACCGACCGCCGCGGCCTTGACCGAACACCGTCGATCCTTGGGCACGAGCTGGCCGGAATTGTCGTCGCACTCGGCTACGGCACAACGGGACTGTCGGTAGGGCAGAGAGTATTCGGCTTCGCCGACTGGCATCGCGACGGCACGCTCGCGGAGTATGTAGCCACGGAAGCACGCAACCTCGCGCCGCTGCCGGGCGACGTCGACTTCACGGTGGGCGCAAGCCTGCCGATCTCGGGTCTCACCGCGTGGCAGGGACTTTTCCAGCATGGCCGCCTTCAGGCGGGGCAGAGCGTCCTCGCGCACGGTGCGGCCGGCGCGGTCGGGTCGATGGTGACGCAACTTGCACGAGAGGCGGGCGCCTACGTCATCGGCACCGGACGCGCCGCCGACCGTCAGACGGTGCTCGACTTTGGCGCGAATGAGTTCGTCGACCTCGAGAACGACGCCCTCGAAGACGTGGGCGAAGTCGCTCTCGTGTTCGATGTGATCGGCGGGGAAATCGGGAAGCGGTCCGCCGGCCTGATTCGAGCCGGAGGAACACTGGTGTCCGTCGTCGGATCGACAGAGGCGCGGCCTGCCGACGGCCTGGCGGTCGACTTCGTTGTCGAGTCCGATCGTGCCCAACTGAGCGAGATCGTCCAGCGGGTGCGGGACGGACGACTGCGGACGAACATCGGCAACGTTTCGACCCTCAACGATGCCGTCGCCGCCTTCAACCCTACCGGGCGACGCACTGGGAAGACGATCATCCGCGTTCGTCCGTGAGGATTTGGAAATGGCGAGGGGCAAGGGTCCTCGTCGGTCGAAAGCTGAGCATCCAGCAGATCAAATGACCTTCAAGAGGCGTTCGAACGCTAGGCACCGGGAGTTTGCGGCCGCCGTCGATGTTGGCCAGCGCAACATGCTCTCGGCTCATCGAGCCGCCGCTCGTTGTTCGAGCCGTCGCGCATACTGCGTCAGCGGAAAGCATAGGGCGAAGAAGATCAGCGCCACCAGCCCATAGACCTTGAACGGTTCGAAGGTGGCGTTGTTGATGGCGTTTGAGGTTCGCACCAGCTCCTCGAAGCCGATGATCGAGGTCAGCGCGGTCGACTTGATCAGCTGCACCAGGAAACCGACCGTCGGCGCGCGGGTGATCGCGAACGCCTGCGGCAGGATGATCAGCCTGAGCTCCTGCAGATAGTGCAGGCCGAGGCTGGCGCCGGCATCCCATTGGCCCAATGGCAGCGCATCGACGCCAGAGCGCCAGATTTCGGCCAGATAGGCGCTGGCGAAGAAGGTGAGGCCGAGCACCGCCGCCGTCCACGGCTCGATGCGCAGGCCAAGCATCGGCAGGCCGAAGAACATGAGGAACAGCTGCATCAAGAGCGGCGTCCCCTGGAACAAGGCGATGTAACCGGAGGCGAAGCGTCGGCTCCATTTATTCTTGGCGATCCTCAGGAACAGCACCGCCATTCCGACCAGCGCGCCGCCGACGAAGGCGGCCAGCGACAAAAGCACCGTCCAGCGCGCGGCAAGCAGAAGGTTGCGCACGATGTCCCAGAGGGTGAATTCGATCATGACACGCCAGCTCCGAGCGCGCGGCGGCCGCCTGCAACCAGCAGCCGCCGCAAGGCCATCGACATCAAGAGATAGACCAGCGTGACGACGAAATACGTCTCGAAAGAACGGAAAGTGCGCGCCTGCAGCATGTCGGCCTCATAGGTGAGCTCGCGCACCGCGATCTGCGACACCACGGCTGATTCCAGCATCATGATGACGATCTGGCTGGTCAGCGCGGGATAGATGATCTTGAGCGCCTGCGGCAGCACGATCTTGATGAACACCTGGCGCGGCCTCAGCCCAAGCGCCAGGGCCGCTTCCGTCTGCCCGTGCGGCACCGCGTCAAGGCCGGCGCCGACGATCTCGATCGTGTAGGCGGCCATGTTGAGCGTCATCGCCAGCATGGCGGCCAGGATCGGATCGAGCCTGATGCCGAGGCTAGGCAGGCCGAAGAAGATGAAGAACAGCTGCACCAGGAACGGCGTGTTGCGCATCACCTCGACATACCAGCCGATGGCCCGGCGCAGCAGCGCGGGGCCGCTTCGCCGCCCGGCGGCACCGAGGATGCTGAGCAGCGTGCCCGCAAGCGTGGTGACGGCGATCAAAAGGATCGTCGTCGCCGCGCCGTGCGCGATGTCGGCCACGGCACCTGGAAGCCAGCCGAAGGCCACGGCAACTCAATCCTTGAGGTTGTCGGGATTGAGCGGCGTCTTCAGCCAGGCCTTCGAGCTTTCGTCAAGCTTGCCGTCGACCAGCATCTTGGCAATGGCGTCGTTGACCGCCTTCTTGAGGGCATCCTCATGCTTGTTGAGGCCGATATGCGAAGGCGAGGTCAGAAGCTGAAACTTCTGCTCCGGCTTCAGCGCATCCTGCTTGGCCAGCACCTGCGCGCCGACATCGTTGCCGACGACCATCAACTGGGTCTGGCCTGAGATGAAGGCCTGGATCACTGAATTGTAGTTGTCGAAACGCTTGATGTCCGCCGAGGCCGGTGCTGCTTCGGTGAGCGAGGTGTCTTCCAGCGTGCCGCGATTGACGGCGATCGACTTGCCGCCGAGATCTTCCTTGCCTTTGACTGGCATTGCCGCCGGACCGATCACCGCGATGTAATAGGGCGCGTAGGCAGCGGCGAAGTCGATGACCTGCTCGCGCTCTTTCGAGTAGCCGACGCTCATCAGGATGTCGACGCGATGGTCGTTCAAATAGGGGATGCGGTTCTGGCCGGTGACGGCAACGGTGTTGAGCTTCACCTTGAGCGTGTCGGCGATGTACTGCGCCACATCCATGTCATAGCCCTTGAGGCTCATGTCGGCACTGGCCGAGGAGAAGGGCGGGAAGTCGGCGAAGACGCCGACATTGATGGTGCCGGCCTTGGTGATGTCGGCCAGCGCGTCGGCATTGGCGGCTTGCGTGGCGAAGCCGGCTAACCCCAGGAGCAGCACGGCGGCGATGGATGATTTGAGGTGGATTGTCATTGTCATTCCCCTTCTGGACGCTTTGATTGTTTGGGTCGGCCGCCGGCTCCAGTGCGGCGGCCGCCTTTCTCTGTCAGGCCCCCTTGCCTGATACTGCCGGGCTGAACACCATCAGGCTCAGGATCTCGAACAGCACCTGCGCGCCGGCGTGCGCCGTGTTGGTGGTGGCGTCATATTGCGGCGCCACCTCGACGACATCGCCACCGACAATGTTGAGACCCTTGAGGCCGCGCAGCAGTTCGAGCACTTCGCGCGTCGTCAGCCCGCCGACTTCCGGCGTGCCGGTGCCCGGTGCGAAGGCGGGATCGACGCTGTCGATGTCGAAGGACACATAGGTCGGGCCGTCACCGACTATTCTGCGCGCCTTCTCGATGATGGCGGGAATGCCGAGACCGGTCACTTCCTCGGCATGGACCACGGTCATCCCGGACTCGTAGGTGAATTCCCACAAATATTCGGCCGAGCCGCGGATGCCGATCTGGATGGTGCGCGTCGGATCGAGCACGCCGTCCAGCACCGCGTTGCGGAACGGGCCCCCATGGTGGAATTTGGTCAGGTCGAACAGGCCGCTGGTGTCGCAATGGGCGTCGATGTGGATCAGGCCGACCGGCGCCTTCTTGCCGACCGCCTTCAGGATCGGGTGGGTGATCGAGTGGTCGCCGCCGACCGACAACGGGATGACCCCGGCGTCGACGATCTGGTTGATGCGCCGCTCGATATCCTCATGGCTGGTCTCCAGCCGGTAGCGGCTCTGGAACGGAACGTCGCCGATGTCGGCGACCCTGAGTTCATGCGTCGGCGCGCATTCCAGCACATGATTGTAGGGGCCGATGCGCTCGATCGCTCGCAAGGCGCGCGGCCCGAAGCGCGAGCCCGGCCGGTTGGTGACGCCGAGATCCATCGGCACGCCTGTTATCGCCACCTGCAGGTCGCCGAAGTCCGGATTGTCCGCTGCAATTTCGCGGTAGGGCGCGGTGAGGAAAGTCGGGATGCCGGAATAGGGCGCCAGCCGCGTGCCGCTCTTGGAAAAGATCTTGTCGGCGACCTTGCGGAATTTCGGGTCGAACATCTCGCCGCCATGGCTCTCGCCATATTTGCGACGCAGCGCATCGAGCTTGCCGCGATCATATCCCATATCCGCTTCTCCTCGGCTGATGCAGTGGTGCCGGCGGTGATTTCGGGCGAACCGACCGTCATCCGGCCGGGCCGTTGTCCCGCTGGCAGTCTGCAGATTTCACGTCTTGATGTTGCTCCGGATCAAAGTGTCCGGCAGCCGCTTTGAAAAAGCAATTGATATTGTTAGGGTGTTTCCTGTGAGAAAACCTCACAGTAAAGCCGAGCATCCATGGCCAAGCGCCTGCCACCACTCAACCCGCTGCGCGCCTTCGAGGCCACGGCCCGCCATGCCTCGCTGACCAAGGCGGCGAACGAACTGAATGTCACGCACGGCGCCGTCAGCCACCAGATCAAGGCGCTGGAGCAATCGCTTGGCGTCAAGCTGTTCGAGCGCGTCGGCCAGCGGGTCAAGCTGACCCCGCATGGCGCCGAACTTTTGCCGGCGGTATCGGTCGCCTTCGACGGCATCGCCGCCGCCACCCAACGGCTGACGCGGCCGGCAAGCAGCGGCGCGCTGTCGGTGTCCTGCGTGCCTGCGTTGCTGCTCTTGTGGATGACGCCGAGGCTGGGCAGCTTCACCGCGCAATATCCCGACATCCAGCTGAAGCTCATTCCCTCCAACGATCCCAGGGATATCCGGGCGCCGCATATCGATGTCTGCGTGCATTATGGCGATGGCAGCTGGGCCGATTGCTGGATGCGCAAATGGTCGGGCCTGGAGCTGTTCCCGGTGGTCAGCCCGACGCTGATCAACAACCGGCCGATCCGCAATGTTCGCGACCTCGCCGACCATGTCTTGCTGCATGGCGACGATGGCCGCGAGTGGCACACCTGGCTGGCCGCCGCCGACGCGCTGGACCTGGAGCGCGGCCGTCGCCATCATCTCGGCGATGCACGCATGACGGCGGAAGCCGCCGTCCATGGCCATGGCGTGGCGCTGGGCGACTCGGTGACGGCAAGCGCCCTGCTGGCCAGGGGCATGCTGGTCGCGCCGTTCAGTCTGTCAGTGCCGGCGGTCGACGATTTCTATGTCGTTTGCCGCAACGAAATGCGGGGGACGCCGATCGTGCAGGTGTTCATCGACTGGCTGTTTGCCGAGAAGGCCGGGGATGACGGCCGCGCCGACGCCCCGGTTGCGGGCCGCCTCGTCACCCGCCGCAAACGTCCCGCGCTCAAGGTGATGGGCGGCAAACCCACATAGCCGCATGCAGGGCTTTCTTTTTGTCGGGCCAGCCTGAAAGCGGGCAGCGTTTTTGCCAATTCGATGCTATGAGGCCTGTCGCGATTGTGGGTGGCAGGCAGCGAAGGCGGCAGCAAGCATGGCAAAGACCGATATTGCGCGGCGTGTCTATAACCACACCTGGAAGCTCGACCCGATCGTGCGCAGCCTGCTCGACACCGACTTCTACAAGCTTTTGATGCTGCAGATGATCTGGGGCATGTACCCCAAGGTCGACACCACCTTCTCGCTGATCAATCGGACGACTTCGGTCCGCCTCGCCGACGAGATCGATGAAGGCGAGCTGCGCGAACAGCTCGACCATGCCCGCACCTTGCGCTTCTCCAAGAAGGAAATGATCTGGCTGGCCGGCAACAATTTCTACGGCCGCAAGCAGATTTTCGAGCCGGAATTCCTCGCCTGGCTGGAAGGCTTCCGGCTGCCCGACTATGAGCTTTCCAAGCGTGACGGCCAGTACGAGCTCTCTTTCTCCGGCCCCTGGATGTACACCACGCTTTGGGAGATCCCCGCGCTCGCCATCATCAATGAATTGCGTTCGCGTGCCGCTCTGCGATCGTTCGGGCCTTTTACGCTCGACGTGCTCTATGCCCGCGCCAAGGCCAAGATGTGGGCCAAGACCGAACGGCTGAAGGCGCTGCCCGGCATCCGCATCTCGGATTTCGGTACCCGCCGGCGCCATTCCTTCCTGTGGCAGCGCTGGTGCGTCGAAGCGCTCAAGGAAGGCATCGGCGAAGCTTTCACCGGCACCTCCAACGTGCTGCTGGCCATGGACAATGATCTCGAAGCGCTGGGCACCAACGCGCATGAACTGCCGATGGTGTTCGCGGCCCTCGCCAATTCGGAAAAAGAGCTGAAGCAGACCCCCTACAAGGTGTTGCAGGACTGGCAGCGCTACTATGGCGGCAATCTCTTGATCGTGCTGCCCGATGCTTTCGGCACCGCCTCGTTCCTGCGCGACGCGCCGGACTGGGTCGCCGACTGGACCGGCTTCCGCCCCGACAGCGCGCCGCCGATCGAAGGTGGCGAAAAAATCATCGACTGGTGGCGCGAGAAGGGCAAGGACCCCAAGCAGAAGCTGCTGATCTTCTCCGACGGGCTCGAGGTCGAGACCATCGAGGAGACGTACCGCCACTTCAAGGGCAAGGTGCGCATGTCCTTCGGCTGGGGCACCAACCTGACCAACGACTTCGAAGGCTGCGCGCCGACGCAAACCAACAGCCTCGACGCCATATCGCTGGTCTGCAAGGTCACCGAGGCCAATGGAAGGCCGGCGGTCAAGCTCTCCGACAACCCGGCCAAGGCGACCGGCGATCTCAAGGAGATCGAGCGGTATCTGAGGATTTTTGGGCAGAAGGATCGCGTGGAGCAACTGGTCAAGGTTTGAGGGTGGTCGGGCTCTTGAACAGTTCGAGTTCCGCAGTGGAACGCCTCGGTCTGCCGTTTGCCTTGTGGTTCTCGGCCTTGTGGCTCGTCTCCCCCACTCTCGCCTTCGCCCACGCCTCCGACCGCGGCCACGTCCTGCTCCTTCCTACCGGCTATTATCTCGCCGGCGGCGCTTTCGCCGTGGCCGCCAGTTTCCTTGTCTTGGCATTGCTGCCGTCCGACACCCTCGACCGTTTCTGGCGCCGACGCCTGCCGCTATTCGCCTTCGGCGACAACGTCCGCGCCGCCATCAGCCTGGCATCCTTTGCCGGGTTTGCAATTCTCCTCGCCGCCGGCTTCATCGGCAGCCGCGACCCGCTCTCCAACCCGCTGCCACTGGTGGTGTGGACGCTGCTATGGGCCGGCCTGACACTGCTGCAAGGCGTGTTCGGCGATCTCTGGTCGTGGCTCAACCCCTGGTACGGCCCGTGGCGGCTGCTATCGCGGCTGACCGGCGGAAGCGATGACGGCGTCAGGCAACTTCCGCAATGGCTCGGCTGCTGGCCGGCTGTCATGCTGTTTTTTGCCTTCGCCTGGTTCGAACTCGTCTATCCCGCTCCTGACGATCCGGCGCGGCTGGCCTTCGCCGCCGGCCTCTACTGGCTGTTCACCCTGCTGGCCATGCTGGTGTTCGGCTACGACAGATGGGGTCGAAGCGGTGAATTCCTCGGCATCTTCTTTTCGGTGGTGGCGCGCTTCGCGCCGATCGAGCGCGGCGACAAAGGCCGACTTGCGCTGTGCTGGCCGGGCGCCAAACTGCTCCGGGCCCAGCCGCTGCCCGCCAGCGGCATCGCCTTCCTGCTGCTCGCTTTGTCCTCGGTCTCCTTCGACGGCCTGTCGAAGACCTTCTCCTGGCTCGGCCTGTTCGGCATCAATCCGCTCGAATTTCCGGGCCGCACGGCCGTGATCGGCAGCGGCACGCTTGGGCTCGTTATGACCTTCGTGCTGCTCGCGGCGGTGTTCCTGCTTGCCGTCGTCCTCGGCCAGTGTCTTGCCCGCGGCGGCCAGCCTTTCGCCCAGGCAGCCGGCATGCTGGTGTGGTCGATCGTGCCGATCGCGCTCGCCTACCATGTCGCGCATTATCTGACGGCGCTGCTGGTCGACGGCCAATATGCGCTGGCCTCCCTGTCCGATCCCTTCGCGCTTGGCTGGAACCTGTTCGGCACCGCCGACATGCAGGTCGAGGCCGGCATCGTCGCCGGTGCGGCATCGGCATGGTGGCTGTGGAATGTCCAGGCGGGCGCCATCATCCTTGGCCATGTGCTCGCTGTCCTCGTCGCGCACGGCTTTGCCTGGCGCCTGCATCCCCAGCCTGCCCGCGCCGCGCTCAGTCAGTTTCCGCTCACCGTGTTGATGATCGCTTACACCATTTTCGGTCTCTGGCTGCTTGCCACGCCGACAGTCGGATGAGACAAGCCATCTACTGTGAGCCATGCCCCGACGGAAAGCTCGCTTGCCAGGCCAAGCCTTTGGTGATTTAGTTTGTACACATGCAATTTTGCATCCTCTTGCCGAGGATGTTCGAGCCGCCTTATCGTTGGTCAAAACACAAAAACAGGGGAACGAACGTGACTGACAAGAACGGATTTTTCGATCTCTCCAAAACCGCACTCACCCGCCGTACCACGCTGAAGGGCCTCGCCGCCAGCGCTGGCCTCGCCATGGCGCCCGGCTTCGTCCGCTACTCCCAGGCACAGAGTTCGGCGCCGATCAAGATCGGCTTCCAGTCGCACCGCACCGGCATTGGCGCCGCCTATGGCCGCTGGTACGAGAAGACGACCGCCGCCGCGATCAAGGCGATCAATGCCGCCGGCGGCATCAATGGCCGCCAGGTCGAGGTGATCATCGAGGATGATGGCACCGATCCCGGCCGGGGCGCCGAAGTGGTCGGCAAGTTCGCCACCCAGCACAAGACCGACATCGTCTTCGGTACGCTGTTCTCGCATGTCGTGATCGGATCGGCGCCTGCCGCCGGCGAAAACAAGATGCCCTACTTCGTCGTCAGCGAAGGTCACCATGTCGCCTCGACCAAGCTCAACCGCTATGTCTTCCAGCCCGGTATCACCGACGTGAAGAGCCAGATCCAGTCGATGGCGCCATGGATCGCGGCCAATGCCGGCAAGAAGGTGACGCAGATATTCCCCGATTTCGCCTTCGGCTACGACCATCGCGACTACCTGCCGCCGGCGCTGAAGGCGCAAGGCGCCGAGGTGATCGCGCAGATCGCCATTCCACCGACGGAATCGTCCTTCACCAAATACTTCCCGCAAATCCCGCCCGAAACCGAGGTGATCTACCACGTCATGGTCGGCCCGGCGGTGCTCACCTTCGTCAAGGAACTCGGCGAGTTCTACGGTTCCAACCGGCCGCAACTCTTCGGCTTCATCGATTCGCTGGAAGCCGTGGACATCAACAGCCCCGGCCTCGAATTCCTCGACGGCAGCCATTTCTGGGAAGGCTCGCCGCGCTACGCCCAGCCCGACGACACCGAAGCGCAGAAGGCCTATCGGGCCGCTGTCGGCATCGACGACAATGGCGCCGCCGTCGGCGACGCCAAGGATGTCTCCACCGCCGCGCACATGTTCGGCTGCTGGGAAACGCTCTACGTCGTCAAGAAGGCGATGGAAGACGCCGGCTACAAGGGGCCGGAAGACCGCGCCAAGCTGGTCGAGGCGACCGAGGCGCTGAAGGAATTCGCCGAAGGCCCGGAGCATCCGCAGGGGCCAAAAACCTTCAATGGCAAGATCCACCAGTGCTTTGGCATCCAGAACATCTCCAAGGTCGAGGGCGGCAAGCTGAAAGTCGTGCACAAGACCAAGATCGAGGATGGCCTTTACGAGGCCGAAGGGGATTACACGACGCAGGCGCTGTGAACTTGGCCATCTAGCAAGCGTGAGCGCCAAGGCACCCCCCTCTGGCCTGCCGGCCATCTCCCCCGCAAGGGGGGAGATCGGCAGTTCGTATGGCAGCGCCCATCTGCCCGCGTTGATGATTGGCGAAACCAGCGAGGACATCCAATCTCCCCCCTTGCGGGGGAGATGCCCGGCAGGGCAGAGGGGGGTGCCTCGCGCATCCGTTGGTGCATAACAAATGCACTTCGGACCCCACCTTCTCCTCGCAACCCTTGAAGGCCTCGTCACCTCGGCCGTGCTGGCGTTGACGGCCCTGGGCTTGTCGCTGGTGTTCGGCGTCATGCGTGTCGTCAACGTCGCCCATGGCGAGTTCTTCATGCTGGGCGCCGTGCTTGCCTGGGCGATCACATCGGCAATTGGCGGCCATCCGGCTCTTGGCTTCCTGGCGGCGCTGGTGATCGCGCCGCTGATCGTCGGCGCCATCGCGCTGGTCGCCGAACGGCTGGTGCTGAGCCGGCTCAACTACAATCCGGAAGCCACCATCGTCGCCACCATCGGCATGCTCTACATCATCCAGCAGCTGGCGCTGACCTTCTATGGCCCCGAAGCGCGGCCCGTGGAGCCGCCGTTCAGCTATCGCATCCTTCTGCCGTGGTTCGGCTATTCCGGCTACAAGCTGTCGATCATCGCCGCATCCGCTCTTCTGCTGATCGCGACATGGCTGGTGCTGACGCGCACCACGATCGGCCTCGTCATGCGTGCCACGCAGTATGACAGCGAGACGGCGCAGGCCTTCGGCATCCCGGTCGGCCGCGTCTATGGCGGCGTCTTCGCGCTCGGCGCCATGCTGGCGGCCATCGCTGCGGTGCTGATCGTGCCCATCAGCCAGGCGCACTACCTGATGGGTCAGGATCCGCTGCTCTTGTCTTTCATCGTCGTCATCATCGGCGGCCTCGGCTCGTTGCGCGGCACGGTCGTCGCCGCCGTGCTGATCGGCCTCTCCGATGGCATCATCTCGATGTTCTTCTCGCCGACGCTGGCCAAGATCATCGCCACGCTGCTGGTCGCCATGGTGCTGGTGTTCCGGCCGCAAGGCCTGTTCGGGACGACATCGCGATGAGCGAAGCTTCGCCGGCAAAGGCCTATGCGCTGCATCTCGGCGTGATTGCCATGCTCTTCATGCTGAGCTTCCTCTTGCCGGGCTATTATCACGGCCTGCTCGCCCGCATCATGGTGCTGGCGGTCTTCGCCATGGGCTACAACATGCTGTTCGGCTATGTCGGCCTGCTCAGCCTCGGCCACGCGATGTTCTTTGGCGCCGGGCTTTACGGCGCCGGCCTTGCCGTCATCCAGCTCGGCTGGAGCGTGCCGCTGGCGTTCCTCGCCGGCATTGCCTGCGGCGCGGCGTTGGCGCTGGTGATCGGCCTCCTGGCGCTGCGCACCACGGGCGTGGCCTTCATGATCGTCACCATGATGTTCGCGCAGGTGTTTTATCTGGCCATCCTCTATTTCGCGACCTGGACCGGCGGCGATCAGGGTCAGGTCGTGCCGCAGCCGGCACGTGTTCTCAATCTCGGCGCCACCTCGCTCGATCTCACCAACCCGACCGTACGCTACATGACGGCGCTCGGCTTGTTTTCGCTCGTGCTGCTGATCACGCTTGCCGTCGTCCGGTCCAGATACGGTCGCGTGCTGATCGCGATCCGGGAGAATGAGGAACGCACGAAGATGCTGGGCTACGACACCTTCTCCAACAAGCTTGCCGCCATTATCGTCTCCGGCACGATCTGCGCGGCGTCCGGCGCCGCCTACGCGCTGCTGTTCGGCTATGTCGGGTCGAGTTTCGCCTCGGTACAGTATTCGATCCTGCCGCTGCTGTGGGTGCTGCTCGGCGGTGCGGCCACAACGCTTGGACCACTGATCGGCACGCTGTTCATGTACTATGTCATCGACGTCACCAGCGGCTACACGTCGGCCTACCTGCTCATCGTCGGCATGGCACTCATTCTGCTGGTGCTGTTTTTCCCGAAAGGCATTCTCGGCACCATCCGCCAGCGCTGGCTCGGATGGCTGCCATGACGCCGCTGCTGACCACCAAGGGCCTGTCGCGCAGCTTCGGCGGCCTGCATGCGGTCGACAATGTCGATTTCACCCTGATGCCGGGCGAGATCCGCGCCGTCATCGGCCCCAACGGGGCGGGCAAGACAACCTTCGTCAGTCTGATCAGCGGCCGCATCCAGCCGTCTTCGGGAGCGATCGTCTTCGACGGTGCCGACATCACCGGCCTGCCGACCTATGCCAGGGTCCGCCGGGGCATCGCCTACACCTTCCAGATCACCAGCGTTTTTGCCAACCTCAGCGTCTATGACAATGTCGCGCTGCCGGTGCAGCTCACGCTCAGCGATCGCCGCTCGAAGGGCGAGCTGCGTGCCGGCGTCATCTCTGCGCTTGAACGTACAGGGCTGGCCGACCGCGCCCATATGCCGGCCGGGCAATTGTCGTACGGCCATCAACGATTGCTCGAAGTGGCGATGGGCCTGGCGCTGAAACCGCGCCTGCTGATCCTCGACGAGCCGACGCAAGGTCTGGCCGACAGCGAGATCGACAATTTCATCGAACTCGTGCGCAACATCGCCAAGAACGCCACCGTGCTGCTGATCGAGCACAACATGCCGGTCGTGATGCAGCTTGCCGATCGCATCACCGTCTTCAACGCCGGCAGGATCCTGGCCGAGGGCACGCCCGAGGCGATCCGCGAGAACGCTGCGGTTCAGGATGCCTATCTGGGAACGGCGCCATGATGGAGGCGAGCACGGTCGAAGCGCTGACGATTTCCGGGCTCGATTGCTTCTATGGCGCGGTCCAGGTGCTCTATGGGCTCGACCTGGTGCTGAACAAGGGCGAGGTGCTGTGCCTGTTCGGGCGCAACGGCGCCGGCAAGACGACGACGCTGAAGGCGATCATGGGCCTGGTTCTCGCGCGTGCCGGCTCGATCAGGCTCGCAGGGCAGGAATTGACCGGCCTGCCGGCGCATGAAGTGCCGAAGGCCGGTGTCGCCTACGTGCCGCAGGGCAGGCGGCTGTTCGCCGAGATGACGGTGGCCGAAAACATCGAGATCGGACTGATGGCGCGCGGCAAGGGCAAGGCGACGCGCGAGAACGTTCTCGACCTCTTCCCGCTGCTGCGCCAGCGGCTACGGCAGCGCTCGGGCACCTTGTCCGGCGGCGAGCAGCAGATGCTGGCCATGGCGCGCGCGCTTTGCCTTGAGCCGCAGGTGCTTTTGCTCGACGAACCGACCGAAGGGTTGATGCCATCGATGATCGCCAGGATTCGCGAGACGGTGTCGAAGCTGCGCGAGATGGATGTCTCCACCATCCTGGTCGAACAGCGGGTCGATGCCGTGCTGTCGGTCGCCGATCGTGTCTGCTTCATCGAAAACGGCCGCAACCGCGAGACGGTCGATGTCGAGGCCCTGCGCGTCGACCCCTCGGCGGTCCGGCGCTATGTCGGCGTGGGTTGATCAACCGAAAAACAGAAAACCCGCGACCAAGAAGGTCGGGACCAGCACCAGCCCGGACCACAGCATATACCCAAAGAAGCCCGGCATCTTGACGCCGCGATGTCTGGCAATCGCATAGACCATGAAGTTGGGTGCGTTGCCGATATAGGTGTTGGCGCCCATGAACACGGCGCCGGCCGAGATCGCGGCAAGCGTCGAGGCGAACTCCGTCATCAGGTGGCGGGGATCGCCGCCCGCCAGCTCAAAAAACACCAGATAGGTCGGTGCATTGTCGAGGAAGGACGACAATGCACCGGTCAGCCAGAAATAGGCGAGGTCGTTGGGCGTGCCTTGCGCCGAGGTGACGAGCGCGACCAGCGGCGCCAGCGCACCGTTGTGGCCGGCCCTCAAAATGGCGACGACCGGGACGATGCAGATGAAGATGCCGGCGAACAGTTTGGCCACTTCCGCGATCGGACCCCAGTTGAAGCCGTTCGCTTCTCGGTGGCTCTTGTAGGAGAGCGGAAGCGATAGCAGGGCCAGCGCGAGGATGATCGCGTCGCGGACCAGGTTCTGCAGTTCGAGACCGACGCCGAACACGGAAAAACTCACGCCCGGCTTCCACGCCGCCGACAGCAGGATGGCGCCGATCACGCCGGCCAGCAGCGGGAGGTTGGCCAGGCCGCGCAGGCGCACCGTCGTATCGGGTGTCGGATCCTTGATCTTCGGTGCGCCGGCCTCGCGCCGGTGCAGGATGAGGTCGATCGCCAGGAACGCCGCCAGCACGACGACGCCAACGAACAGCGTCTCCCGGTAGAGGTTGGTGGTCGTCCAGAAGAAATCGACGCCGCGCAGGAAGCCGACGAACAGCGGGGGGTCGCCGAGCGGCGTCAGCGAACCGCCAATGTTGGACACCAGGAAAATGAAGAAGATGACGACATGGGCATTGAAAGGCCTGTTGTCGTTGGCGCGCAGGATCGGCCTGATCAGGATCATCGAGGCGCCCGTCGTTCCGATCACAGAGGCCAGCAGCGCCCCGACGATCAGCAGCCCGGCATTGACCAGCGGTGTGCCGTGGATGTTGCCGGCAAGCAGGATGCCGCCTGAAATCGTGTAGAGCGCAAACAGCAGGACAATGAACGACATGTATTCCGTCAGCAGCGCGTGCAGCACTGCCTCGGTTGCCGCGGGAGCACCGAAGGCAATCGCGAGCGGCACGATAACCAGCGCCGCCCACAAGGCCGCGATCTTGCCGTAGTGGTGTTCCCAGACATGGTGGAACAGCAGCGGACCGGTCGCTATCGACAACAGCAGCCCGGCAAATGGCAGGGCCCACCACAGCGACATCGCGCCGCCAGGCAGGCCGTGCTCTTCGGCCGCGAAGGCCTGTGCTGGAAACTGCATCGCGACGATGATCGCGCCGCCCGCCCCGGTCGCTATCGGCAAGTATCCCCTTCTACCCCCCACGAGTCAGCCCGAAGTGTGATCTTCGAGCGTCACGCCGGCATCGCGCATCTTCGCCAGCATTGTCTCGAGGGATCCGTTGAGATCGATGCCACGGCAGGCATCGAGCCTGACCGTGGTTCTAAACCCTTGTTTGACCGCATCCAGCGCCGAGAAGGCGACGCAGAAATCGGTCGCCAGGCCGACCAGGGTCAGTGTGTCGATGCCGCGCTCCCGCAGATAGCCGGCGAGCCCCGTGGGCGTCGCGTGATCATTCTCGAAGAAGGCGGAATAGCTGTCGATGGCGGAGCGAAAGCCTTTGCGGATGAGGAGTTCGGCCTTGGTCCAGGCAAGTCCGGAATGGAAATCCGAGCCGAGACTGCCCTGGATGCAATGGTCCGGCCACAGCGTCTGCGGACCATAGGGCATCTCGATCGTCGAATAGGACTGCGACCCCGGATGGCTGGAGGCGAAGCTGGAATGGCCGGCGGGGTGCCAGTCCTGTGTCAGCACGACATGGTCTGTTCGCCGGATCATGTCATTGACCAGCGGCACGATCTCGTCGCCGCCGGCAACGGCCAGCGCGCCGCCCGGGCAAAAGTCGTTCTGCAGGTCGATGACAACGAGCGCTTCGTCAGCCATGGGCTTCCTTCCTGTCAGGCTGGGGTCGGGCTCCGAACGAGGCACCCGGCGAAAGAAAAAGCCGCTGGCGCGACTGGAGGAGAAACTTGACCAGATGGCGGCCCGCGTCAACCTCCAGCGGCATAACAAATGCGTGGCGATGCCAGCCGGACGGATGCCGGCGCAAACTCTGGCTTTGACAATTTCCGCCGTCTTGATATCATTTGCATACGAATGAATTTACCGGTCGGAGCCGGTAAAGACTTTCCTTGGGCAAGCGCCTCGGGAGGGCCAGTTTCGGGCAAAGCCCATTTTATCGGGAAGCCCCACCTTATCGGGAAGCCCCACCTTATTGGGAAGGCCCACCTTATTGGGAAGGAAAGCGTGATCCGTTACGCGAAACCCACCACGGTCGACGAAGCGCTCGCGCTGCTTGGCGGGGGCGCTTGGCGTATCCTTGCCGGCGGTACGGATTTCTATCCGGCGCAGGGCAGCAAACCGTTTCGTGACAATGTCCTCGACATCAACGGCCTGACAGCGCTGCGCGGTATCGCCGAGACCGGCAGCCACTGGATCATCGGCGCGCGCACGACATGGACCGACATCATCCGCCATCCGTTGCCGCCGGCCTTTGATGCGCTGAAACAGGCCGCGCGGGAAGTGGGTTCACCACAAATCCAGAACGTCGCCTCGGTCGCCGGCAATCTCTGCAACGCCTCGCCGGCCGCCGACGGTGTGCCGGGGCTGCTGGTCCTTGATGCCGAGGTCGAGCTGCGCTCGGCGACGGCGACGCGCCATCTGCCCTTGTCGGCGTTCATCCTCGGCAGCCGCCGTACGGCCTTGCGGCCTGGCGAGATGCTGACGGCCATCCACGTGCCGAAACCCGCCGGCACATCGGCCTTCGTCAAGCTCGGGGCGCGGCGCTATCTCGTTATTTCCATTGCCATGGTGGCGGTGCGTCTGGTTGCCGAGAATGGCACTGTCGCGCAGGCGGCCGTCGCCGTCGGCTCGTGTTCCGCCGTAGCGAGGCGGCTTGCCGGTGTCGAGGCGGCGCTGCTCGGGCTTCCCCTGGACGCCGGGCTTGTTGCCGCGGTCCGGTCGGCGCCGATGGCTGAGCTGCAGCCGATCGCCGATGTGCGTGGCAGCGCCGAATACAGGCTCGACGCGGTGCGCGAGATCGTTGCGCGCGCCGCCCTTGAGGCCGCGGGCAAGCTCACGGACGACAAGGTGGCCGCATGAGCATGGAACGCGCCGATATCGCCTTCGCGGTCAATGGCGCCGCCGTCTCGGTCAACGTGCCACCGCTGCGCCGGCTGTCCTCGGTGCTGCGTGACGAATTGCGGCTGACCGGCACAAAGGTCGGCTGCGACGCCGGCGACTGCGGCGCCTGCACGGTGCTGGTCGACGGCGACCCCGTCTGCGCCTGCCTGATGTCGGCGGCCTCCGCTTCCGGCACTATGGTGACGACGGTCGAGGGCCTCGCCAATGGGCGCCTGTCGGCGCTGCAAGCCTCGTTCCTGGCGCATGGCGCCGCGCAGTGCGGCATCTGCACGCCGGCGCTGCTGGTCGCGGCTTCAGCGCTGCTGGACACGAAACCCAGGCCGACCGAGACCGAGGTGCAGGATGCGTTGGGCGGCATCCTCTGCCGCTGCACCGGCTACCGCAAGATCATCACCGCGGTGATGGAGGCTTCCCTCCAGGCCGCGAGCCTGGACTTCCGTCTGCCTCGGTCCGGCCAGGCCATCGGCGCGTCGCCGGTCAGGCTCGACGGTGTGCCAAAGGTGACCGGTGCCGAGAAATTCGGCGGCGATTCCTTTCCGGCCGATGCGCTTGCGGTGCTGGTGATCCGCTCGCCGCATCATCATGCCGGCTTCGCCTTCGGCGACATCGATGGCTGGGCAAGCAGCCATCCCGGTATCACGGGCGTTTTCACGGCAGCCGATATCCCGGGAAAAAACTGTTTCGGCGTTATCGGCCCGTTCGCCGACCAGCCGGCGTTGGCCGAGGGCTTTGCCCGGCTTCGCGGCGAGGCTGTCGCGCTGGTCGCCGGCGAACGCGAGGCGATCCTCGATCTCGATCTGTCGGATTTCCCTGTCCGCTGGATCGAACTGCCGCATGTTCTCCAGCCCGGCGATGCGCAGGCCGAAGGTGCGGCGTTGATCCATGAAAACCGCCCGGCCAATTTGCTGACCAAGGGCTTCGTCGAACGCGGCGATCCCGAGTCGGCACTTGCCGATGCGGCGTTCACCGCGAGCGATGCGATCGACACCTCCTATGTCGAGCATGCCTATATCGAGCCGGAAGCCGGCTATGCATATCTCGACGGCGACACGCTCGTCGTCGTCGCCTGTACGCAGGCGCCTTACATGGATCGTGACGACACGGCGAAAGTGCTCGGCCTTGCCGTCGACAAAGTGCGCATTGTACCGACCGCGACCGGCGGTGGCTTTGGCTCCAAGCTCGACGTTTCCCTGCAGCCGCTGATCGGCCTTGTCGCGCTGAAGACCGGGCGGCCCGCGGCCCTCGCCTACACCCGCAACGAATCCATGATGTCGACCACCAAGCGCCATCCGGCGCGGATGAAGGCCTCCGTCGGCGCGGATGCCGAGGGCCATGTCACCGGTATGATCTTCGAAGGCGATTTCAACACCGGCGCCTATGCGAGCTGGGGGCCGACGGTCGCCAACCGCGTGCCGGTGCATGCCTCCGGTCCTTATTTCACGCCGAATTACCGCGCCGAGGGCCGCGCCATCCACACAAATGGGCCGATTGCCGGCGCCTTCCGTGGCTTCGGTGTGCCGCAGGCGACGATCATGCAAGAGACGCTCTATGACGAGCTCGCCGGCAAACTCGGTATCGATCGGCTCGATTTCCGGCTGAAGAACTGCCTTCGGAACGGATCCGAAACGGTTACCGGCCAGGTCCTGGAGTCCGGAGTTGGCATCGCCGAATGCCTCGAAGCGTTGCGACCGCATTGGGCGCGGGCGACAGCCGATGCCGACGCTTTCAACAGCGCCAACCTGGACAGAAAACGCGGCGTCGGCGTCGCTTCGTGCTGGTATGGCTGCGGCAACACCTCGCTGCCCAATCCGTCGACCATCCGGGTCGGCATCGCGGCTGACGGCGCGGTCATCCTGCACCAGGGCGCGGTCGATATCGGTCAAGGGTCCAACACCGTCATCACGCAGATCTGCGCCGACGCGCTCGGCCTGCCGCTGGAAAAATTCCGGCTGAAGAGCGCCGATACGGCGATCAGTCCCGATGCTGGCAAGACCTCGGCCTCGCGCCAGACCTTCGTCACCGGCAAGGCGGCCGAGAAGGCAGGACGCGCCCTGCGCGAAAAGATCCTGCGCTTTGCCAATGTCTCGGACAAGGCTTCGCTTGAACTGGATGGCCCGGCGATCGTCATCCGCGAAGGCGAGGCGACACGAAGCATCGATGTTGCCGCGCTCGACGTGGATGCGCACGGTTTCGTCTTCCACGCCGAGGAGACATACGACCCGCCGACGCTGCCGCTCGATGCCAAGGGCCAGGGCAAACCCTATGCGGTCTATGGCTATGGCGCGCAGATCGCCGAACTTGAGGTCGACCTCAGGCTCGGCACGGTCACGCTGATCAGGATCATCGCCGCGCATGACGTCGGCAAGGCGATCAACCCGCTGCTGGTCGAGGGCCAGATCGAGGGCGGTATCGCGCAAGGCATCGGCATGGCGCTGATGGAAGAATACATCCCCGGCCGCACCGAGAATTTGCATGACTATCTCATCCCGACCATCGGCGACGTGCCGCCGATCGAGACCATCCTTGTCGAGGTGCCCGATCCCGAAGGGCCGTTCGGCGCCAAGGGCCTGGGCGAGCACGTGCTGATCCCCACGGCGCCGGCGATCCTCAATGCCATTCGTCACGCCACCGGCGTGCTGGTCACCAAAGTGCCGGCAACGCCAAGCCGCATCCTGGCGGCCATCCGCGAGAAGGAGGCACGCGCATGAGCGAGCTTGCCGAGCGTTTCGAAACCCATGATCCCGGCGAGAAGCTGGTGGCGGAAAAGATCCGCTGCGACGCCTGTCCCGTCATGTGCTACATCGCTGACGGACGCACCGGCGCCTGCGACCGCTATGGCAATATCGCGGGCCGCATCGTGCGCATGGACCCGCTGACCATCCTCGACCATGCGGCCGAGACCGGGGCCGCCATGGTGCCCTTTGTCGCCGAGGGCGAGCAGTGGGATGGCGAACTCATCAACACCGGCCGCTTCGTCACGGCAATCGGCGCCGGCACAACCTATCCCGACTACAAGCCCGCTCCCTTCATCGTCAGCCAGGAAGTGGAAGGCGTCGATCTCGTCACTGTGGTGACCGAAGGCATCTTCTCCTATTGCGGCGTCAAGGTGAAGATCGATACCGACCGTCATATCGGACCCGAAACAGCTGTTGTGCGGGCTGAGGGCGAAGCCATCGGCCATGTCACGACGGGAGAATATGGCTCGCAGATGCTGTCGCTGGGCGGCGTGCATCATCTGACCGGCGGCTCCAAGGCGGAAGGCCGCGCCACCTGCGACGCGCTGCTCAACCTGTGCAACCGCAAACCGGTGGAACTCACCATCGACGGCGGCGCAACGGTCATTGTCGAAGCCGGCAAACCGCCCGTCATCGACGGCAAGCAGGAACATCGCATGCGCGTCGGCTGCGGTTCGGCCACCATCGGCATGTTCGCCACGCAATGGCGCGGGCTGGTCGACGAGGTGGTGGTGGTCGACGACCACATTACCGGCGTCGTTTCCGAACACCAGGCCGGCAAGGTGCTGGGCTGGCAGGATACCGGTATCAAGATCGTCGGCCGCCGCTCGACGCCGGGCCGCTATTTCAAGGTCTCCGAGCCCGGCCTCGGCTGGGGTGGCACCAGCATTTCAGATCCGCTGTCGATCCTCGGCGAATGGAACGCCAAGAAGGGCGCGCGGCCGGGCCTGTCGCTGCTGATGGTTTCGACCACCGGCGAGCAGTTCGCCTATTACGAGCTCGACGACGACTTGAAACCGGTCGAAAAACCGTTTCCGGAGCGGCTGCAAAAATCGGTCAACCTGATCGAGGACAATTGCGAGCCGGCTTTGTGCACCGTGCTGTTCATCGGCGGCGCCGGCGGGTCGCTGCGTGCCGGCGTCACTGAAAACCCGGTCAATCTCACCCGTTCCGTGCAGGGCCTGAAAACCTATGTGACGGTCGGCGGCGCGCCGGTCTACGTCTGGCCGGGCGGCGGCATCACGCTGATGGTCGATGTCACCAGGGTTCCGCCAGGCGCCTTCGGCTATGTGCCGACGCCGGCGCTCGTGGCGCCGATCGAGTTCACGCTCCGCCGCGACGACTATGTCAGGCTTGGCGGCTACGAGACCGAAATCCGCAGCGTCGCGGATATTGTCGCCAAGGGCGGCGAGTACCTCAATCCCCGGCGCGGCACGGGTGCCCCGGCCAGCAATCCATGGCCGCCGCTGGTGCAGTTGCGCCGCGCGGGCTCGGATGGGGCCGGCTGATGGAAGGCCCGCAAGCGCATTGGCTGCAGGACGGCAAGCGGCTGCATCTCAACCATGGGCCGATCGACCTGATCGTCGAGGCCTTTGGCGAGGCTGACGAGTGTCGCGCCGCCTATGCCCAAGCCGTCGCGCGCTTCCAGACGATCCTGATCGAGTTGGTCGAGGAGCTTCCCGAACTGCGCCTCCCGGCATTTTTCTTGGCGCCGCGAACCTTCGCCGGCCCGACGGCGCGCCGCATGGAAGCAGCCGTCATGCCCCTGGCGGAATGCTTCATCACGCCGATGGCCGCCGTCGCCGGATCGGTAGCCGACGAAATGCTTGCCGCGCTGCTTGCCGGCCGCAAGCTGGACCGCGCCTATGTCAACAATGGCGGCGACAGTGCCCTCCATCTCGACAAGGCCACGTCGATTGACTTGGCGGTCGCCGGCACCGGCAACGGCATGGCCGACCGGATCACGATCCGCGCGCAAGATGGGGTGCGTGGTGTCGCAACCAGCGGCTGGCGTGGCCGCTCCTTCTCGCTTGGCATTGCCGATGCCGTCACCGTGCTCGCGCGCACCGGCGCCGAGGCAGATGCGGCGGCGACGCTTATCGCCAACGCCGTCGACCTGCCCGGCAATCCTGCCATCAGGCGCACTCCCGCAAGCGACCTGTCGCCCGACAGCGATCTTGGCGCACGGCTGGTGACACAAGGCGTCGGCACGCTCGCCTCTGGCGAGGTGGCGCGGGCGCTGGACAATGGCCTCGCCGTCGCCGAAGATTTTCGCCGGCGCGGCCTGATTGCCGCATCGGCGCTGTTTCTCGGCGGGGAGGCCCGCATCAGTGGCTCCGTTGCACTCGGCCCGCCCAACAAGCATGAACCGGAGGAAGTTGCCCATGCCTGAGTTTCCGATCCGCAAGATCGCGGTGCTGAGCGAAGAGATTTTTCACGACGGTGGACCTGTCACTGACGTGCCGCGCCGGCGTGCCGCCGCCATGGCGGTGGTCAAGAACCCTTTCGCCGGGCGCTATGTCGAGGAGCTGCAGAGCGCCATGGACGATCTGAAGCCGCTCGGCCTGCTTCTTGCCGACCGGCTGATCGCGGCGCTCGGCGGCGACGTGAAACAGATCGACGGCTACGGCAAGGGCGCCATTGTCGGCAGCGCAGGCGAGCTGGAACACGGCGCGTTGTGGCATGTACCCGGCGGTTACGCGATGCGCGAGCGGCTGGGCGATGCCAAGGCGATCGTGCCCTCGGCCAAAAAGGTCGGCGCCTTCGGATCAAAGCTCGACGTACCGCTCGGCCACATCAACGCCGCCTATGTGCGCAGCCATTTCGACGCCATGGAGGTCGGCATCAGCGACGGCCCGCGTCCTGACGAGATACTGTTCTGCCTCGCCATGACCTGTGGCCCGCGCATCCACAACCGCATGGGTGGCCTCGCTGCGGATGACATAAAAGCCTGGGACGGGCTGCGGTGAGCGGCGAGGACAACCTGCTCAAGCTGGTCGAGACCGAAGAGGCCGACGATCACGACTACCTCCTGCAGGAACAGGTCGGCTTCATCCTGCGCAAGGCGCACCAGCGCCATGTCTCGATCTTCGCCGCCCGTATCGCCGATCTGACGCCGCCGCAATTCGCCGCACTGGCCAAGCTGCGCGATGTCGGCGAGACCTCGCAGAACCAGCTTGGCACGTTGATCGCCATGGATGCCGCGACGGTGAAGGGCGTCATCGACCGGCTGAAGGCGCGTGGCCTGGTCGAGCTGTCCCGGCATGAGGTCGACAAAAGGCGGCTGCTGGTCAATCTGACGGCCGAGGGTCGCGACGCGATCGAGCGGCTGATCCCGCTTGCCCACGAGATCACCAGGGAAACACTGGCGCCGCTCTCGGCCAAGGAGATCGCCACCTTCACGAAGCTGCTGGCGAAGCTGGCATAGGGCGATCCTGCCGCGAGGATGGCCCGGCTAGCAAGGTTTTATGTAATATAGCGATAGGAGAGGAGGTCGCCTCCGGAGAATGTGGTTGGCTCGCCACTTGTCGATTGACACTAAAGATGGTTGGATCGATCAAAACGGGGGTGCTGGTGGGACAACTTATTCAAGGCGACGATGGATCGCCTGTAGAGGAGGTCGGCGCCTGGGCCAAAACCAAACACGAATATCTATGTCGTTATGTCGACATCAGTCGTGGTGTCCGATCGAAATGGCTCGATCACGGAAAGGCCGGAGCAACTCTGATTGATCCGTTCTGTGGACCGGGCAGATGCAAGATTCGCGGCACCAATGAGTTCATCGATGGCGGAGTTGTTGCTGCCTGGAAGAAGAGTGCAGACGGCCAAACGCCATTCTCTGCGGTATATATCGGAGACATCGAAGCCGAGCGGGTTGAGGCTTGCGAGAAACGGCTACGTGCGCTGAACGCCCCAGTCGTAGCTTTCACAGGTAATGCTGTGGCCACCATCAAGACGGTCGTCAGCGTTGTGAACCCTCATAGCCTGAACTTCGCGTACCTGGATCCATACAACCTGGAGACACTGAATTTTGAGATGATCAGGACGCTGTCAGGCCTTCGGTACGTCGACATGCTTGTACATGTCAGCCAGATGGACCTGCAGCGGAACCTCGACAAATATTCGTCGGGCGACTCAACGGTGTTCGATGCCTTCATTCCTGGCTGGCGTGACACCATCAAAGCGGGGAACGTCAGCGCAACACGTCAGGCAATTCTGCGTTATTGGTCCGAGCTTGTTGGACGACTAGGCGTGTGGCCCTCCTTGGAACCCAAACTAGTAACCGGGCCGGGCAACCAGCCGCTATATTGGCTTCTGCTGGCCGCCAAGCATGAGCTCGCTCTAGCGTTTTGGAAGGTGGCTGCCAACAAGCAGAGGCAAGGCAACCTTTTCTAGGCGGTAGCTGCCGGCATCTCATCGTAGATACGACCGTTGAGCATACGGCCGGCGGCTTTCTTGTTGTTGCCTCCCCACTGCTTGAAAAAGAATGCCGTGCCCGCGTGTCGGCACATTGTTTCGATCTCGCCAACCCAGCGAGGATCCATATACCGTGCCCCTGGCCCGCTTTCACCGCCAACAATCGCCCAATGAATATTGACGAGATCGGCACCGGCTACAGATCCAATCAATGGCTCCAGAGAAACAAAACGGATTGCTGCTGGCACTCGGCGAAGGTCGTCGAGTCTATCCAGCACTCGATGGTCTTCAACGCTGGTTCCGAGCCAGACATTCGGCAGAACAGGAAAGTCACCCCGTGTTAGAACCTTAGCCATGACTTCCGGACGCTTCGTTAGAATCTGATACGTATGCCGCGGCGTCTCTTCCATCACAGTCCATACCTGCCGAATGAAATCGGCTGGCACATCTACATGAAAGAGATCGGACATCGAATTCACGAAGACGCGGCGTGGTTTTGACCAAGTTGCGGGGATCGACAGCGATTTCGGATCGGTGATGACCTTACCGGTCCACTTCGCTCGACCACCCGTCTTGCGTGTTAAACCCTGGTACTTGTTCATGCCCATGGCATCTAGTCGTGCCGCCATGCGCATCGCGTAGCAGTTCCTACAGCCGGCGGTCAGGATCGTGCAGCCGGCCACAGGATTCCACGTTGCGTCGGTCCATTCGATTGAAGTCTCAGCCATAGGAAGATTCTCCTTCACGCTGATGGTTAATTCAAGGTGATGAAGCTTCCGTTATCGAATCAGGCGGCTGAGGAAGGTCCGGCCACAGCTGTCCCACCAAGAAGCAGGAGAGCTATGGCCGAGTTCTAAACACCGGAGCCACCTTCTCCGGCAACAGCACTCACAGGCCGTTGTCCTTCAGCACCTGGGCGGCGTTTTCCTTGGTGATCTTCTGCGTCGGCAAGGTGATGGTCTTTTCCACCTTCTCGCCGTTGAGGAACTTGATCGCCTGGCGCAAGCCTTCCGCGCCTGGGGTGACATAGGTGAAGGTCGCCGTCAGCTCGCCCTTGTTCACCATCTGCACGCCTTCGTTGGGCAGGCCGTCGATGCCGATGAACTTGATGTCCTTCTCGCGGCCGACATCCTTGGCGGCCAGATAGGCACCGTAGGCCATCGGGTCGTTGTGGCCGTAGACGAGATCGATCTTCTCGCTGGTCTTCAGCGCGTTGGCCATCAGATTGTAGGCCTGGTCCTGCTTCCAGTCGCCCGACTGCTGGTCGAGCAAATATTTGATGCCCGGTTCCTTGTCGGTGAATTCATGGAAGCCGTCATGGCGGTCATGCGCCGGCTGGGTGCCCATGCCGCCCCAGATCTCGACGACATTGCCTGCTGCCTTGCCCTTGCCGCCGAGCAGTTCGACGGCGTATTCGCCGGCCGCGCGGCCGATCAGCTTGTTGTCGCCGCCGACGAACTGCGTGTAGTCCTTGGTGTCGACATTGCGGTCGAGCACGAAGACCGGGATCTTGGCGTCGATCGCCTGCTGCACGACGCCGGTCAGGCCGGCGGATTCTTTCGGCGAGACCAGCAGCGCGTCGACTTCCTGGCGGATCAGGTTCTCGACGTCGGCGACCTGTTTCTCCGTCTTGTCCTCGCCGTCGGTGATGATCAGCTCGACCTCCGGATGCTTGGCGGCCTCGGCAATGATGTCCTTGTTGAACTGGGCGCGCCAGGGCTCGATGGTGGTCACCTGCGAAAAGCCGATTTTCCACTTCTTGTCCTGGGCGAAGGCATGGCCGGTGGAGAGCAGTGCCGTGGTGGTCAGCAGTGCCGCGCCGAGTGCGGCAAGCTTCAGCATGTCACGTCGTTTCATTTCTTGTTTCCTCCGAGATTGAGAGACGGTGTCTCTTGCGACGGCCGTTTTGCGGCGGCCGTTTCCTTGTGCGCCGCCCCGGGCAGGCGCAGATAGGCCATGAGATCGCCAGCATTGCGCTCCTGCACGAGCACGGTGCCGATGATGATCATCCCCTTCAGCACCAGCTGAAGGTTCGAATTGATGTTGTGGAGCTGCAATATATTGGACAGCAGCCCGAAGATCAGCACGCCGCAGAAGGTGCCTGTCAGGCTGCCGCGTCCGCCCATCAGGCTGGTGCCTCCGATGACCACGGCCGCGATGGCGTCGAGTTCCAGCCCGGCGCCGGCATCCGGCTTGCCTTGCCGGTACTGCGCCACGTAGAGGACCGCGGCGATTCCGGCGAGCAGGCCTGATATGGCATAGGTGGCGATCTTGACGCGGCCGGCGGCGATGCCGGAGAGCCTGGCCGCCTCCTCGTTGCCGCCGATCGCATAGACATAGCGGCCGAAGGGCGTGAAGCGCAGCACCGCGCCATAGATGACAATGGCGCCGAGGAAGAACAGGCCGGGCATCGGGATGACGCCGAACACCAGCGAGCGCAGCAGCTCGAAATCGGCGGTTGCGTTGGAACCGGTATAGACCGGCAGCACGGCATTGTTCTGGCCGGCGGTGAGCCGGGCGATGCCGAGCGCCGTCACCATCATCGCCAGCGTGACGATGAACGGCTGCAGCCGCCCGCCAACGATGATGAAACCGTTGATGGCGCCGAACAGCAGGCCGACGCAAGGCGCCACCAGCAGCACGCCGAGAACGCCGAATTTGGGCTCGATCTGCGGCAACAGGTACCACAGCGAAAGACAGCACAGGACGACGCCGACGGTTGCCGGCGTGACCAGCCCGCGAACGGTGTCCAGCCTGACATCGCGAACGGCGGCATCCGCGCCGGCGCGGGACTTCTCCACATTGAGGAAGATGAAGCGCGTGACGACGAAGCCGAGGCACAGCGCGACCAGCGCGACGGTCGGCACGCCGAGCACGACACCGGGCGTCACGCCCGGAACCGTCAGCAGCATTGCGCACACCACCGAGCAGATGGCCATCAGCGAACCGACGGAAAGGTCGATGCCGCCGGTGATGATCACCGCGGTCATGCCGGTGGCGATCAGCCCGGTGGTCGATACCTGGCGCAGCACGTCGAGCAGATTGCCGTAGGACAGAAAGATGTTGTTGCCCTTGGAACTCACCGGCGAGCCCAGCACGCCGATAAGGAAGATGGCGATCAGGCCCCAGTAGAGCTTGGTGCGGGACAGGAGTTTCAGTGCGGTCATGCGGCGGGTCTCGATAGGGTCCGGCGCGGTGCCGCGAGGCGCATGATGGCCTCCTCGCTCGCCGCGTCGCGCGAAAGGATGCCTGTCTGGCGGCCGTCGGCCATCACCAGGATGCGGTCGGAAAGATGCAGCAATTCCGGCAGCTCGGAGCTGATGACGGCGATGGCCAGGCCATCGCGCGCCAGCCGGAAGATAAGGTCGTAGATTTCGCGCTTGGCGCCGACATCGATGCCGCGCGTCGGCTCGTCGAGCAACAGCACCCTCGGCCTGGTCGCCAGCCACTTGCCGATGACGACCTTCTGCTGGTTGCCGCCCGACAGCGTGCCGGCAGGCTGGTCGATGTCGCGGCAGCGTATGCCGAGCGCCTTGACCGCCTGCCGCGCCAGCCCCTGCTCTCCGGCCAGTGAGCGGATGCCGAAGCGCGCCAGCGCGCCGACCAGCGGCAGCGCCACATTGTCCGATATCGAGGCCTGCAGGTGCAGGCCTTGCGTCTTGCGGTCCTCGGTCACCAGCGCGATGCCAAGGCGTCTTGCATCGCGCGGCGAGCGGATATCCACCGGCTGGCCGTCGAGCCGGATCTCGCCGCCGGCACGGCCATTGCTCGAGCCGAAGATCGCTTCCATGATCTCTGTGCGGCCTGAGCCCAGCAACCCGCCAATGCCGAGGATTTCTCCGGCGGCCAGATCGAAGCTGACGCCGCCGACCACCTGCCGCCAGCCCTGGCGGTCGGGCTTCGACAGCGACAGGTCGCTGACCGAAAGCACGGTCCTGCCGCCGGGATCCCCCTCACCTTGGGAGGATGCGAGCAGGTCCCGTCCGACCATCGCCGAAATAATGGCGTTTTCGTCGAGTTCGGCCATCGGCCGCGTCAGCGCATGGCGTCCGTCACGGAAGACGGTGACGCGACCGGCCAGATGCATCACCTCGTCGATGCGGTGCGAAATGTAGACGATGGCGACGCCGCTATCGGCAAGCTGGCCGATGATGCGGAACAGCCGCTGGCATTCGGCCGGCGACAAGGCCGAGGTCGGCTCGTCCATGATCAGGATGCGCGCCGACATCGACAGCGCCTTGGCGATCTCGACCAGCTGCTGTTCGCCGACGCGCAAGGCGCCGACGCGAGCGTCCGGATCGAGTTCGATGCCGAGCCGCTGCAGCAGGGCGCTTGCCGCGCGGCTGCTCGCCTTGCGGTCGACGATCAGCCCGGCGATCAGCTTTTCACGGCCGAGAAAGATGTTGTCGGCGACGCTGAGTTCCGGCACCAGGTTGAGTTCCTGGTGGATGATGGCGATGCCGGCATCCTCGGCGTCGCGCACGCCGGCGAAGCCGACCGGCCGGCCATCGACGCTGACCGTGCCTTCATAGCCGGTATAGACGCCGGAGAGGATCTTCATCAGCGTCGATTTGCCGGCGCCGTTCTCGCCCATCAGCGCATGGACCTCGCTGCGTCGCAGTTCGAAGCCGACATCGACGAGCGCGGCGATGCCGCCAAAACTCTTGGAAATGTGCTCGGCGCTCAGAACGATGTCCGGCCGATCCGATGCCGCATTGCGCGTCGAAGAAGGGGAACTGCTCTCTTGCATGACAATGGCGGCCTCCCTTCCGTCGTCGTCAACTCCAGGCAAACGCTAATCTAAACGTTTCGATAGTGTCAAGCCGATATCAGGTGCCAGAAGTTTGATGCATTTCGATTCTTGCTTAAAAAGACAGGATTCCGTAGGTATTGGCGGCAGAGGGGGGACGAAACGTTTCGAAAATGACAGCGTCAGGGCGAAAAAAACAGCGCAAATCGACCGCGCCCACCATGCTTCACGTGGCGGAGGCCGCGCGTGTCTCGGTCGCCACCGTGTCGGCGCTGATCAATGGTACGGCGACCGTCAGCCCGGAACTCAGCCAGCGTATCGAACAGGCAATCCGCGATATCGGCTACAAGCGCAACGCCATCGCCCGCAGCCTGAAGATGGGCACGACCCGCACCATCGGCCTGACCGTCCCGCACATCACCAACCCATTCTTCACCGCCGTCGTTTCGGTGATCCAGCAGGCCTTCGACCGCGCCGGCTATGCCGTCATGCTGTGCTGCACTGACGAGGATTTGAACACCCAGGACGACCAGATCAGGCTGCTGCTCGACCGCATGGTCGACGGGCTTATCGTGGCCCGCGTCGGTGGCGGCGCGATCCTCGAGCGGATCGTCGTCGACGCCAATGTGCCGGTCGTGTTGCTGGACCGTCTGTGCGAGGGTGTGGACACCGACGCCGTGGTTCTCGACAACCAGCGCGCGGTGTTCGATGCCATCAGCTATCTGATCAATCTCGGCCATCGGCGGATTGGCTACATTACCGGCACCTCGGATATTTCACCCATGCATGACCGGATGACCGGATATTGCGAGGCGCTCCAGGCCGCCGGCTTGCCGGTGGCCGAGGAACTGGTTCGTTCCGGCAATTTCCACGAGATCGACGGCTACAACGCGACCATGCAGCTGCTGTCGCTGCATGAGCGGCCAAGCGCCATCTTCTCGGCCAACAACCCGATGGTGATCGGCACGATGAAGGCGATCCGCGACATCGGCCTGTCCTGTCCGGAGGACATTTCGGTAGCCTGCTTCGACGATTTTCCCTGGTCCGACGTGTTCCAGCCGCAACTGACGACGGTGGCGCAGCCGGTGCAGGCGATCGGCGAACAGGCGGCGAATCTGCTGCTCGACCGTCTCGCTGGCAACAGGGACGCGCCGCCACGCAAGCTCGTCCTCAAGGGCCGTTTGATGATCCGCAATTCATGCCGCCCGCTGGGGACAGTGGTGCAGAGCGTGAGCGCCTGAGCATGCCGAAAGTGTGAAGCGGTTTTCGGGCAATTCTCGGGATTTGATCAGGGCGTGAAGACACCGGAACACAGTTCCTGCAGCTTCGAAAAGACGCCTTTGCCGCCGGTGATAATCTGTGTCCCTCTCTGCAGCACTGTCTTCGGATCCGCCTTCAGCACAGTGCCGCCGGCCTCCTCGATCAGCAGCATGCCGGCGAGGCAGTCCCAAGGGTTCATGTGTTCCTCCACATAGCCAAGCAGCCGGCCCGAGGCGACATAGGCAAGCATCAGCGCGCCTGACGCGTTGCGGAAGAAGACGCCGCCCTCGGCCAGGATCTTCTTGATCAGCACGGCGATGTTCTCGGCTTCGGCCCGGTTTGAGAAGCCGGTGCCCACCGAGCCCTCTTGCAGGCTGGTGGCCGCGCTCGTTTTGATCGGCTTGCCGTTGACGAAGGCGCCGCCGCCCAGCCTGCCATGGAAGGTCTCGCCGGTCGACGGCTCGTGGATGACGCCGACGATCGTCTCGCCATCCCTTGCGCAGGCGATCACCACGCACCAGGCCGGAATGCCGCGTACGAAATTGGCGGTGCCGTCGATGGGGTCTATGACCCAGGCATGGCCGGTCGAGCCGGCGACCGAGGCGTGCTCTTCGCCGATAATGCCGTCTTGCGGATAGTCGGCGGCGATTGCCGCGCGGATGAACAGCTCGACCTCGCGGTCGGCCTGCGAGACCAGGTCCTGATGGCCTTTGCTCTCGATGGTCAGGCTGTCGAGATCGC
Organism: Mesorhizobium sp. ESP6-5; assembly: GCF_020164695.1. Lineage (NCBI taxonomy): Bacteria > Pseudomonadati > Pseudomonadota > Alphaproteobacteria > Hyphomicrobiales > Phyllobacteriaceae > Mesorhizobium > Mesorhizobium sp. ESP6-5. Next base: position 345,584 of record NZ_JAIUGR010000004.1, read on the forward strand.
GGAAATATTTCAGGCCGAGTTCGCCGCCGCGCCGCGCCAGGTTGATGGCAAACTGCTCGCGTCTATCGAGATCATGGGGCAAGGCAAGGCTCGCTGTGGCGAAGGATACCCGCACTTAGCAGAGCATCGACGTCGGCAAAAGCTCCAGGCCGCCTGTTTCAGGCCGCTTGCGACAACGATCTATGCGCCTCGGCCAAAATCTCGAAGGAACGCACGCGAGCGGCGTGGTCTGATATCTGCGCCGTGACCATCAACTCGTCGGCGCCGGTGCGTCGCACGAACGCATCGATGCCTTGCCGGATTGTTTCCGGTGAGCCGACGACGGCGCAGGACAGCGCCTGGCTGAGCATGGACTTGGCCATCGGGTCGAGATCCCGGTCATAGTTCTCGACCGGGGGCGGCAATTTTCCGGGCCTGCCGGTGCGCAGATTGACGAAGGCCTGCTGCAGCGAGGTAAACAGCAGCCGCGCCTCTGCGTCGGTGGGTGCCGCGAAGACGTTGAGGCCGAGCATGACATGCGGCTTTTCGAGCTGCTCCGACGGCTGGAAGCGCGAGCGGTAGATGTCCAGCGCATGATCGAGTTCCGCCGGCGCGAAATGCGAGGCGAAGGCGTAGGGCAGGCCGAGCATGGCGGCGAGCTGCGCGCCGTAGAGGCTCGACCCGAGAATCCAGATCGGCACCGTCTGGCCCTCGCCGGGCACGGCGCGCACACGCTGGCCTTCCTCGGCCGGCAGGAAATAGCCCATCAGCTCTACGACATCCTGCGGGAAATTGTCGGCGCCAGCCTCGAGATTGCGGCGCAGCGCGCGCGCCGTGTTCATGTCGGTGCCGGGAGCGCGACCGAGGCCAAGGTCGATGCGGCCGGGAAACAGGGCGGCGAGCGTGCCGAATTGCTCGGCGATCACCAGCGGCGCATGGTTGGGCAGCATGATGCCGCCGGCGCCGACACGAATGGTTTTGGTGCCGCCGGCGACATGGGCGATGACGACCGATGTGGCCGCGCTGGCGATCCCCGGCATATTGTGATGTTCGGCCAGCCAGTAGCGCTTGTAGCCAAGCCGCTCGGCGTGGCGGGCGAGATCGAGCGAATTGGCGAGCGATTGCGAGGCATCGCTGCCTTCGACGATCGGCGACAGGTCGAGAACGGAAAGTTCGGTCATATACTGGTCTCCACGATCTTCTTCTCGCGCACCTGGGCGTCGAAGGCCTTGCGGTCGGGAATGGTGATGCCGAGCTGGCCTTCCAGCGTGTCGGCAAGTTCGGCGGCGGTGGCGATCTGCTTCTGCTCGGTGCGGCCATCGACGTGATGGATCGATAGGCGATCGCCGCGCAGCGCATAGCGCCGGTCGGGTGCGGCGCGGGCCGCTATGACGGAAGTGAGGAAATGCGATGCCGGGTTGTTCGACAGGAAGTAATTGGCGACGGAATAGTCGACCTCATAGTGCGGCTGCAGGTCGAAGCGATACAGCGAGCGCCAGTCGCCGCCGATCAAGGCCTGCAGGCGGAAATGATCGCCGGCCTCGACGATGCGAAATGTCTCGTGCGGCGTTTTTTGTTCCCGGCCGGGCTTCAGCAGCAGCGGCGCCGTAAGCGTCAGGCCGCCGAATCCGACGTCGGCGATATAGGTGTGGCCGTCAAGTTCGACGCGCAAAAGCATGTGGCTACGCGCCGTGATGGCGTCCTCGCTCTGACCCCAAAGCACACGCGCGGCAAGGCCGCCGACCTTGAAGCCGAGCGCCTTCAGCGCGTGCATGAAGAGGAGATTGTGCTCGAAGCAATAGCCGCCACGCCCACCAAGGACGATCTTGCCCTGCAGCGAGGCGACATCCAATCCGACCGGGCGTCCCAGAAACGGATCGATATTCTCGAACGGGATCGCCTGCGGATGCAGGAAATGGAGCGTCTTCAGCGTGTCGAGCGAAGCGTGTCCGGAACCGGCATGGCCGATCCGGGCGAAATAGGCGTCGAGGTCGAAGGGAACGTCATTCATCGGGAAGGGCACCGGGCACTGATCGGCCGGATATAGGCATTCGATCCCGCCGTCGCAAACCGTGCGCCGGTTATCCGGCTGCCGCAGCGTCCTGCTCGTCGGCTTCGTCCTCAACGACCGCCGTGTGTTGGGCGGCGAGAAAATTGCCGACATGGCTGAGGCTCTCGAAGTGATCGCAGAACACCTTGACGACGACCAGCAGCGGCACCGCCATCAGGGCGCCGACGAAGCCCCACAGCCATGACCAGAACGCGATGGCGATGAAGATCGCCACGGCGTTGATCTCGAGCCGCCGCCCGACCACCATCGGCGTCACGAACTGGCCTTCGATGATGTCGCACAAAACAAGGAAGGCAGGCGCCAACAGGGCATAGGCGATCGTGTCGAAGGTGATGAGCGCGATGACGGTGACCAGGACAAGCGTGATCATGGCCCCGACATAGGGTAGGAAATTGAGCAGGGCGGCCGCCGCGCCCCAGACCAAGGGATTGGGCATGCCGAGCGCCCACAGGCCGAGGCCGATGACCGTGCCGAGGCCAGTGTTGATGATGGTGACGGTGAGCAGATAATGCGAGATTTCCCGCTCGACGTCGTAGACGACGCGCAGCGCCCGCTTCTTTTCGGTGAGGCTGGCGAAGGACTGGATGATCTTCTCGTAGAACATCGTGCCCGAGGCGAGCAGGAACAGCGACAGCACGAAGATGATGGTCAGGCTTGTCCCAGCCGACAGGATGTTGCTCGCCGCCGACGAGAAGAAGCCGGACTGCGCTACCGCGACCTTTTGCACACCCGGTTCCTGCGATGTCTCGGTCAGCCCTTCGATCTGGTGCGCGATGTCCATGATCCTCTCGAGCGGCCGTCGCAACTGCGCCAATCGCTCGGTCAGCTGCTGGCCGATGGACGATGTGTTGTTGATGAGATCGATGACAGGCCCACTGAGCACATAGCCGGCGCTTGCGAAGACGAAGATCGACACAAGCACCAGAAGCGTCGCCGAAACCACTTCGGGAATGCCGCGCTTGCGCAGCAGCCGCACGATTGGGGTCAGCGTCAGCGCCAGCAGGAAGGCTAGGATGACCGGCATGAAAAAAGCGCGCGCGAAATAGAGCGCATAGACGGTCATGAACAGGAAGATACCGATGAGCAACGAGCGCATGAGACGCGTATCGGCACGCGCCGCCACTCGCGATTCTTCGGCTTCGGCAACGCCTGCGCCCAAAGCGGTGGGTTCGGCCTTCATCGCGATCCCCTCGGCGGGCACATCACAACTGATGCAATCCGCAGACGGAAACGCCAGCGCGGCTTCAAGGTTCCGTTAGCCGGCACTGACGGCGTGGCCGCCTTCGAGCGGCGGCGCCGTCAATATAGCTCAAACCGACGGCTCGGCTGCGAGCGTTCCACGATTACATGCCGTGTAATTGAGTCCGGGCAGGCGGCGGGCCTAGTACGGGAGCAGGCCTTCGCAGCCCAAGGGCTCGCAAGGCCGGCGCGGCGAGGATGTCGCCGGCACGATTACGCCCACCCCTGAAAGAGGACATCACGATGCAAAGATTTACCCTTCAAACAACCGAGTCGGCGCCGGAGAAATCCAGGCCCGCGTTGAAGGCGCTTGAGGAGAAGTTTGGCTTTCTTCCGAACGTCATGGCGACGATGGCCAACAATCCGGTTCTCCTCAACGGTTTCGTCAGCAGCTTCGGCAGTTTCCACGGCGGAAGCTTCGACGAGATCGAAAAGCAGGTGCTGCTGCTGACCAACGCGGTCACCATCAAATGCCCCTGGACCGTCGCCGCGCATTCGACATTCGCCATCGAGGATGGGATTGCGGAAAGCGAAGTCAAGGCGATCCGGGATGGCAGGTTGCCGACGGACCCAAAATATGCGGCACTCTCGGCCCTGACGAGGGCGCTGATCGAAAACAAGGGAAACGTGAGTGACGCGGACATCGATGCGTTTGCTTCGGCGGGCTATTCGAAAGCCCAGATCCTGGAAGTGGTAACCGGCGTCGGCGTCTCCACCATGGCGGCAACCACCACCAACATGGCCGGCACGCCGATCGAAGAGCGCTTCCAGCCGCAGGCATGGTCTCCCGCCGCCGCGATTGCCGCCTGACCCGATCGACGGCGCATGGATCTTCTGGTGCCATGCGCCGTCGCTGCGTGATTGCATCGCGTGTATCGTTCGAGGGACTGCGAGGACAGCGGGCATGAAGACCAACTCCAGAACGGCCATGACACCCGACCTGGGCACGCTCTTGCGTTACTGGCGCGATGTGCGTGGCAGAAGCCAGCTTGATCTATCCCTCGAGACGGGCATTTCGCAAAGGCAGATCAGCTTCATCGAAAGCGGACGCAGCGTTCCCGGCCGTGAGACCTTGATGGCGATCGCGGGGGCGCTCGATGTCCCTTTGCGCGAGCGTAATGCCCTGCTTTTGGCGGCGGGCTACGCGCCGATGTTTTCGGAAGGCGCCTGGAACTCCATGGAAATGAAGAGCGTCACCGATGCCCTGACGCGCATCATGCGCCAGCATGAACCCTATCCGGCGCTGGTCATGGACCGGTACTGGAATGTGCTGATGACCAACGAAGCCGCACCGCTCTTCTTCGGCTGTTTCCTCGACATGGCCGCGCGCGAAGGGCCGCGCAACATGCTCCACCTCATGTTCGATCCCAAAGGCATGCGCCCGTTCGTCGCCAATTGGCCCGACGTGGCGCGGAGCCTGTTTGAGCGGGTCTATCGCGAATCCATCGGCCGCGTCGTCGACGAAAAGACCAGGGAGTTGCTGGCGGCGCTGCTCGCCTACCCGGACGTGAACAGCGATTGGAAAAATCCGGTGGCGATCGGCTTCATGCCGGTCATTCCGCTTGGCTTCATCAAGGACGGTCGCCGCCTGGACTACTTTTCGATGGTCACCACGGTCGGCACTCCCCAAACCGTCGCCGCCCAGGAACTGCGCATCGAGTGCCTATTCCCAGCCGACGAGGCGACCGAAATCCATCATGCCGCGATGATGGATGCGGCCCTACACCGGGCAACGCGATAAGCATCCTCATCCAGGGCTCATGGAATGAGGCTCGCGGGCCTCCTTAAGTTCACGCGACAGGCGCCGCCACGGTCGGCGCGGATTTCGCGGTTTCCTTGCGTACGATCGGCGCCACCTTGGTGCCGTAGAGCTCGATCGCCTTCATGATCTTGGCGTGCGGCATGGTGCCGATCGCCATCTGCAGCAGGAAGCGGTCATTACCGAACACCCTGTGCTGGGTCACGATCTTTTCCGCCACCTGCTCCGGATTGCCGACGAACAGCGCGCCGTCGGGATCACGCGACTGGTCGAAATGCGCGCGCGATGTCGGACCCCAGCCGCGCTCACGGCCGATGCGGTTCATCACCTCGGCCTGGGGGCCGTAGAAGTCGTCCGCCGCCTGCTCGGTCGTGTCGGCGATGAAGCCATGCACGTTGATGCTGGTCGCCAACCCCGTCGGATCGCCGCCGGCGCGCTTGGCGGCCTCACGGTAGAGGTCGAACAGCGGCGCGAAGCGCGCCGGTTCGCCGCCGATGATGGCAAGCGCCAGCGGCAGGCCGAGCGCGCCCGCCCGAGCGGCCGATTGCGGCGTTCCGCCAATGGCGATCCAGACCGGCAGCCTGTCCTGGAAGGGCCTGGGATAGACGCCGCGATCGTTGATCGGCGCGCGCAGCCTACCCGACCAGGTAACCTTCACCTGATCGCGGATGGCCAGCAGCAGGTCGAGCTTTTCGGCGAACAGCTCGTCATAGTCTTCGAGGTTGTAGCCGAATAGCGGGAAGGATTCGATGAACGAACCTCGCCCAGCCATGATCTCGGCGCGGCCGCCCGACAGAAGGTCGAGCGTGGAAAACTGCTGGAAAACGCGCACCGGATCGTCGGAGGACAATACCGTCACCGCACTGGTCAGCTTGATGCGCTTCGAACGCTCCGCCGCCGCGGCCAAAGCCACGACCGGTGCCGAGGCGGCATAGTCCGGCCGGTGGTGTTCGCCGAGGCCGAAGACGTCGAGCCCGACCTGGTCGGCAAGTTCGATCTCCTCGATCAGGTTGCGCAGCCGCTCATGCGGACCGATGGCGCCGGGACCCGGCACAGGGCTCACATCGGCAAAAGTGTAGAGACCGAGTTCCATTTGGATGTCATCCCAGTGTGTTGATTGTTGCGCTAGGGTCGGATGATTTCAGCTCTGTCCGACCTGAAATCTGAATCCGACTCTAAATCGAAGAGATAGAACCCGATGTCCGAAAACCGCTTCACTTCACCCTTTTCGGCATCATGCTACCAGAGGTAGCGACGCGTCCGTCGCGCCGCCAGAGGCTGGCTGGTGAACAGTGCATGTCGATTTCGACGGAAAATGCGTCTCCCGGGTGCAACATCCCGGAATTTCATGGCTGGCATGCCGTTTTGGCGCTTGAACTCCCGGTTTTCGCGCGTATGTAAGCGTCGCGAATAGACTTCAAGGAAGTGGACTTGGCTATCTACAGGGAAAAAGACATTTTCGAGCGGCGCAATGCCGCGACCGAGGCAAAGAAGGCGCTTCTGGAGCGCTTCAAGTCAAAGCCGGCAGCAGACGATCCCGCGGTGCTGGCACGACAGGCCGAACGCAAGGCGATCCTTGCGGCTCGTGAGATCCGCGAGGCCGAGAAGGCCAAGCTGAAGCAGGAAAAGCTGGCGCGCGAGGCGATTGAGAAAGCCGAGCGTGAGGCAGCAGCCGAAGCTGCGCGCATTGCCGCCGAAGAGGCAGCGCAAGCGGATGCCAAGCTTCGGGAAGCTGAAGAGAACGAGCGTATTGCTCGTTTGCTTGCCGATGAAGCCGAGCGCAAGGCAAAGCGCGACGCACGCTATGCTGCACGCAAGCAGCGCACCGGCAGGACACCGCCCGGCTTTACGGGTCGCTAAGAGCGCACTCGCCTCGATGGATGATGAATGAGGGACGCGCCAAGGCGCGGCCCTTTTTCGCGTTTGTCGCTGTTGCCCACGGGAAGCCTCCCTGCATTCAGGGATGTCGATTCATGGATGTCAGCTCGGTCGATAGCGTCAGCGGTGGACAGGCCATTCAGGCCGCGAATTTCAGCCCCATGATGCCGCTGACGATCAACGCGATGCAGCCGAGCCTGATCGCCGTCGCGGGCTCGCCCAGCAGCCAGACGCCGAGCAGCGCCGTGCCGACGGTGCCGATACCGGTCCACACCGCATAGGCTGTGCCGACAGGCAGGGTCTTCAGCGCCAGGCCAAGCAAGGTCAAGCTGACGATCATCGACGCGACCGTGAGCACGGTCGGAACAAGCCTGGTGAAGCCGTCGGTGTATTTGAGCCCGATCGCCCAGCCGATTTCGAACAGACCGGCGAAGAACAGAAGAATCCATGGCATCGGAACGCTCCATCCAGAACATCCGGCCGAAAGGTCTTCGGATGCTCAATCAAACAATGGGCGGGCCGTCCCAACCGGATTTCGGGAAATGCGAGGTCGTCCCCGCATCGTCGATATAGGGTGTCTGAACGCCCAATCAACAATTCGCCGGCGGCATGTCGGACGCCGCCGGTGAAATCCATGCACGCTCTGCGATATCTACTTTTCCTTGATCCTCGTCGCCTTGACCGGCGGCGCCTTCAGGGCCGGAGCGGCTACAGGCTTCTTGGCGTCTTTCTTTGGTTTGCGGGCTTCCTTGCCTGCCTTCATCGCACCTTTAGCCATGATTCGTTCCTCCAGTTGCGGGAAACGGAGTGAAACAAGACAAACGCCAGACTGCAAGAGGCGAGTGCCTGCTGCCGGCGCTGGCAGGCCGCTTTCAACCGGTTTCTAAATTGCTCGTAAACCCCGGCAGTCCATGCCATGCTTGTCTTCGCACTGCAGCATCGACCCGTGCACCGCCGGGTGATCGTCAGGCAGGCCCGTCAGGACGACAATGCGGATCCATATCGGCTGCGAGATGAGCTTCGACTTTCCGCAGGAAACGCCGCTCATCTCAATGCTCAATGTCCACTATTCCCGCGCCTCCGATCTTGAGCGCCCGGATTTCCTGACCTCCAACCCGCCAGTGCCGATTGAGAGTTATCGCGACAGTTTCGGCAACTGGTGCAACCGGCTCGTCGCCCCGCCCGGGCGTTTCACTTTCGGTACGGATGCGGTGATCCGCGACTCCGGCACGTTCGAGATGGGCGAGTTGATGGCGTGGCAGCATGAGGTGCGCGACCTGCCGGCTGAAACGCTGCTGTTCCTGCTGCCCAGCCGGTTTTGCGAAAGCGACCTCTTGGCAAGCGAGGCATGGCGGCTGTTCGGCCATATGCCATCAGGCATCCCGCGCGTGCAGGCGGTGTGCGATTTCGTCCACAACCACATCGTCTTCGACTACGGCAACGCACGGGTGACGCGCACCGCCGCGGAAGCCTGGCGCGAACGGAGCGGCGTGTGCCGCGATTTCGCGCATCTTGCCGTCACGTTTTGTCGGGCACTCAATATCCCGACGCGCTACTGCACAGGCTACATCAGCGACATCGGCATGCCGAAGCCTTGGGCGAGCATGGATTTCTGCGCCTGGATGGAGGTTTATCTCGGCGGCCGCTGGCACGCTTTCGATCCGCGCAACAACGCGCCACGCATCGGCCGCATCCTGATCGCCTCCGGCCGCGACGCGGCGGATGTGCCGCTAACCCATATCTTCGGGCCAGGGTTGCTTGCGGGCTTCAAAGTGTGGACCGACGAGATCCAGGAATAGCCGGCCTTCCCGTCAGCAGGTTTCGAACACATTGAACGACCCGACGATTGGCGCGTTGTGATGGCTGTGCAACTCCGCGGCAGAGCCGCTACACTGCCTCGAAGAGGATAAAACCTGCATGGCTGGGCACGGCGGCTCCAGAACGGTTATCTACGCGGCGCTCGCCGGCAATCTCGCCATAGCGTTGACCAAATTCGCCGCCGCCTTTTTCACCGGCAGTTCGGCCATGCTGTCGGAAGGCGTGCATTCGCTGGTCGATACAGGCAATGGCGGCCTGTTGCTCTACGGCATGCACCGGGCGGCACGCCCCGCGGACAGCTCGCACCCGCTCGGCCATGGCCGTGAACTCTATTTCTGGAGCTTCATCGTCGCCCTTCTGGTCTTCGCGCTGGGCGCTGGCGTGTCGTTCTACGAGGGCATCATCCACATCATGGCGCCGGAGCCGGTCGCCAACGCTAAAGTGAACTACATCGTTCTCGGCCTGTCCTTTCTGTTCGAAGGCAGCTCCTGGCTGGTGGCGCTGAAGGAGTTCCGCAAGCAGAAGGGCAAGCAGGGCTGGCTGCAAGCCGTGCAATCGAGCAAGGACCCGAGCGTCTATACGGTGCTGTTCGAAGACAGTGCAGCCCTTCTCGGCCTGGCCGTCGCCTTTGCCGGCATATTGGCTGCGGAGATTTTCAAGATGCCCGAACTCGACGGCGCCGCCTCGATCGGCATCTCACTCATCCTCGGCACGACCGCAATCTTCCTGGCGCGTGAAAGCAAGGGCCTGCTCATCGGCGAGCCGGCCTCACCCGAGGTGCAGAGGAAGGTGCTGGCGATCGTCCAGCAGGATCCGGCGGTGCAGCGGGCGAACGGTGTGCTGACGGTGCATATGGGCCCGGAAGAAATCGTTGCCGGCCTGAGCATCGAATTCGAGGACCATTTGTCGGCGCCGGAGATCGAGGCCTGTGTCGAGCGCATCGAGGCGCGGTTGAAGAAGGAGATGCCTGAGATCACGCGGCTGTTCGTCAAGCCGCAGACGTCAGGCACCTGGGAAAAGCGGCGCAAGCTGATCGAATCCGCGTCCGGATAGATTCGAGTACGAACTTTGCGACACCGCGGTCCACTTTTCGGTTTGGCCTCTGGACCAGCGCCCCGCCGTTGCCTCGTGTCTCCGTGCCGCTAAAATCAGCCGATCGAAGTTGGAGGAATGACAATGAAGATCGACGGCGGCTGCCATTGTGGCGCCATCACCTACGAGGCGGAGGTCGACCCGGAGAAGACCTCGATCTGCCATTGTACCGATTGCCAGCAACTGACCGGTACGGCATTTCGCGTTACCGTTCCTGCGACGGAGGATCACTACCGGATCACCAGCGGCGAACCGAAGATCTACATCAAGACCGTGGCGAGCGGCGCCAAGCGAACGCAGGCTTTTTGTGCCGACTGCGGCTCGCATCTCTATGCGACATCGGTCGGCGACGGTCCGAAGGTCTATGGGATCAGGGCCGGGACCTCGCGGCAGCGCCAGAACCTGGTCCCGAGACACCAGAAATGGCACCGGTCGGCGCTGCACTGGCTTCCGGAATTCGAGGGTATGACGACGGTCGAAGAGCAGTAGCGTTCAGTCGTCGCCTTCGACGACCCTCAATCTCAGCTGCCCGGTCTTTGAATCGGCAGCGCGCGGTGCGGCCTCCACCTTGGCAGGGGCGCCGCCGTGCGGGGCGTCGGGCTCGCCTTCTCCGAATTCCAGCGCCTCGATCTTCTGGCCACGCTTGGTCACTTTCGAGGTCGAGACGAGTATGTCTTCGATGTCCTTGGCCGACTGGCCGAAATGGCCCTGCAATTTGCGCACCCGCTCGTCGACACGCTGGACGTCTTCCATCAGCCTGATGACTTCGCCCTGGATCAGATGCGCCTGCTCGCGCATGCGCGCATCCTTGAGGATCGCCTGGATGACCTGGATCGACAGCATCAAGAGCGAAGGCGAGACGATGATGACGCGGGCACGGTGCGCCTTCTGGACAACCGCTTCGAAATTCTCGTGGATTTCGGCGAACACCGATTCCGACGGCACGAACATGAAGGCGGTGTCCTGGGTTTCGCCCGGCAGCAGGTATTTTTCCGAAATGTCGCGGATATGGACCTCGATATCGCGGCGGAAGGCCTGGGCCGCGACCTTCTGCAGGTCGGCGTTATCGGCGGCCCGGATGGCATTCCACGCTTCCAGGGGAAATTTGGCATCGATGGCAAGCGACGGCGCGCCGTTCGGCATTTTCACCAGGCAGTCCGGCCGGCTGCCGTTCGACAGCGTCGCCTGGAATTCGTAGGCGCCGTGCGGCAGGCCGTCGGCGACGATCGCCTCCATGCGCGACTGGCCGAAGGCGCCGCGCGTCTGCTTGTTGGAGAGGATCGCCTGCAGCTGCACGACCTGGCCGGCCAGCGACTGGATGTTGCCTTGCGCGGTGTCGATGACCGCCAGCCGCTCCTGCAGTTTCGCCAGGCTCTCATGCGTGGACTTGGTCTGCTCGGTCATGGTCTGGCCGATGCGGCCGGTCATGGCGTCGAGCCGCTGGCCGATCGACTGCGTCAATTCGGCTTGGCGGGCGCCGAACACTTCGGCGATGGCGCCCATGCGGCCCTGCATCTCGGCCTGGGATTGCAGAATGCCGGCCATCCGCGCCTCGGCGTCGCGGGCATGGTCGGCGGCTTCCGCTGCGGCGACCGCGCGCGCCTTGGCCGAGCGCCACAGCGCGATGACGAGCGCCACGAACAAGCCGAGAAACAGCAATGTGGCGACGGCCAAGACGTGGCCGAGCGTGATAGTCGAGGCGCCGAGCCGTGCGGCGGGCTCCGAAAGGATGGTGCGCAGATCATTCATGTGGACAGCATAGCCGATTCGGCGGTCTGGCACAGATCAAAACGTGAACGAGGCGCAGGCGCACCGGTTGACGCCTTTCTATTGAGGTCTTAGGTGAAACGCCATGCCGATCAAGCCGCTTATCATTCTTCCCGATCCCATCCTGCGCCAGGTCTCCAAGCCGGTGGAGCGCGTCGACGCGCCGGTACGCAAACTGGCCGACGATATGCTGGCAACCATGTATGACGCACCCGGCATCGGGTTGGCGGCAATCCAGGTCGGCGAGCCTCTGCGCATGCTGGTGATCGATCTCGCCAAGGAAGACGAAACCCCGGCGCCACACGTCTTCATCAACCCGGAAATTCTCGAAAGCGCCGACGCGCGGTCCGTCTACGAGGAAGGCTGTCTGTCGATCCCTGATTACTATGCCGAGGTCGAGCGCCCGGCTTCGGTGAGGGTCAAATATCTGGACCGTGACGGCAAGCTGCAGGAGATCGAGGCCGAGGGGCTGATGGCAACCTGCCTGCAGCACGAAATCGACCACCTCAACGGCGTGCTGTTCATCGACCACATCTCGAAGCTGAAGCGCGACATGGTGGTGAAGAAGTTCAAGAAGCTCGCCAGGGACAAGGCGCCAGGCAAGCTGGTGGGATAGGGCAATGCCCCTTCGCGTCATCTTCATGGGCACGCCGGAGTTTTCGGTGCCGACGCTGCGCGCCATCGCCGAGGCTGGCCACGAGATTTCAGCCGTCTACACGCAGCCACCGCGCGCCGCCGGCCGGCGCGGGTTGGAACTGACGCCGTCACCGGTGCAGCGCGAGGCCGGGCGGCTTGGCATCGAGGCGCGAACGCCGGCATCGTTGAAAAGCGAGGCCGAGCAGGCCGCTTTTGCCGACCTCGGCGGCGATATCGCCGTGGTCGTCGCCTATGGATTGCTGTTGCCCAAGGCAATTCTTGACGCACCCCGGCTTGGCTGCGTCAACGGCCACGCATCGCTTTTGCCGCGCTGGCGTGGCGCCGCGCCGATCCAGCGCGCCATCATGGCTGGAGATACCGAGACCGGCATGATGGTGATGCGCATGGAGGCGGGGCTGGATACCGGCCCGGTGGGACTGGTTGAAAAATGCGCCATCGGCCCCGATATGACAGCCGGCGATCTGCATGATCGGTTGATGAGTGTCGGCGCTGCCCTGATGGTGGAAGCGTTGGCGCGGCTGGAACAGAACACCCTGGCATTTACCGCGCAGGCGGCCGAAGGGGTGACTTACGCCAGGAAAATCGATAAATCCGAGACGCGCGTGGAGTGGACACGGCCCGCGGCCGAGGTTCACAATCACATTCGTGGCCTGTCGCCGTTTCCCGGCGCCTGGTCCGAGATTGAAATTGGCGGCCGTATGGAACGGCTGAAACTGCTTCGCTCGACGCTATCCGAAGGCGTGTCGCCTTCGGAAGATTTGGGCGAGTCGGGAGGAATTCTCGATGACCGGCTGACAGTCGCCTGCGGAAAAGGCGCGGTCAGGCTGGTCGAAGTTCAACGTGCGGGCGGAAAGCCCGCCGCCGCGTCGGAATTCCTGCGCGGAGCCAAGATCGAAAAAGGACTGAAATTCTCATGAGCATGATGTCGATACGCGCGGCGACGCCGCGGGACCGCGAGGCCATTCGCCTCGTCGAGGAACACGCTTTCGGCCAGCAGGCGGAGGCCGGACTGGTCGACGCGTTGGTGACCGGCGGTGACGCCGTCGTCGAACTGGTGGCGGAAGAGGACGGCCAGGCCGTCGGCCATATCCTGTTTTCGCGGCTGTTCGTGCAGAACGGTGGCAAGAGCTTTGCCGCCGTGGCGCTTGCCCCGCTGGCGGTGGAGCCGTCCTTTCACGGCTCCGGCATCGGCGGCGCGTTGATCCGCGAGGCCCATATTCGGCTCAAGGACGCCGGCGAGACACTGGCCGTCGTGCTGGGCGATCCGGCCTATTACGGCCGTTTCGGCTATAGCCACGCCCGCGCAGAAAAGTTCGAAAGCGAATACCAGGGCGAGGCGCTGCAGGCGCTGGCCTGGGGCGAAGCTCCCGAATCCGGCAGGCTGGTCTACGCCTCCGCCTTCACCGCTCTCGCCGCCTAGGCGGGGGCGTATAGCCGACCGGCATGCCGCGTTTTCGCCTCGATATCGAATATGACGGCAGCCTGTTTGCCGGCTGGCAGCATCAGGCCGACCAGCCTTCGGTGCAGCAGGCGATCGAGCAGGCGATCGAGAAATTCTGCGGCGAGGCGGTCCGGCTGCGCGCCGCCGGCCGCACCGATGCCGGCGTGCACGCGACCGCGCAGGTGGCGCATGTCGACCTTGCCAAGGCGTGGCCCGACGACAAGGTGCGCGATGCCGTCAATGCACACCTGCAGGCGGCCGGCGCGCGCATAGTGATCCTGAAGGCCACGATCGTCCCGGACGATTTCGATGCCCGTTTCTCCGCCATCGGCCGGCACTATCTCTACCGCATCCTCAACCGGCGGGCGCCCTCGGCGCTGGACAAGGGTAAGGTGTGGTGGGTGCCGAAGCGGCTCGATGCCGCCGCCATGCACGAGGCGGCGAAGCTCCTGCTCGGCCGGCACGACTTCACCACCTTCCGCTCGACGCAGTGCCAGGCTAACAGCCCGATCAGGACATTGGAGCGGCTCGATGTGAGCCGGGCGGGCGATGGCCTGATCGAGGTGAGGGCATCGGCACGATCCTTCCTGCACAACCAGGTGCGCTCGATGGTCGGCTCGCTGAAGCGGGTCGGCGACGGCGGCTGGACATCGGACGACCTCAAGGCGGCGCTCGAGGCGCGAAACCGCGCCGCCTGCGGCCAGGTGGCGCCGCCCGACGGGCTTTTTCTCATTGGCGTCGATTATCCCGGGTAGAACCCTGGTTCTCCCGGGTAGAACCCTGGTTCTATCCGGGATAAAGCCCGGAAAGGCTCTGGCCCCCGACATCGTCCGGCACGGAGATGCCAAGCAGCATCTGCAGTCCGAACAGCACCAGCAGCGAAGCGACGAACATGCCGACGAAAACGGCGGTGCCGAAGGCAGCGCCCCTGCCGATCGTCGCGTTGGTCATGCGCCAGGTCAGCACCATCGACAGGGAAAATAACAGCAGCGACACAAGGCTCGAGACCTGGCTTGCCGAGGACAGGAAAAGCCTGATCAGCGCGGAAGGCAGCATCAGCCAGGCAGTGATCGCCGAGGCCCAGTTGCTGGCCACGACATAGTGGACGAAGCGCCCGCCAATGCCGGCGCGCCGCGCCACCAAGGCGAGCGCCACCAGCGGCAGTACCCAGGAGCCGATATCGACTGTCGCCAGTCGCACCAGCATGCTGAAGCGGCCGGCGAAGGCATCGGGATCGCCGATCTCGTTGGCGATGCCGACCCAGCCGACGATCAGCGCCGGTGCCGCGACGATGATGGCGAAGAACGAATTCCAGAAGCCGTCGGCCGTGAGGTCGAGCAGGCGCAGGCCGTCGGCCTTGCCGAGCATCAGCCGCCAGGCGCCGGTCAGCGAAGCTTGGGTTTCGTCCGCCGAAAGCATGCTGATCAGCCCTGTCCGAACCAGTCGTCGATGAAGCGCTGGTAGATCCGCGTCAGCGTTTCCAGATCGGCGATGGCCACGCGCTCGTCGACCATGTGCATGGTCTTGCCGACCAGGCCGAATTCGACCACCGGGCAATAATCCTTGATGAAGCGCGCATCCGATGTGCCGCCGGAGGTGGATAGCGCCGGCTTTTTGCCGACCACCGCCTTGACCGAGCCGCTCAGCGTCTCGACCAGCCTGTCGTCGCGGGTCAGGAAGACATGGCTCGGCCGGTCGCGCCAGACCAGCTCATAGTCGACTGGCGTCTTCTTGCCCGGCCGGTATTTCTTCCGCCCAGCCGCCTGATCGAGGCGGTTGTGGATTTCCGCCTGGACCGTCTCGGCCGTCCAGCTGTCGTTGAAGCGGATGTTGAAGGTGGCGGTTGCCTTGGCGGGAATGACGTTGGTGGCCGGGTTGCCGACATCGATGGAGGTCACCTCGATGTTGGTCGGCTGGAAATCCTTGGTACCCTTGTCGAAGACGGGATGCAGCAAGGCGTCCACCAGGCTCATCAGGCCGCGCACCGGGTTGTCGGCAAGCTGCGGATAAGCGGCATGGCCCTGGCGGCCATTGACGGTAACGCTACCCGACATCGAGCCCCGCCTGCCGATCTTGATCATGTCGCCGAGCGTGTCCGGATTGGTCGGCTCGCCGACGATCGACGCGTCCCATTTCTCGCCTTTGGACGCGGCCCAATCGAGCAGCTTGACCGTGCCGTTGATGGCCGGCCCTTCCTCGTCGCCGGTGATCAGCAGCGAGACCGAGCCCTTCGGGCCGCCATTTGCCTCGACATGGCGCGCCACCGCGGCGATGAAGCAGGCAATGCCGCCCTTCATGTCGACCGCGCCGCGGCCATACATTTCGCCATTGGCGATGTCGGCGGCGAAAGGCGGATGCGTCCAGGCGGCTTCGTCGCCGACCGGCACCACGTCGGTATGACCCGCGAACATCAGATGCGGGCCATTGCCGGAGCGCCGTGCATAGAGGTTCTCGATGTCGGGCGTGCCGTCTTCGGAGAACACCGGCCGATCGACCAGGAAGCCGAGCGGCTTCAGCATCGCCTCCAGCGCGCTCAGCGCGCCGCCTTCGGCTGGTGTCACCGAGGCACAGCGGATGAGAGAGGCAAGGTTTGCGGCGGGGTCAGTCGGCAGCGTCATGGCAAAACCGATAGTCGAAAGCGAATGGCCTGTCACGGCCAGACATAGGGCCAAGCCAATGGCCGACGATACCGCCGACATTATGGTTTTCATGTCGTATAGTTCTGGCTGATGCGGAGTAAGAGATGGCAAACGGCGAAAAAAGGATCGTCATTGCCGGCGCCGGCAGCATTGGCTGTTATGCCGGCGGCTGCCTGGCGCTCGCCGGGCGGCGGGTTGTCCTGCTTGCCAGGCCGCGCATCGAGGCAGCTCTGCGGCAGGGCGGATTGCGCGTCAGCGACCTCGAGGGCCGCGATCGCCTGATCAAGCCGGCAGAGCTTGCCGTCACCGCCGATCCGGCCGCGTCCTTGCCGGGGGCCGATGTGATCCTGGTCACCGTCAAGAGCGGCGCGACGCGGGAAATGGCGGCACTCATCAAGGCCCATGCCCGTCCCGATGCCGTGGTGGTGAGCCTGCAGAACGGCGTCGACAACGCCGACAGGCTGCGCGCGGCGCTTGGCCCGCGAACGGTGCTGGCTGGCATGGTGCCGTTCAATGTCGTGCAATCAGCCGATGGAGAGCTGCCGTTGCGCGTCCACCGCGCCAGCGACGGCAAGGTTATGGTCGAAGAAGGCAATGTCGGCCTTGCCGACCTTCTCGACACCGAAGGCCTGGCTGTCGAAACGCGTGGCGATATGAAGGCCGTGCTGTGGGGCAAGCTTCTGATGAACCTGAACAATGCGCTGGTGGCGCTGTCGGGCCTGCCGCTGGCAACTGAACTCGCTGACCGGCGCTGGCGGCTGATCCTGGCCAGCCAGATCGACGAGGCCTTGCTGGCGATGAAAGCCTCCGGCATCGAGCCGGCGCGGATCGCCGGCCTGCGCCCGACGCTGCTGCCGAAGGTGCTCAGGTTGCCCGACTGGCTGTTCAAGCTCCTGGCCCGGCGCATGCTGGCGATCGATCTCGAGGCGCGCTCGTCGATGTGGGACGATCTGCAGCGTGGCCGGTCGACCGAGATCGACGACTTGCAGGGCGCTGTTTTGCGGCTCGCTGAAAAAGCCGGTACGCCGGCGCCGACGGTCCAGCTTATCAGCGCGCTGGTGCGCGCGGCGGAAGCCGAGCGGCTTGGCTCGCCGGGCCTGGTGCCGGACAAGGTTGCGGCGCCGCCGGCCGGCCGTCGATCAACGTGATCTTCTGCCAGATCTTGCGCGACAGGTTGGACGCCAGGTTCTCGATGTCGTTGACGCCGTCGATGACGACGGCGTCATTGACGGATTGGGCGAACAGCGCCGCGATCTTGCCGGTGATCGACAGCATTTCGGAGCAATAGTCGAGATAGCGCGCGAGATCCGCAGCATTGGTGAGACGGGCCGGCGAATGCGCCGTCGGCTTGAAGCTGGCCGACAGCGCCGCCGGATCCTTGGTCAACTGGTGCATGTCGATGACATGGATCAGCGATCTGAGGCCGTGCAACTGGCGAAACACCTGCTTGCGCTTGATGCGCTCCTCGGTGCGGATCAGGGCCAGGAAGCCGAGCACGGCGAGGATGATCATGTTGATCGTGGCTTCGATGCCTTGCACCGACTGCACCGCGTCGTCGGCCTGGGAGATGTGAATGAGCGGCAGGATGGTGCCGACGAACAGGAAGATCAGCGCGCCCGCGATGACGGCGGCGACGATGATGCCACGCAGCCACCAGATAGGCGCTTCCAGGGCCTTGGCGGCCTTGGCCAGATCGCGCGACAGCGACACAAGTTCGGCGGCAACGCCGCGCAACCCGGCCTCCGGAAAACGGTCGGCCACACGCCCTTCCAGCCGCTCGGCGGTTTCGATGATCAGTTTCGGATCAAGCGTGCGGTAGCGCATGGCGATCCGATCGGCCCCCTAGGGCATGATGCCGAAAAGTGTGAAGCGGTTTTCCGACGACGTCATGCTCTATTTCTTTGATTCTGCCGGCTCGTTGGTGCGCCGGCCATAACGGTTGGGTCCAGGCTGCCCTGGAAACAGGCACAACACAAGGAAGGCGACGATCGAGACGACCGGCACGAACAGGATCAGCGCGGCGATACCCGGCTTGTCGAGGTCGTGCAGCCGCTTCACCGCCAGCGCGATGTTCGACCACAGCGAGGCGATGAAGGCGATGAAGAAGATGAACGACCACATGTTGCTCTCGGCCGAACCCTCCGGCACCAGCGTGAAGCGGTACAGCGGAAATGCCTGGATGATGGCGACGAGCAACCCGCCGAGAAAATAGGCCGCGCGGCTGACGCGGCCCGAGGTCTTGAAGAAAAGCCAGTTGAGATCCGATCTTTCAGGCAAGCGGGTCCGATCCATATTGATTGGCACCCCTGGTGCCTTCGAGAATGCCGAGTTCGACCAGCAGCCAGATGCCGCCGATGACGGGTACGAAGCCAATCAGCGTCCACCAGCCCGACTTGTTGCGGTCGTGCCAGCGTTTGGCATAGAGGGCAATCGCGAAATAGATCGATGCCAGCGCGAAGAGGATGCCGATGATGCCGATCTGGGCACCGCTGGCCGTGGTGACACGCGTGCCGAGGATCGCATCGAGAATGAAAGCAATAACGCCGATAACGATGAATACGCCGATGCCAGCCCAGAACTTGCCCCGGTTGATACGGCCATCAAAGCTTGTGAGCAGATATTTCCAGTCCATGTCACCCCTCCAGTTGAGCCAGCGCGGCCGATTGTCGCGCCGGCGGAAGGTGCGCCTGCCCGGCGGAAAGATCAATCGCGCAGCAATTCGTTGATCGAGGTTTTGGACCGGGTCTTGGCGTCGACCCGCTTGACGATGACAGCGCAGTAGAGACCTGGGCCCGGCTCGTTGTTTGGAAATGCCTTGCCCGGTAGCGAGCCGGCGACGACCACGGAATTCGGCGGCACCTCGCCATAGAAGATCTCGCCGGTGGCGCGGTCGACGATCTTGGTCGACTGGCCGATGAAGACGCCCATGCCCAGAACGGAGCCTTCGCGCACGATGCAGCCCTCGACCACTTCGGAACGCGCCCCGATGAAGCAATTGTCCTCGATGATGGTGGGGCCGGCCTGCATCGGCTCCAGCACGCCGCCGATGCCGACGCCGCCCGAAAGGTGGACGTTCTTGCCGATCTGGGCGCAGGAGCCGACCGAGGCCCAGGTATCGACCATGGTGCCGCTATCGACATAGGCGCCGACATTGACGAAGGACGGCATCAAAACCGCGCCCGGCGCGACATAGGCCGAACGGCGCACGATCGACGACGGCACGGCGCGGAAGCCCGCCTTCTCGAAATCGACGGCGCCCCAGCCGTCGAACTTGGACGCCACCTTGTCCCACCACACGGCCTCGCCGGGGCCGCCCTTGATGATCTCCATCGGATTGAGCCGGAAGGAGAGCAGCACCGCCTTCTTCAGCCACTGGTTGACATGCCACTTGCCGTCGGCCTGCCGCTCGGCGACGCGGGCGGTGCCGCGGTCGAGCAGGTCGAGTGCCGACTGGATGGCGTCGCGCACCTCGCCGCGGGTCGCGGTCGAAATGGCGTCGCGTTCCTCGAAGGCCCTGTCGATGGTCTTTTCGAGGCTCGCCAGATCGGGCTTCGACATGAATTTGCTCCATTACCAAGCTGTTAAGGGCTGCGCCTTAACCTGTTTAAAAGTCGCGCGGACCCTATGTTAAGGTGGAATGGGGGTCAATCGCGCCAGCGTCATGGGACGGCGCAAGTAAAGGAATGGACGGGTGGATTCGATGACTCCCATGGAAAAGGCGGGATGGACGCCGCTGCCGCACTCGGATGAGGATCTGGAGCGGTCGAAAAGCGTGCCGGACACGCCGCAAACGCGGGCCGAGACCTACCGCCTGGCCTGGAACGATCCCGACTTCATGACCCGGCGCGAGCTGCGCGCCGTCAGGCTGCAACTGGAACTGCTGAAGCCGGAAATGATCCTCGCCGAGCGCGGCATTCGTTCGACCGTGATCCTGTTCGGCGGCGCGCGCCTGCCGGAGCCCGGCGGCGAGGCCTGGGCGGCCAAGAACGAGATGCAGAAGAAGAACCTTGAGGAAAACAGCAAATATTACGAGGAGGCGCGCAAATTCGCCCGCCTCTGCTCGCAGCAGTCGGCCACGTCATATTATCGCGAATATGTGGTGGTGACCGGTGGCGGTCCGGGCGTCATGGAAGCGGGAAACCGCGGCGCCGATGATGTCGGCGCGCCGTCGATCGGGCTCAACATCGTGCTGCCGCACGAGCAGGCGCCGAACCCCTATGTGACGCCGGAGCTCTGTTTCAACTTCCACTATTTCGCCATCCGCAAGATGCACTTCGTCATGCGCGCCAAGGCCGTGGCGGTGTTTCCCGGCGGCTTCGGCACGATGGACGAGTTCTTCGAGACGCTGACGCTGATCCAGACCGGACGCATGGAGCGCGTGCCGGTGATCCTGTTCGGCAAGTCCTTCTGGAAGCGGGCGATCGACCTCGACTTCCTCGCCGAGCAGGGCACGATCAGCCCGGGCGACCAGGACATCATCGATTTCGTCGACACAGCCGACGAAGCCTGGGGCATCATCAGCCGCTTCTACAAGCTAGGGAGTGAGTGAGTGAGTAGGCAATGGGAATTAGTGAGTAGGGATTAGTGAGTAGGGATTAGTCAGTAGTGAGCGAGCGAAAGGTGTGCTCCTCCACTACTCACTACTCACTACTCACTACTCACTACTCACTACTCACTACTCACTATTCCCGTCAAAAATTCCGCGAGATCGTCGGTGACGTAGTCGACGTCGTCTTCCTGCGCCGGGTCGCGTTCCCAGATTTCCGAGAAGGTCGGCTCGAAATTGCGCGGCACCACGAGAACCGTCGTCATGCCCAGCGACTTCGGCACGGCCAGGTTGCGGGCGAGGTCCTCGAACATCACCGCATTGTGGCCGGTGACGGCGTGCAGTTCGGCGAACTTCTCATAGGTCTGACGCGCCGGCTTGGGATTGAGGCCGGCAGCGACGATATCGAAAATGTCGTCGAAATGGTCGAGGATGCCAAGTTGGCGCGCGGTGCGCTCGGCATGCCTGCGGTCGCCATTGGTGAAGATGAATTTGCGGCCGGGAAGCTGGCGGATGGCGGTGCCGAGAACAGGATCGGGCACCAGCCACGAATAGTCGATGTCATGGACCTTCTCCAGAAAGTCGTCGGGATCGATGCCGTGGCACGTCATCAGCCCGTTCAGCGTCGTGCCGTATTCGCGATAGAGCTCCTTCTGCAGCTTGCGCGCCTCCTCGCGCGGCAGCGCCAGCAGTTCCCCGACATAGGCGGTCATCTTGACGTCGATCTGCGAGAACAAATTCGAGTGATGCGGGTAGAGCGTGTTGTCGAGGTCGAACACCCAGTCGGTGACATGGGCGAAGCGGGCGGGATCGGGAAGCGTGGTCATGCGCTCCTTATGGCATGAAACAGGGATTCTGAAAGGGACTTTATCCACAACTTATGCGCGTCGAGAGTGGCGGAATGGCCTCACGATTCAAATTTTAGCCATCCCGGAAAGGTGGCCTTCAGGGCTTGCTGGCACAGAGACAAGTCCTGTGGGGAGCCCGCGATGAATAGCATTATTCTCAAATCCGCCGCCATCGCCTTCGCCTCCGTCGCTGCCTCGCTCCTGCTGACATTGATCATAGTCCCAGCGATGGGATTCCCGGTCACGCGCACGATCTGGCTGACGTCGACGGTCTGTCCGCTGGTCCTTGCCTGGACGGCATGCGCCGGCACGTTCTGGCAGAGCGACAGGTTGAAAAATGCCCATCGCGAATTGGCCCGTGCCCATGCCCAACTCGCCGCGGCGCACCGCCGCCTGGCGGAAAAGGCGAGCCGCGACGACATGACCGGCATGCTCAACCGGGAAAGCTTCTTTGCCGCGTTGGACGGCTCCCGGCGCAAGTCCGACCGCGGCGCGCTGCTGATCATCGACGCCGATCATTTCAAGAAGATCAATGACAATTTCGGTCACCTGACCGGGGACGACGCGCTGCTGTTGATCGCCAGCGCCATCGAGCGCGGCGTGCGCAGCGGCGACGTGCTCGGCCGGATCGGCGGCGAGGAGTTCGGCGCGTTTCTGACCGGAGCCACGGAACAGGAGGCCAAGCGCGTTGCCGAACGGATCCGTCGCGAGGTCGAGCTGATCCGCTTCCGACCCGTCGATGAGCGAACCATTCCGTTGACCGTTAGCATCGGCGGCACCGTGTGCGGCGAGGATGTCAACGTATCGGACCTGATGCGCGCTGCGGACCGGCGCCTCTACCAGGCCAAGCATGCGGGCCGCAACCTGACGATCCTCGATACCGACATTTCCGAAGCCGCATGAGCGGGTTGGCCAGCACACCCGGCCGGTTAAGAAATCTCTAACCCTGTTTGCATCCGGTTGTGCCGCTTGTCAGGCTTTTTACCGCCTTGAGGCCATGCTTGGCACGATACTGGCTTCCGTGACGATGCGTGTGCCGTTCGGGGAACGTCATGCGCGCATCGAAGCCCCAGCCGAGAGGCCTGTCATGAGTTTCTTCATCAAAAAAATGCCGCGCCGCACGCTCGTGCAGGCGCTGATCGCCCTGCCTGCCCTGTCCTTGTTCCGCAAGCTGCCTGATGCCGACGCCATCCATGGCGGTTCATCCCGGGCCGACCCCGACGAGATCGTCGAGGTCAATGGCTGGATCCTGAAGCGGAGCGACCTGGCATGATCTTCGACAGCTACGAGGCGTATCGCGCCGCCAATTTCGCGCCAAAGGTCTGTGTCCTTGGTTCCGGCCCCGCCGGCACCACGATCGCCAGGAAACTTGGCGCGGCCGGCATCCCGGTCGTGGTGCTGGAAGCCGGCTCGCGGGAATTCAGCGACGAGTCGCAGGATTTCTACCGCGGCACGACGGTCGGCGATTCCTACTTCGATCTCGATATCACGCGGTTGCGGTTCATGGGCGGCAGTTCCAATCACTGGGCCGGTTGGTGTCGCGTGCTCGACAAACAGGATTTCGAGCCGAAAGCCTGGGGACCGGACACCGGCTGGCCTATCCGGCGCGCCGACATCGAACCCTATCTTGCGGAAGTGCGCGATATCCTCGACCTTCCAGATTTCCGGCCAGATGTGCCGATCTCGGACGACATTCGCTGGGTGCAGCTGATCAAGAGCCCGGCGGTCCGGTTTGCAGAAAAGTTCGGCGGCCAACTCGACCAGAGCAAAAACATCGCCGTCGTGCTCAACACCTACGCCACCGAGCTTGCCGGAGATGGCAAACGCGTGACCGGCGCCAGATTATGGTCCAACGGGCAGGACGCCGGCTCGTTCAGCGCCGACTATTTCATCGTCTGCACCGGCGGACTGGAGAATTCCCGGCTGCTTTTGTGGTCCAACCGGCGCTCCAACGGCGGCGTCGTGCCGAACGCGACGGCGCTTGGCCGCTACTGGATGGAGCATCCGACCTTCGAGGGCGGCAATGCCATCCTAGCCGACGACGGCGCGTTCGAGGTCGATGCCGTCAAGGAGGCCTTCTTCTCGCCGATGGCTGCCGCGATGGAACGGCTCAGGATCATGAATTTCGGCATCAGGCTGATCGAGACTCCCTATCCGGGCGTCAAGAGCCTGATCGCTGATCTTGCCTGTACGGCGCCGCACATGGCGGAATGGGTGTCGGGCAAGCTCGACCAGAACCTGCGTTGCGCCGCTCAGCTTTATGTCGCCTGGGAACAGGCGCCGCTGGCTTCGAACCAGATCGAGCTGTCGAAAACCGAGGTCGACCATGCCGGCGTGCCGCGCATCGAACTGCACTGGAAGAAATCGGAACTGGAACGCCGCACCCTTCTCGAAGGCTTAAGGCTGTTCGGCACGACGCTTGCCCAGAAGAACCTGGGCCGGGTGCGCATTGCCGACTGGATCTCGAAGGGCGACGATTATCCGACCAACGAAGAGACGGCGGGCCACCATCATATGGGCGGCACGCGCATGGGCACCGACGTCACCAGGAGCGTGGTGGACGCCAACTGCAAGGTGCATGGCATGGACAATCTCTATGTCGGCGGCTCTTCGGTCTTTTGCACGTCGGGACAAGCCAATCCAACGACGACGATCACCGCGCTCGCCTGCCGGCTGGGTGAGCACCTGAGCAAGGTGGTCACGGTCTGAGCGCAGTCGTCGTCCCTGCTCGGATCACCACCCGTTCTGCCGACGCCAAGGATGGCGCCGGCAGAGGCTCAAAAGCCGTAGAGGGCGATGCGCACCAGCACGGCGGCGACGCCGAGCTTGCCACCATTCGGCGCTTCGTCACCGCCGCGCTCGACCTGCAGCGCGACCAGCTTGTGCGGCTGAAGGCCGAGGCATCGCAGCCGCGCTGATTTTAGGCGTCAAACCTACCTAGCGGTCCGATCGGCCGAAGCGCCGTTCGAGATAGGCCTGGCCGAATTCCAGCGCGATCGACAGGATCCAGTAGATCATCGAGGCCGTGATCAGCATCTCGATATGGCGGAACTCCGTCTGGCCCATCGTGCGGGCGAGATACATGATCTCCCAGACGCCGACGACCGACACCAGCGAGGAATCCTTCAGCATGGCGATGAACTGGTTGCCGGTCGGCGGGATGATGACGCGCATGGCCTGCGGCAGGATGACCAGCGCCATGGTCTGGCCGGGGCTCAGGCCGAGCGCCGTGGCGCCTTCGCTTTGGCCGCGCGGGATGCTTTCGATGCCGGCGCGGAAGATCTCGGTCATGTAGGCGCCATAACACAGCGACAAGGCCACGATGCCGGCCGGCACCGCGCCGATCACATAGCCGACCTGCGGCAGGCCGAGATAGATGATGTAGATCTGCATCAGCAATGGCAGGCCGCGAAACAGCGACGTGTAGAAGGTGGCCAGCCCGTAGACGATGCCGTTGCCGGTCAGTTTGGCGATGGCCCCGACAAGCGCGATGGTCGTCGCGATGAGAATCGAGATCGCCGAAATGTAAAGCGTCGTGGTGACGCCCTGGGTGATCAGGAAGCCGACCTTCCTGGCAATGAAGGCAAAGGAGAGGTCGAAGGAATAGAAGAACAGCATCAGCAGCGCGAACAGCTCGATCCAGACGCCGGCGATCTGCTGGCGTCGGGGCAGGAGCAGCAGCAGCTTGCAGTTCACCAGAACCAGGAGCGCGATCAACACGGCCGAGAGGGCGCGCGACAAGGCTGGATTGGCCTGCAACCAGTCGGATGCAAGCGGCATCACCGAGCCGATCCAGCTCGACTTGATGCCCATGGCGTAGAGGGCCGCGGCCAGCAGCGCGGGAAAAAGCGCGGCCGCCGCGTGGCGGGCAAGCCCTGGATGGGAGAGCATCAGCCTGCCGATCATGCCGTCACCTTGTCCTTGGTGGTGGCGCGGCGTTCCCGCCACCAGTCCTGCGCCTGCAGTTTCCAGTAGGTGAGCTGCGCGGCGGCCAGGCCACCGGCGCCGCCGGCCCAGCTCAGTCCGAATGGCGCGAACTGCCGATACCGGTCCGAAGCGCCCAGAATGCCCTCGGCGACTACTTTTCCGGCAATCGCCGTGGTGTTGAGACCATGGCCACCGAAAGCGGTGCAGTACCAGACGCCTGATTGGAGCTCCCCGATCTGGGGCATCAGATGCCGGGCATAGGACATCAGCCCCGACCAGGCCAATTCGGTCTTGAGGCCGGCAAGCTGCGGGTAGGTGCCGACCATTTCGCGGCGCAATTCGCGCGCCAGCGCGTCGGCGGAAGCGGCGCGCGTGGTGATGCGCCCGCCCCACAAAAGGCGATTGCCGCTCTCGACCAGACGATAATAGTCGCCGGCCCGCCTGTTGTCGCCGACGGCATCGGTGGTGGCGATGGCTTGCGCGATGAGGCGGGGAGCCGCCTCGGAAACCATCACATAGGTCGCGATGGGCAGAAAGGCGCGGTAGAGCTGGCCGAACACCGGGCCGGTATAGCCGCCGGTCGCGAGCACGATCTGGGGCGCCCGAAGCGTGCCCTGGCTCGTGCGCAGCATCTTTTGCGGTCCCGACAGGTCGCATTGCACGACCTCGGAACTCTCATGGATCTTGCCGCCCAGCCGCTCGATCTCGTCGGCCAGGCAACGCAGATAGTTGAGCGGATGGATGTGAAAGGCGTTCGGGTCGCGCAGGCCCTGGTGGTAGCGAGCCGACTTCAGCACCGCGCGCACATCTTCGCCGCGCAGATATTGAAGCTCGTAACCATGGTCGCGTGCCATCTGGTCGGCATAGGCCTTCAGCGCATCGCCGCCGTCGTAGCGCAAGACGCTGAGCAGGCCGGCACGCGGCTGGGCGGCCGATATTCCGAGCGCCTCGATGGTGTCGCGCACGAAGTCCATGCCTTCGATCGACAGCCGGTGCAGGTCGCGCGCTGCCTCCCCGCCGACACGTGCGGCGATAGTGTCGCCGCCGGTGGCGAAGCCGGGTGTGACGAAGCCGCCATTGCGTCCCGAAGCGCCGAAACCAACGACCTGGGCTTCCAGCGCGACGACGTGCAGTCCGGCGCGCGCCAGTTGCAGCGCTGTCGTCAGCCCGGCCAATCCGGCGCCGACGACGGCCACGTCACATCGCGCCTCGCCTTTGAGCGGGGGCCGCGTCTTCCGGTCGGTCAGGGTGCGGGCGTAATAGGTGTCCGGATAGGCCATGGCGACTTTGCGGTGAGGGCATTCATGAGGCGAGGTGACGCCCGCCGGCTGCCGAGGAGGCAGCCGGCGGAATGACTTTACTTGGCGCTGTAGTCCTTGCCGTACCACTTCGTGGTCAGCGCGGCGAGCGTGCCGTCCGTCTTCATCTCGGTGATGATGCCGCCGACCTTCGCGGTCCACTCAGGATCCTTCTTCTCGGCGATGACGACGAGCGGCTCGCGGAAGGCGTACTCGCCTTCCAGGATCTTTACGGGATAGCCGTTCTTGATGGCATTCTGCGCTGTCTGTTCCGGCGCGATCACGGCATTCAGGCGCACGCCGTCGCCAAGCCGCAGGTCATCGAAGGGAAGCATGGAATCCGCGTAGGTGCGGATCTCGCCCGGCTCGAGCTTGTATTCGATGGGAGCCAGGCCAGGCGCGTCGATTTCGAGCTTGCGGCGAATGAAATCCTCCGAGGTGGTGGCAGTCTCGACGCCGATGATCTTGCCGTTGAGATCGGCGACCGACTTCGCGCCGCTGTCCTTGTGCAGGACATAGACGTAGGGGCTGTAATAATAGATGCCGACAAAGTCGATCACCTTGGAGCGGGCTTTTGTCGGCGTGACCGATCCGACGCCAAGGTCGTAGCGTCCCTGCCAGCGCCCGCCGGTCAGCGTCGCCCAGTCGGGCGTTTCGAACGAGACCTCGACGCCAAGCCGCTTGCCGATCTCGCGCGAGACATCGATGTCGAAACCGGCGAGTTCGTTGCTGTCGTTGAGAAAGCTCTGTGGAGGCCAGGCCGCGTTGGTGGCGATGACCATCGCCTTTTTCGACGTGACGCGGTCCAGGGTTTCACCGGCCATGGCTGCCGTCGTGATGGCGAATGTCGCGGCGGCAAGAACGGCCAAATTGAGCAGTTTTTTCAAAGTTATCCCTCCCTTGTGGTTGAACTGATAGGTTGAGTGGCCGACGTCGAACCTCAGCGCTTCAGCTGCAGGTGCAACCGGATCGGTTTCGGACTTTGCCCATCACAGCCGAAGCTGATTCCTCCTGACGGACCGGCGTTCGTGACTCCAGACAGTCAGGTCGCAAAAAGAAGGGTTCCACCCGGCGAAATGCGGGATATTGGCGATCGCGCAGTCATTGCGTCCCTTGGGATGACAAAGTGCCGGATAGTTGGCCTTGTTCCGTTCGCCGCTGCCAGTATTGCGGATTGTCGCGAGGGCTGTTCAGCCGATAGGATCGCGCGGTGGTTACTAGCGGATCGAGCGAGAGGTTTTGTTTGTGGAATTGACCGAGAAGGATCGTCAGTTGCTCGCGCTGATGCAGAAGAACGCGCGTGAGCCGGTCGCGTCACTGGCACGGCAGCTCGGCGTGTCGCGGACAGCGCTGCAGGAGCGGATCCAGAAGCTGGAGGCCGGCGGCATCATCGAAGGCTATACCGTGCGGCTGGCCAAGACGGTGGCCCAGAACGCCGTCCACTGTTTCACCCTCGCCTCCCTGAACAACAAGAGTTATCCGGACGTCTCCAGAAGGATCAAGGCGATGCCCTCGATCCAGGCGGTCTATGCCATAACCGGTGAATGGGATCTGATCATCCACCTTGCCGCCGAGACGCTTGAGAAGCTGAACCGGGAGGTGAATGCCCTGAATGAAATCAGCGGCGTCGTCAAAACCGCTTCCCACGTGGTGATGGAGACGAAGTTCAACCGGACCATCTACGCTCTGTAGGAATGGCGGAATGTCCCGGCGGCCGGCCGTTCCACTGGAACTTGTCGATCTGGTAGCCGGTGCGCATCACTGTTTGCAGGTCGAAAGGCACATGGTGGTGTCCTCGACCCCTGCAAACGTGGGCAGGGGACGCGACTAGTTCGGCTGGACTCCGTAGACGGCCAGAAATGCCTCCACCGAGGCATCCGCGTGGCGTTCCAGTTCGGCCTTGGAGCGCCGGTTGCCTCCCGTGAACATGGCTTCATTCATGGGGATCCAAAGAAGCATTCCAAAAAGATGGCTGGCTGCCAGATAGGGATCACTTGTTTGTATCAGTCCTCGACTGGTGAGTTTTTGAAAGCAGGACGCCGTCGAGGCAAGCATGCGCTCAAACCCCTTTTCGTACCAAGCGCGGCCAAGCTGCGGCATTCGATCCGCGTTGGCGATGATCAAGCGCCGCAGCTTCAACAACTCTTCATCCATGAGAACCGCTATCAGACGTCGGGCAAGCTGCTGCAGGCCGCCTTCCATGAATTTCGCCTCGGAAAGCAGCGTCGTCACGGACTCGATGATGTCATTGACCTGGGTAGCGGTTGACAGAACGACTTCGCCAAACAGCGTCTCCTTGTCGGTGAAATGCTTGTAGACGGTCTGCTTGGAGGCCCCCGCCTTGGTGGCGATTTCCTCCATGCTGGTCCCGTCATATCCCTTGCTGGTGAACGCCGCTGTGGCCGCCTGGATGATCTCACGATCCTTGCGAGCCGATCTGGTCTCACCGTCGATTTTCATGGCGCCCTCTTAACCAGTACTAGACGGTACCGTTCTCTCGTGGTAGCCCCATGAAACGGTACTGGACTGACTAGTACCTGTCAACGAAGGCAAGGCTTAGACCGATGACCAAGATGATCTTCATAAATCTGCCGGTGCGGGATCTGCAGGCAGCGACCAATTTCTATCTCGCGATCGGGGGCACGCTCAATCCGCGGTTCTCGAACGACCAGGCCAGTTCGGTCATGTTTTCCGACGCGATCGGGGTGATGTTGCTGACGCACCAGCATTACTGCCAGTTCACAACCCGCCAGATCGGCGACGCCAGGCGTGACAGCCAGATGCTGATCGCACTCACCGCGAGCAGCAAGGACGAGGTCAATGCCACGATCGAGAAGGGCGTCGCGGCCGGCGGCCGCGCCGATCCCAACCCCGCTCAGGATCTCGGCTTCATGTTCAACCGCCACATCGAAGACCCTGACGGCAACGTCTGGGAGCTCCTGTGGATGAACCCCGCTGCCATGCAATAGCCCAGCGCGATCAAAGCGTCCAAAGCGCGTCGCGTTGAGACAGATTCATGCGACGCGCTTTATGTTTTAGACCGTCGCCGGGTCGAGCGCCGGCTGGCTCTTGCGGCGCGAGACGATCGCTTCGAAATCCGCCGTCTGGAAGGCATCGCGCAAGGCGTCGAAGGACGGCAACACGAAATAGGCGCGCTGGAACTTGTCGATCTCGTAGCCGGTCCGCATCACCGTTTCCAGGTCGAACGGCACATGGTGGGCGTCCTTGCTCTCGACAGCAAACTGCAACTCGGTGAACGACGACATCAGACCGGCGCCAAACGCCTTCAGCTTCTGGCCGTTCTCCTGCATCAGGCCATATTCGGCCGTGTACCAGTAGAGCCGGGTGATCATCTCGTCGCCGCCCAGCGCAATGATGTCGCCGGCCTTCTTGCCATACATCTGCATGAAATCGGCGAACACCGGCTGCGAGAGAACCGGCACATGGCCGAAGAAGTCATGGAACATGTCCGGCTCGACGACGTAGTCGAGTTCCTGCTTGGTCCGCAGCCAGTTGGTGACCGGGAAGCGGCGGTTGGCGAGGTGGTCGAAGAACGGTGCGGCCGGGATGAGGCCCGGCACGGCGACGATTTCCCAGCCGGTCAGCTTGCGCAGTTTGGTGCTGACGTCCTCGAAATCGGGGATGCGGTCGAGCAGGCCGAGCTTCTCGACGCCGTCGAGATAGGAGTGATGGGCGAGCTTTTGCGTCAGCTTGGTCTGGCGGTCGCACAGCGTGCGCCACACCGCCTGCTCCTCGGTCGAATAGTCATAAGCCTGCGCCACGGTGAAATCCGCGCGGCACACCGAATAGTCCCCGCGCAACCCTTGCGCCGCGCAGTCGCGGGCGTATTCGGCAACGCTCATCGTCGTCATGGGTTTTCTCCTCGCACCAATGGTTGACGTGCCGCAAGACTAACCCGATCTGCCGAGGCAATTCGGTTTTGATGGTGGCTCCTCCGCCACATTCGAGATACTATTCACTCACAATTCACGTGGGAGGAGTGAAAATGCCTCAATTCGACGATTTCGAGATCAAGATGCTGGATGTCCTGCAACGCAACGGCCGCAAACCCGTTTCCGAGCTGGCGCAGGAGGTCGGCCTCTCCACCACGCCCTGCGCCCGGCGCTTCGAGGCGCTGCAGGAAGCCGGCATCATCAAGGGTTTTGCCGCGGTGATCAGCCGCCGCGCCGTCGGCCTGACGGTCGAGGTATTCATCCAGGTGCGCCTCGTCAGCCACAGCGACGGCTCGCCCGAGAGCTTCATTGCCGCCGTTCAGCACATGGATGAGGTGTCGTCGTGCTGGACGATGACCGGCGACCACGATTTCCTGCTGCATGTCATGGTGCCATCGGTCGACGAGCTCAACGCCTTCGTCATGCATCGGCTGATGCGGCTCGACGGCGTGCGCGACGTCCACACGCAACTGGTGCTGCAGAACATCAAGGGACCCGGCCACGTGCCGCTCGCCCATCTCAGGCGGTGATGCGCATCCGCGTTTCTGCGGAAAAACTGCAAGCAAACTGCTGAGCTCGGCCCTTTCGGCGACCAGCTCTCCAACCAGCATGCACGGACCATTCCTCCCGGAGGTCCGCCATGAAAATCGTCCTGATCAATCCGCCACACACCGCCATCGGCAGCCGCGTGCCGGACGATCACCTGCCGCCGCTTGGTCTGCTGGCGATCGGCGGCCCGCTGCTCGACGCCGGTCATCAGGTGCGGCTCGTCGATGCCGAGTTCGGGCCGATGCCGCTCGCCTCGGTTGTCGCGGAAGCCCTGAAGGACTGTCCCGACTTCGTTCTGATCGGCCATTCCGGCTCGACCTCGGCACATCCGACCGCCTTGTTGATCGCCGGGATGGTCAAGGCGCGCGCGCCGGCGACGATCATCCTCTATGGCGGCGTCTTCCCCACCTATCACTGGCGCGACATCCTGGCGTCAACCGACGCCTTCGACTTCATCGTGCGCGGCGAGGGCGAGGCGACCGTGGTGGCGCTGGTCGAGGCGCTGGAGATGCGCCAGCCGCCGGCAAGCGTTGCCGGCATCGCCTGCCGCGACGATCTTGACCGTCCCTTCGCTACGCAAGCGGCGATGACTATCGCCGACCTCGACGCCTACCGCGTCGGCTGGGAGCTGATCGACCACCGCAGATACAGCTACTGGGGAGGCAAGCGTGCGGTGGTCATGCAGTTTTCGCGCGGCTGCCCGCATCTGTGCAACTATTGCGGCCAGCGTGGCTTCTGGACCCGCTGGCGGCATCGCGACCCAGTCAAGTTCGCCAAGGAGATTGCCTGGCTGCACCGCGAGCATGGCGTCGAACTGATCAACCTGGCGGATGAAAATCCGACGGTTTCTAAAAAGGCATGGCGCGCCTTTCTCGAAGCCTTGATTGCCGAGAACGTGTCGGTGCTGATCGTCGGCTCGACCCGCGCCGACGATATCGTGCGCGATGCCGATATGCTGCACCTCTACCGCCAGGCCGGTGTCATCCGCTGGCTGCTCGGCATGGAAAACACCGACGAGCAGACGCTGCAATTGATCCGCAAGGGCGGCAGTACCTCGTCCGATCGTGAAGCGATACGGCTGCTGCGGAAGCACGGCATCCTGTCCATGGCAACCTGGGTCGCCGGCTTCGAGGATGAGGGATTTCGCGATCTGTGGCGCGGCTTTCGCCAGCTCCTCGCCTATGACCCCGACCAGATCCAGGCGCTCTATGTGACGCCGCATCGCTGGACGCCGTTTTTCCGCATCGCGCGGGATCGCAAGGTCATCCAGAGGGATGCCCGCCTGTGGGATTACAAGCACCAGGTGCTGCAGATGACCCGGCTGAAGCCGTGGATGCTGTTCTTCTCGGTCAAGCTGATTGAGCTCGCCGTGCAGTCGAGGCCGAAGGCGCTGGCGCGCATCCTGTTCCACCCCGATCCCGAGCAGCGGCATTCGATGCGCTGGTACACGCAGATGGGCCGCCGCGTCTGGTTCCGCGAGATCTGGAGTTTTCTGGTGACCGACCGCCGGGTGAAAGGCGGCCCGACGCTCGCCGAATTCTGGGGCGCACCGCAGGACACCGAGGAGGAATCGATGGTTGTCCGGCGGCCAGGTACAAAGCCGGAGCTTCCCGCAGCCGTAAATCGCGGCCCGTCAGGCAGAAGATTAGCCGGCTGACAAGAGCATTATGGCACGATCAGTGTGCCGGCGCCGTGTTCGGTGAACAGTTCGAGCAGCACCGAATGCGGCGTCTTGCCGTTGAGGATGACGACGCCTTCGACGCCACGCTCGATCGCCTCGATGCAGGTCTCGACCTTGGGGATCATGCCGCCGGAAACCGTGCCGTCCTTGATCAGCGCCTTGGCCTCGGCGACCGTTAACTCGTCGATCAGCTTCTTGTCCTTGTCGAGCACGCCCGGCACGTCGGTGAGGAACAGCAGGCGCGAGGCCTTGCATGCGCCGGCGATGGCGCCGGCGAAAGTGTCGGCGTTGATGTTGTAGGTATGGCCGTCGCGGCCGGGCGCGACCGGCGCCAGCACGGGGATCATTTCGGAGCGCGCCAGAAGGTCGAGCAGCGTGCGGTCGACCTCGACCGGCTCGCCGACGAAGCCGAGATCGAGCACGCGCTCGATGTTGGAATCGGGGTCGATCATCGTCTTGCGCGCCTTTTCGGCGAACACCATATTGCCGTCCTTGCCGCACAGGCCGATCGCCCATTCGCCCTCGGCGTTGATCAGCGCGACGATCTCCTTGTTGATCGACCCGGCCAGCACCATCTCGACGATCTCGACCGTCTTCTGGTCGGTGACGCGCAAGCCGCCCTCGAACTTGGATTCGATGCCCATCTTGGCCAGCATGGCGCCGATCTGCGGTCCGCCGCCATGGACGACGATTGGGTTGACGCCGGACTGCTTGAGCAGCGCGATGTCGCGGGCGAAGGCCTTGCCGAGTTCGAGATCGCCCATGGCATGGCCGCCATATTTCACCACGACCGTCTTGTGCTCGTAGCGCTGCATGTAGGGCAGCGCGCGCGACAAGAGGGCGGCCTGCATTTCGGCGGTGGCGGCGACGTCCGTCATTGGCGTGGTTCCCTGGTATTTGGTTTTATGCATGTCGTTGTCCCAAACCGCTGGGCACTTTTGGGCGACATGCATCAGGTAAGGACGGCGGCGTCTTAGCCGGAATTGACGCGAGCCGCAAATGGCATTGCTGTCATAGTCGGTTCACGGTGTCGTCATTGTGACGGCACCATCAGCGGCGCCCGCCGCGTCAGCCAGCCCGAGATTTTCTCCATCTGCGCGGCGAGCGACAAAAGCGTTTCCTCATCGCCCGGCCGGCCGGCGGCCTGGATGCCGAGCGGCAGGCCGGCGTCCGTGACATGGACGGGGAGCGCGATCGACGGCTGGCCGCTGACATTGTGGATCGCCGGCCAATGCGTGAACCAAAGGCTCTTGTCCATCAACTGGCCGAACAGCGGTTTGATCCTGAGCAGCGCGGTGAGGTGCAGCTTGTCGAGCAGGTTTTCGATCAGTTCGTCGGCGCCTTTCGGATCCATGGCGCCGCAGGCGAGCGGCGGGTGCGCGATAACAGGCATCAGAACCGCGTCATAGCGCGCGGTCTCCGTGATCAGTTGCCTCGAGGTGGCATGCAGGCGCTGCAGGCCGGCATAGGTTTCGCCGGCCGAGATCATCTCGCCCAACCGGCCAAGCACGCGCGTGGCGCGCTCGATGTCGCCCGTCACCGAGCGGCCGACGCGCAGCGCTTCACCCCGCAACGAGCCGGCGACGGCGGAGGCGACCGTTGTGCAGAAATCGGCGAAGAAATCGCGGCCGATAAAAGGCAGATCGATGTCCTCGACCGAATGGCCGCCCTCGCGGGCGAGTGCCACGGCAATGTCGAGCGCCTTCAGCGTCTCGGCCGAAATTGGCAAGCCCAGCGGCGACTTGCGGTACACCGCCAGCGTGAGCTTGCCGGGATCCCGCGCGGCAGCAGCGGCGAACGAGCTTTTTGGCGGGCGCGCGGCATAAGGCGCGAGCGTATCGGGACCATGGGTGAGGTCGAGCAGCAGCGCGCAGTCGCGCACCGAGCGAGTGACGGCGTGATCGACGACCATGCCGTACCAGCTTTCGCTCACCAGTGGGGACAACGGGACACGGCCGCGCGAGGTCTTGAGGCCGACAAGGCCGCTGCAGGCAGAAGGCACGCGGATCGAGCCGCCGCCATCCGACGCATGCGCCACCGGCACGACGCCGGCGGCAACCAGGGCTGCCGAACCGCCCGACGAGCCGCCGGTGGTGTGGCCGGTATTCCAGGGATTGCGGGTGACGCCAAAGGCCTTGGATTCCGTCATCAGCCGCAGCCCGTGCTCGGGTGACGTCGAGGTGACGATCGGAATCAGCCCGGCGGCGAGATAGCGTTCGGTCATCACCGAGTTGAAATCGGGCACCCAGGCCGGAATGCGGCTGCCGCCATGCGAGGG
Source organism: Mesorhizobium sp. ESP6-5 (assembly GCF_020164695.1). NCBI lineage: Bacteria > Pseudomonadati > Pseudomonadota > Alphaproteobacteria > Hyphomicrobiales > Phyllobacteriaceae > Mesorhizobium > Mesorhizobium sp. ESP6-5. The sequence goes on from NZ_JAIUGR010000004.1 coordinate 381,004, forward strand.
CACGCCCTTGATGGCGATACCGAGATCCTTGATGGCGAAGGGGACCCCAGCCAGCGGCAGCGAACGGTCGATGCTCTTTGCCCGGGTCCGTGCCGCCTCGTAGAGCGGCTCGGCCGTGGCATTGATTTCGGGGCGGGTGGCCTCGGCACGGGCGATCGCCGCTTCGGTCAACTCGATCGCCGATAGTTCGCCCCTGCGCACCAGACCGGCAAGACCGGTTGCGTCTTCTTCCCAAAGGATTCGTTCGACCGACATGTGCGCTCCCCCATTGCTGCCAAGCTAGTCAGCGGCAATTCCCTTGGCAATCCAGGCTGATAGTGTCTCAGTTTGGAGTTTGGCGGCGACTTTTAAACGGCTATCTCCCGGCGTTGGAAGGGGGCGCAATCGCCCCCGGAACAATGTCGGTGTTTTGGGCAATCTTTATCCGCCAGCCCGACTGTTCTTCCTTCAAAACCAGAAGCAGAATGCCTTCTCGTTTTCCGGCGGATGAGCCGTCCGGAGCGGATGCGCCGGTCAGGATCCATGAATAGTGCACCGATGCAATGCCGGAAGACAATTCAACAACTGACGAGACAACACCCTTCAATCGGCTGTCACGAAACATGGTTTCATGAGTTGCGCGGTGCGCCCTTTCGATCTCGGTGCGGTTCTTCCACCACATGCCCACGACATTGACGAAATTGGCGTCGTCGGCGAACAACGCCGCGAAGTCGTTCATATCGTGTCTATTCCAGGCATCGGCAAAGGCAGTGGCGACATCCTCAGGTTTGGCGAGCACCAATCCCATGACAAATCTCCCTTGCTTCGGCTGAAGCGTAGCATGTCGGGGGAAGCGCCTCAAACGCGATTGCCAGCTTTTGACTTCAAACCGGGACACTGTCTCGGGGCAGGTGTGCGGACGCCGAACTTTAGGTGCACAGCATATTTCCGGCGTTGCAAATACAGCGCAATTGCCTAATTTGGCGCGCATGACGCCGCAGGACATTACCAAGCTGATCGTCCGGACATCGATGAGAGATCGGGCAGCGTTCGATCTGCTTTACCGGCACACCAGTGCGAAACTTTTCGGCGTATGCCTTCGTGTATTGAACGACCGGGGAGATGCTGAAGAAGCGCTGCAGGAAGTCTTCGTCAAGATATGGACGAAGGCGGATCGCTTTGCTGTCTCCGATCTGAGCCCGATCTCCTGGCTGGTGGCAATCGCGCGCAATCATGCGATCGATCGCATCCGAGCGAGGCGCAAGCCCGCCGCCGATATCGATGCCGCGCTCGACGTGGCCGATCCGGCGCCGGGACCTGAAGCGATGGTGGTGGCGGGCGACGAGACCGAGCGGATCCATCATTGTCTCGATGAGTTGGAGAAAGACCGGGCGGCGGCCGTCCGGGGCGCCTATCTCAAGGGCGAAAGCTATGCCGAACTGGCGGAACGCCATGGCGTGCCGTTGAACACGATGCGCACCTGGCTGCGCCGCAGCCTGATGAAACTCAGGGAATGTCTGGAAAGATGACGCTGGCAGAGGACAACGGACCGGAACGTGGAGGCGACGAGCTGTTCGCCGCCGAATACGTTCTTGGCGTGCTGCCGGTCGAAGAGCGGCAGATAGCCTCCAGGCGCATCGACGCCGAGACCGATTTCGCGCGGCTGGTCGACGGCTGGGAAGTTCGCCTGTCGCCGCTGGGCGCGGCCTATCTTGAAATCGAGCCGCCGGCTTCGGTGAAGCCGGCGATCGACCGCCGGTTGTTTTCATCCGCCGCCACCACGCCTGCCGAGCCGCGCGCAAGCCTGTGGTCCAGCCTCGCCTTCTGGCGCGGCCTTGCGGTGGCGGCTGTTGCCGCGCTGGCGCTTTACGTCGCCGTCCCCTATGTCAACCGGCCGGCTGAACAGCCGCAGGCGCGACTCGTCGCTTCGCTGGCCGCCGACGGCAGTGACGTCAAATATCTCGCCGTCTATGATTCCGAACGGCATGAAGTCAGCCTTTCGCATGTTTCCGGCGCGCTCGCCGCCGGCAAGGACTTCGAACTCTGGATGATCGAGGGCAAGAACGCGCCGATCTCGATGGGCGTCATCCCGGCCGGTGCGACGGCGCATATTGGCGTCTCGCCCACCACGCAGCGGAAACTCGCGCAGGGCGCCGTGCTGGCCGTCAGCCTCGAACCCACCGGCGGTTCGCCGACCGGGCAGCCCACCGGGCCGGTGGTTGCCGCGGGCGATTTGAAGGGCATCTGATCGAGCCTTCGCACCGGCGGCGCCTGGATAGAACAGGCTCAGTCTATCTCCGTTCCATATGTCTAAATGGACCGGTAGCCGGCGAATTGCCAAGGCAGAAAATACATCCACAGTGAAAATAAATCAAAAATCCGCGAAATATTCTGAAACTCACGCATCTGTGTTCCGTATCTCCTTGCGTCCCCAAAAATGGGAAGAGAAACCCAAGGAGTTTTGATACAATGCGTAGATTCGCCACCCTTTTGCTCGCCGGTACGATCGCTGTTTCCGCGCTTGCCACGGCTGCTTATGCTGAAAACCCGATGGTCGGCGGCGCCGCCATGTTTGCCAACAAGACCATCGTCGACAATGCCGTCAATTCGAAGGATCACACGACGCTGGTCGCCGCCGTCAAGGCGGCCGGTCTTGTCGAGACCTTGCAGGGCGCCGGTCCGTTCACCGTCTTCGCGCCGACCAACGAAGCCTTCGCCGCGCTGCCGGCCGGCACGGTCGAGACGCTGCTCAAGCCCGAGAACAAGGACAAGCTCGTCAAGATCCTGACCTGCCATGTGATCGGCGCCAAGGCGATGGCGGCGGATGTGATGTCCATGGCCGAGGCCGATGGCGGCACGCACAAGGTCAAGACGGTCGGCGGCTGCGAGCTGTCGCTGAAGGCCGACGGTGGCAAGGTCACCGTCACCGACGAGAACGGCAATGTCGCCAATGTGACCATCGCCGATGTCGAACAGTCCAACGGCGTCATCCACGTCATCGACAAGGTTCTGCTCCCGAAGATGTGATCGGGCGGAAGATGTAACGAGGCGCTTGTCGCGGACGAACCTGCTGCAAGAGCTCTCCGTCGATCGCGCCGTCTCGCTCCCGTGATCCGCAATCGACGCGCGTGCTCCGCGCCGTCCACGATCGAAAGTGGACGGCGCGGAGTGTCGTTTGGGGCAACCGTCACCGGCTTTTGACTTTCGGGCGGCGGCATAGTTTGGCAAAACAGACGACAGGAGGAACTGGTCATGAACCGTCGCGACTTTCTTTTGAGCGGTGCCGCCGCTATCGGCGTCATCGGAGCCGCGGCAGCAATGCTGCGCATGGGCAGCCCGCAGGCCGCGCAGACCGCCGAAAAATTCGAGGTCGCCAAGACCGAGGACGAGTGGAAAGCCATCCTGTCGCCGGCCGCCTTCAACGTCCTGCGCAAGGAAGGCACCGAATATCCAGGCACCAGCCCGCTGCTCAACGAACACCGCAAGGGCATCTTCGCCTGCGCCGGCTGCGACCTGCCGGTCTATCCCTCGGAGACGAAATTCGATTCCGGCACCGGCTGGCCGAGTTTCTGGCAAGAGATCGCCAATGGCATCGGCAAGACCGAGGACCGGTCGCTGGGTATGACCCGCACCGAAGTGCATTGCCGCCGCTGCGGCGGTCATCTCGGCCATGTCTTCGACGACGGTCCGGCGCCGACCGGCCTGCGCCACTGCATCAATGGGGTGGCGCTGACCTTCAAGCCCGCCGCCGCCTGAGGACCCAAAGGCAATAAAAAAACTCCGGGCTTTGCGGCCCGGAGTTTTTTGCGTGGGTCGGAGCTTTCGGGCGTGGACTGGAGGAGCTTCCCGAAAACCGCTGCCACGATTCCTTGCTTCAGTGCCCGCCGCCTCCGCCGCCACCGGGCGCGGCCGGCTTCCTGATCAGCATGGTGAAGAACCCCAGCGTCCCGAACAGCACGGTCAGCAGATAGAACACATCCATGAAGGACAGCAGCGCCGCCTGCTGCTGGACCATGCCCGACAGCTTGGAGATCGCGGCACTGGTGGCGTCGAGGCCGGTGGTCTGCTCGAAATTGAGCGTCATGTTCTGCAGCTTGGCCTGCGCGGCGGCACTGCCCCACTGCACATGCTCGGAGAGCCGGGCATAGTGGAAGGCATTACGGTCGATCAGCACGGTGTTGATGAGGGCGAGGCCGACGGCGCCGCCGAGGTTGCGGGTCAGGTTGAACAGTCCCGACGCATTCTTCAACCGGTCCGGCGGCAAAGTGCCGAGCGCGATGTTGTTGATCGGCACCATGCACAGCATCATCGAACAGCCGCGCAGGATCTGCGGGATGAGCAGCTCGTAGAAATCCCAGTCGGCGGTCAGGTGCGTCATCCACCAGGTACCGGTGGCGAAGCCGAACAGCCCGATCATCATCATCAGCCGCAGGTCCATCTTGCTCGACAGGAAGCCGGAGATGGGCGCGGTGACGAACATGGCCAGGCCGCTGACGAACAGCGCTTCGCCGATCATCATCGAATCGTAGCCGCGGATGCGTCCGAGGAAGACCGGATAGAGATAGGTCAGGCCATAGAGACCGATGCCGATGACGAAGGAAAACAGCGAGCCGAAGGCGAAGTTGATGTTGCTGAACGCCTTGAGGTCGACGATCGGCTCCTCGGCGGTGAAGACACGCCAGAAGAAGATCACCGCGCCGATGGTCATGACGATGGCGCAGATGAAGACGCCCTGGTCCTGCAGCCAGTCATTGTTCGGGCCTTCTTCAAGCACGTATTCCATACAGCCGAGGAAGGCCGCCATGCCGGCCAGGCCCCACCAGTCGAACTTCGAGAACAGCTTGAGATTGGGCTTGTCGAAATCGATCAGCGACCAGGCAGCGGTCGCCACGAGGATGCCCGGCACGACATTGACCAGGAACAGCCAGTGCCAGGAAAAAGCGTGGCTGATATAGCCGCCGACGGTCGGGCCGATGGTCGGCGCCAGTGTCGCCACCAGGCCGATCATCGGCGAGACGATGGCACGGCGCGAGGGCGGGAAGATGGTGAAGGCCGCGGCGAAAACGCTCGGGATCATGCCGCCGCCGATGAAGCCCTGCACGGCGCGGTAGACGATCATCTGGTCGATGTTGGTGGCGGTCGCGGCAAGGGCGCTCGCCGCGGTGAAGCCCGCCGCCGCGACGGTGAACAGCACGCGTGTCGACAGCATGCGGCTGAGGAAGCCCGACAGCGGGATCATGACCACCTCGGCGATCAGGTAGGCTGTCTGCACCCACGGGATCTCGTCGGAGCTGGCGCTGAGGCCGGCCTGGATCTCGGCCAGCGAGGCCGAAACGATCTGGATGTCGAGGATCGCCATGAACATGCCGAACACCATCGCCAGGAAAGCGATGACGCGGCGCGTCGAAATCGTGTCGGGGGCAGCCGGCATTGCCGGCGGCGATCCTGCGGTGATGGTTGCGGTTGCCATTTCCTGGCCCTCCTTGGGGCCCCGTTGAGGCAGGCCGGGCGGCTCGGTGCTTCAATCAGCCACCAAGCCGCCCTCCGAAAAGCGATCAGTTACTGGTGGCGGCAGGCGCGGTACGGCTGTCGACGGCGACGACGACGCTCAGGCCCGCGCGCAGCTTGCCGGTCTTCAGCGCATCGGCCGGTACGTCGATGCGGACCGGAACGCGTTGCACCACCTTGGTGAAGTTGCCGGTGGCGTTTTCAGGCGGCAATAGCGAGAACACCGCGCCCGAGGCCGGCGCCAGCGAGGAGACGGTTCCCTGGATGGGCTGGCCGTCGATGGCGTCGACCGAGATGTTGACCTTTTCGCCGGGCACGAGCCTGGCAAGCTGCGTCTCCTTGAAGTTGGCGACGATGTAAAGCTTGTCCATAGGCACGACCACGGCGAGCTTTTGGCCGGGGCTGACCAGATCGCCCTGTTCGACGGAGCGGTTGCCGACGACGCCGTCATAAGGCGCCTTGAGCACCGTGAAGGAGAGGTCGCGCGCGGCCTTGTCGCGGCCGAGCTGCAGGGATGCCAGCGTGCTGGCGGATTCCGCGCGCTGTGCCTCGAGCACACCGATATTGGCCTGCGCGGCGGCGATCTGTGCGTCGGCGCCGACGAGCGCGGCATTGGCCTGGTCGAGCGCGGTCTGGGCGTCGTCCAGCTGTGCCTGCGTGCCGACATGGGTCTTGACCAGTTGCGCGGCGCGCTGCTGGGCCCGGCCGGCATTGTCGGCGGCGGCCCGATCGGCGACCTTCTGCGCCTGCGCCTGCTGAAGCGAGGCTTGCGCGGCCTTGGTCTGCGCGTCGATGCGGTCGAGCGTCTTGGCCAGCGTGGCGATCTGCGCCTCGGCCTGGGCGACGGCGATCTTGTAGTCGCCGGCGTCGATCGTCAGCAATGGATCGCCGGCCTTGACCTGCTGGTTCTCGCTGACGAGGACCTGGTCGACATAGCCCGAAATTTTTGGCGAGACGAACGCCATGTCGGCCTGGACATAGGCGTCGTCGGTGGAGATCATGAAGCGGCCCGTGGTCCAGTAGTCATAGCCATACCAGGCGCCGCCGCTCAGAAGGGCAAGGCCGATGATCGGCAGCAGGAAGGAGCGCACCGAGCGCTTTTTCTTGGCCGGCGCTTCCGCCGGCGGCGGTGCGACGACCGGCTGGAGGGGAATTTCCGGAGCTTCCGTCGCCGGCGCGACCTTGGCGTTGGGGAAAGGGCGGACTTCGGCTGATGTTGACGCGGTCGAGGACATGACATCTCTCTAAAGTTATAATACTGAACCGTTCGGTTCGATCAGGCCGTTGACATAGCGCGTAAAGAAGACCATATCAAGAGGCAATCGAACCGATTGGTTCGAATTATTTCGAGGTCCGACTTTTATGGTTGAGATTGTACGCAACAGCGAAACCGATCCGTGCGAAGACCTGCTGGACGGTCTGCGCCGCGGCCGCCCGGCCGCTGGACAGGACCCGGTCAAGCGCAGCCAGATCATCGATGGCGCCCGTCGTGTCTTCATCGAAAAGGGCTTCGAGGCCGCCTCGATGAACGACATCACCCGCGAGGCCGGGGTCTCGAAGGGCACCATCTACGTCTACTTCGCCAACAAGGAAGAGCTGTTCGAAGCGCTGATCGAGGAAGAGCGCGGCACCATCTTCAAGAACATGTACGACATGCTCGACCGCGCCGACGACTTGCGCCAGACGCTGGTGAAGTTCGGCAAGGTTCTGTCGATGAAGATCACCTCGGCCAGGGTCATCCAGGCGCAACGCACGGTGATCGGCGCCTCCGACAGAATACCCGATATGGGCGCTCGCTTTTACGAACGCGGACCCAAGCGCGGCCATGACAAGGTGGTGACGTTCCTCAACGCCGCCATCGAGCGCGGCCTGCTGGAGATCGACGATGTCGACCTCGCCGCCTATCAGTTCACCGAACTGTGCCTGGCCGGTCTTTTCCGGCAGTGCATCTTCGCCTATCGCACCAAGGCCCCGACCCAGGACGAGATCGACCACATCGTCAGGTCGGGCGTCAACATGTTCCTGAAGGCCTACGGCACCGAAAGGCTGGCAGAGGAAGAAAGCCACGAGATGATTGCAATCGAGGCGAAACCTTAGAAGCAATCCAGGAAATTGCGTGCAGGTTTCCGTCCGAATGCGAGAAAACAGGGAGATAGAGCTGCCCGTTCTGATGGCCGACCTATCCCAGCTTTTTACCCGCCATTGGCGGCGAGCACGATCGCGGCCTGCAATTCCTCCAAGCCTTCGCCTTTTTCCGATGACGTCGCCAGCACGAACGGGAACGCCGCGGGACGCTTCTTGATCTTGGCCAGCGTCTCCTCGATCAGCCGCGGCACGCCGGCGGCCTTGATCTTGTCGGTCTTGGTCAGCACGATCTGGTAGGACACCGCCGCCTTGTCGAGCAGCGACAGCACTTCGTCGTCCTTGGCCTTGATGCCGTGGCGGGCATCGATCAGCACATAGACCCGCTTCAGCGTGACCCGACCCTTGAGATAATCGAAGACCAGCTTGGTCCACTCGTCCACCTTCTCCTTGGGCGCGGTGGCATAGCCGTAGCCCGGCATGTCGACCAGCGCCATTGGCGGCAGGTCGGTGCCCTCGCCCGAAAATCCATCCGGCACGAAATAGTTGAGCTCCTGCGTGCGCCCCGGCGTATTGGAGGTGCGCGCCAGGCCCTTCTGGTTGACCAGCGCATTGATCAGCGACGACTTGCCGACATTGGAGCGGCCGGCAAAGGCGATCTCGGGCGGCCCTTCCGGCGGCAGGAACTTCATGGCCGGCACGCCGCGGATGAAGATCCACCCGCGCGTGAACAGGTCGGTGCTGATCGCGGTGTTGGGAACGTTCAAGCTGCTGCCTCCAGAAGAGAAATATCGGCGCCTCTGATGGCGTCGAGGTTGCGGCCGATCTTGTCCACCGGCCAATCCCACCATGCCACCGCCAGCAGCCGCCGGATCGTCCTGTCGTCGAAACGCATCTTGACCACTTTCGCGGCGTTGCCGGCGACGATCGCATAGGGCGGCACATCGTGCGTCACCACCGATTTGGCGGCGACGATGGCGCCATGGCCGATTTCCACGCCGGGCAGGATCACAGCCTCCATGCCGATCCAGACATCGCTGCCGACCATTGTGTCGCCGCGCACTTCCTTCGACCACGTGGCTGGGTCAAAACCGTTTTCCCAGCCATGACCGAAGATGTTGAACGGATAGGTTGAAAAGCCGGACATCGCGTGGTTGGCGCCATTCATGATGAAGCGCGCGCCTTCGGCTATGGCGCAGAACTTGCCGATGATGAGCTTGTCGCCGATGAAGGGATAGTGATGCAGCACGCATTTTTCGGCGAACTTGTCCGGCCCGTCGGGGTCGTCATAATAGGTGAAGTCGCCGATCTCGATATTCGGCACTGTCACCAGAGGCTTCAGGAAGCCGACGCGTGTGTGCATCGGGATCGGGTGCTTGATGCCGGGGTTGGGTCCGTCCATGTCGAAGTCCGTCCAGGAAGTGACAGCCACGTGGATCCGCAATCCGCGCGCCTGGTCAAAATAACGTGATCCGCCCTATAGCACCAATCGGCTGACGAGCGAGCCTTCCTTGCTCGCCATGCTCATTTGTTGCCGCGGCAGATCACGATCGGATTGGACAGCGCGCTGTCGAACCCACTGCCCTGATAGACCTGAACGTTCGACGCTCCGGGCGGCAGCATGAAGCTGCCTTCGACGACCTTCTGATCGCCGGCCATCGTGTGGAGATCCCAGCTAAACGTGCAGAACTGCGGCGGCGCCTTGGTTTCGACGTGGCTGCAATTGAGCTGCGCGCCGCCCAGCATGGCGGCGCCGCCACAACTGACCGCATCCTTGGCAGCCGCGGCGCCGGGGCACCCAATGAGAGCCGTGACGGCCGCGATCCCAATCCAATTCATCGCCAAATCCTTGCCGGCAAATCCACATCGCCAGGCGGCCTTTGCGGTGCCGTGGCCCATGCGTTTTTTCCTGCCCGAGGCTTAATCGGTCTTGCGCGGGGCGTCCAGCAGGATTATGTGCATGATGATAATAAGCATGCTCACGAAAAATTGTCCATCGACCCCGATCTCCTCCCATGCCCTCTTCCCCCAATATCAGCTTCGTGCTGCACGACGTTGCGCGTCTGCTTCGCAAGCGGTTCGAGCAGCGGTCGCGCGCTTCGGGACTGACCCGCGCCCAGTGGCAGGTGCTGGCGTACCTTTCGCTGCATGAAGGCATCCACCAGAACAAGCTCGCCGACCTTATCGAGATCGTGCCGATCACGCTCGCCCGGCTGCTCGACAAGATGGAGGCCCGCGGCTTCATCGAGCGCCGGCCCGATCCCGCCGACCGCAGGGCCTGGCTGCTTTACCTGAAGCCGCAGGCCCGTCCGCTGCTCGAGATCATGCGCGGCAACGGCCAGAAAACTCGAGACGAGGCCTTCGCCGGCCTTTCGCCTGAAACACAGCAGCGTCTGCTGCAAACCCTAAGCTTGATCAAATCCAATCTGCTCGCGGCTTGCACCCAGCCGGCCGTCGACCGGGAGAAAATACATGGCTGAATCAACATACCCCAAAAAGCCCGCCGGAGACGAGACGCCAGCGGGTCGGACAGACCAGATCATCCGGCTCGACAATGAGCGGGAGCAGCGGCGAGCCAACGTCGTCATCGACAATGACGAGCTGGAAGCGCCGGTTGCCCTGGAGCCTGCGGCACTCGAGGCTCCGGCCAAGGAGCCGCAGCCACGGCAGACCCCCGCCGCCGTCGCCCCTCCTGTTCCGGCCAAACCGAAGCGCAGCCTGACACGGCCGGTCCTTTTTGCGCTGCTTCCGGTCGCGCTCGTCGTCGGTGGCTATTACTATGTCACCGGCGGCCAGCTGATGACGACCGACAATGCCTATATCCAGGCCCAGTCGCTCGGCGTCTCCACCGACGTCTCCGGCACGGTGGAGGAGATCGACGTGCATGAGAACCAGGCCGTGAAGAAGGGCGACGTGCTGTTTCGCCTGCGTCCGGCCTCCTTCGAGACCGCTCTCGCCGCCGCCCAGGCCCAACTCGGCACCGTGCGCAACCAGGTGCTGACCCTGGAGGCGAGCTACCAGCAGTCGCTGTCGCAGATCGAGCAGGCGCAAGCCGACATCCCCTATTATGAGGCCGCCTTCCAGCGGCAGCAGGATCTGCTCAAGACCTCCACCGCCTCGAAGGCGTCTTTCGACAGCGCCCAGCACGACCTCGTCGCCGCGCGCCAGAAAGTGTCCGTCGCCAAGGCGCAGGCGCAGGCCACGCTGGCCCAGCTCGGCGGCGACGCCAACCAGCCGGTGGAGAAGAACCCCTTCTACCTGCAGGCCAAGTCGGGCGTCGACGATGCGCAGCGCAACCTCGGCGATTCCGTGGTCAAGGCGCCGTTCGACGGCATCGTCACCAATGTCGACGCACTGCAGGTCGGCAAGTACCTGCCGGCTTCGCAGCCGGCGTTCAGCCTGGTCTCGTCGACCGACCTGTGGATCGCGGCCGAGCCGAAGGAAACCGAGCTGACCTATGTCAGGCCGGGACAGACGGCGACGATCAGCGTCGACACCTATCCGGGCGCCGTGTGGCACGGCACCGTTGCCTCGATCAGCCCCGCCTCCTCGTCGAGCTTCTCGCTGCTGCCGGCGCAGAACACCACCGGCAACTGGGTCAAGGTCGTGCAGCGCATCCCGATGCGCGTGACGATCTATGGTATCGACGGCAAGCCGCCGCTGCGCGGCGGCATGAGCGCGGTGGTCGACGTCGAGACGGGCCATGCACGCGGCCTGCCCGACTTCGTCACCAATCTCGTCGGCCTGTTCGGACAAAAGTCATGACCAGCGCGTCCGCGACAGCTGCCACGCCGGTGGTCGCCAATCGCGGCGCCATCACTGCCTGCGTGATCCTGGCCGTCATCATGCAGGCGCTGGACACCACCATCGCCAATGTCGCGCTGCCTTACATCCAGGGCAGCGTCTCGGCCAGCGCCGACCAGATCAACTGGGTTCTGACCTCCTACATCGTGGCGGCGGCGGTCATGACGCCGCCTTCGGGCTACCTCGCCAACCGCTTCGGCCGCAAGCGCATCCTCCTGACCTCGATCACCGGCTTCGTCGTTGCCTCGGTGCTGTGCGGCTTCGCGCAATCGCTGCCGCAAATCGTCGGCTTCCGCCTGCTGCAGGGCCTGTTCGGCGCGGCTCTGGTGCCGCTCTCGCAGAGCATCCTGCTCGATATCTACAGTGTGGAAGAGCGCGGCTCCGCCATGGCGCTGTTCGGCATTTCGGTGATGGTCGGGCCGGTGCTGGGACCGGTCATCGGCGGCTGGCTGACCGAAAATGTCAGCTGGCGCTGGGTGTTCTACATTAACGTGCCGATCGGCGCGCTGGCCTTCGCCGGCGTGTCGCTGTACGTCCTGGAAACCAAGCTGGACTTCAAGGCGAGGCTGGATTGGCTGGGTTTCGGCATGCTCAGCATCACCATCGCTGCCTTGCAGATGTTTCTCGATCGCGGCGAGCAGCTCAACTGGTTCTCGTCATCCGAGATCATCGTCGAGGCGGTGATCTGCGCATCGGCCTTCTACATCTTCCTCGTCCACACCTTCACCGCCCGCAACACCTTCGTCAATCCGAGACTGTTCCTGGACCGGAATTTCGCCGTCGGCATGATCTTCATCTTCATCATCGGCATCACCTACTTGGCCTCGCTGGCGCTGATGACGCCCTATCTGCAGACGCTGATGGGCTACCCCGTGGTGACGGCCGGCATCGTCATGGGGCCGCGCGGGCTTGGCACGATGGCCTGCATGTTCCTGGTCGGCCGGCTGATCGGCAAGGTCGATACGCGCTGGCTGCTGCTCATCGGCCTGCTGATCACCGCCTGGGCGATGTACGACATGACCGGCTGGACGCCCGACGTTTCGCAATGGACCATCATCTCCACCGGGTTCATCCAGGGGGCGGGGCTCGGCTTCCTGTTCGTGCCGCTGACCACCATAACCTTCGCCACGCTGGCGCCGGAGCGGCGCGCGGAAGGAACCGGCCTCTACAATCTGTCGCGCAACATCGGCTCCAGCGTCGGCATATCGGTGGTCACCGCGCTCCTGACGCAGAATGTGCAGATCAATCACGCCAACATCGCCACTTATGTGACGCCCTTCAACCAGGCGTTCAACGATCCGGCGATCTTCCAGGCGATGAACCCCTACACCGCCGCCGGCCGCGCCGCGCTCGACGGCGTGGTGACGCTGCAGGCTACCATCATCAGCTACATGAACGACTTCAAGCTGATGATGCTCCTGTCGCTGGCCGCCATCCCGCTAGTGCTCCTGCTGCGCAAACCGGGAACGCCGGCCAAGATCGACCATAGCGCGGTCATGGAGTGAGACCGCTGGGAACGGTTGACGTTTGACCGCCGACCCCGACAATCCACGGTAGGCAAAAAGAAACCGGGGTCCTGTGAGGGACGACAGGACCCCGGCCTCGCCGATACGGCTTCCCAAGAAACATGGCACCTCGTCACGAGGCGGGGATGGCGGACCGAGAAAGCCCCAACGGCCTGCCAACGCCCCCTTTCGCCGGAAGCCGTTACTTCGGCAACAGCACCTTGTTGACGACGTGAATGACGCCGTTCGACTGGTTGACGTCTGCGATCGTCACCTTCGCCTCGCCTCCGGACTCGTCCATGATGTAGAGCTTGCCTTTCTTGATCTCGGCCGTGAGCGTGTCGCCCGACACGGTCTTCATCTCGTATTTGCCGCCCATCGCCTTGGCCTTCTTCATCATCTCTGCGCCTGAAATCTTGCCAGCCACGACATGCGCGGTCAGCACCTTGGTGAGCTTGTCCTTGTTCTCGGGCTTGAGCAGCGTATCGACGGTGCCGGCCGGCAGTGCGGCGAAAGCCTCGTTGGTCGGGGCAAACACGGTGAACGGACCCGCGCTTTGCAACGTGTCGACCAGGCCGGCGGCCTTGACGGCGGCGACCAGCGTAGTGTGATCCTTCGACTTGACCGCGTTCTGCACGATGTTCTTGGTGGCGTACATCGGCGCGCCGCCGACATTCGGGTTCTTGGCGTGGGCTGGGGCGGCAATCGCCATGCCGGCGACAAGGGCTGATACGGCGATGGTCCTGAATGTGGGCAAGCGCATGTGGTCTTCCTCCGGGTGAGGGCTGATCGGAATTGATAGCCTTTTGGAAACGCACAAGCAGTCACGCCGCGCGGGTGCCTGCAGTTTCGCTGATCACGGGAACGTGAATGGAGGCCTGCCCAAAGAAAATATCTGGACGAACCAGGCTTCTTCGACGGGCCGCGCGATTGCGGACAGGCCGACCCGTCAGGCACTGGAAGTAAGTCCCGGACATTCAGATGCCGAAGGGAAATGTATCCGGTACCTTGCCGATGCTGTCGGTCGGCTTGCTGAGCGGCGTGACCGCGGACGTTCGATCGAACCAGACAAAGGCGTCGAACTGGCGGGAGACGGACGAGTCCATGTAATGGCTGAGCCGTTCAGTCTCAGGCCTGTAGATAACGCCGATATAGCGTTCCGGCCTCGGCGCCGCCAGGTCGGCGCCGAGCTCGCCATGGCGCTCAAAATCCAGCAGGAACGACGGTTTGCCGCTCTCGTGACACAGCCGCTCGAAGCTGCCCGGCAGCGACGGATTTACGTCCTTTACCTCCATCTCACGGTCCCAATCCGAGGCACAGGCGACAGTACCGGCATCCGTCCCGAAGCCGATCAGCGCCGCCTGGGCACCGAAGCGCTCCCGGCAGAGCTGGCCGATGTTCAACTCGTCACGGACAGTGCCCATGTCGGTATGCCGCGCGTCCCCGATATGCGAGTTATGCGCCCACACCACGGCCTTCGACTTCGGCCCATGCGCTTCGAGAAGTTGATCGAGCGTTTCGAACATGTGCCGATCGCGGAGGTTCCAGGTCTCGGCGCCACCATAATACATCACGCGGTAGTAGCGCTCGGCCGATGCGACCAGACGTGCACTCTGCTTGGCGTCGAGGAGATCGCCGTCGCCCTCCATCATGGATCGCTCGAACAGATCCATGCACTGTCGCACAACGGCCTCTTCGCAGGTTCTGTAGCCCGGCCGCAGCGCCGCGCGTCCGTAGGTGCTGGGCTCGTTCTGCCAGGGCATCAGACAGCCATAGCGCTCGCGCGCGACGGCGGCCGCTTCGGGATCGACCTTGTCCAGATAGGCAAGCACCGTGGCGATCGAGCCGCTCATATTGTAGAGATCGAGCCCATAGAAACCTGCTTTCCGCGCATGACCGGGCACATCCCGGTTGTATTCACGCAGCCAGCCGATGAATTCAGACACCTCGGCGTTGCGCCACATCCAGGTCGGGAAGCGCTGGAAGAGCGGCTGCGCATCCGACCGCCGCTCCCCTCCGCGAACATATCGATTGACCTGCGCCGCATCCGGCCAGTCCGCCTCGACGGCCACGATGGTGAAGCCGTGTCGCTGGAGGAGGCGTCGGGTGACAGCCGCACGGGCACGATAAAACTCCGAAGTGCCGTGGCTCGCCTCCCCGAGCAGGACGACGCGTCGGCTGCCGAACCGATCGAACATTGCGCCGAAGGCCGGATCGTCGATCTGCGGCAAATCTTCGGCCGCCCGCGCAATTTGCTGCGGCAATGGAGGAGCGCGCGCCTCGCGCACCGATGCGTTTTCGTCGTGTCCGCCGTGCTCGCCGATCAGCGGCACGAACATGACACCACCGAGGTCTTCCTCCTCGAATTTGTTTGCAGCAATCCGCGTGACGCGAACGAGCCGCTGGGAGTAGAGGTCTTCACCGACCGGGATGATCAGCCTGCCGCCGATCTCCAACTGCTCCTGCAAGCCGAGGGGGATGGACGTTCCGGCGGCCGCGACGACGATGGCGTCAAAGGGTGCCTTTTCCTGCCAGCCTTTTGTGCCGTCGCCGATCCTGACCTCGATATTTCGGTAACCGGCGGCATTGAGCCGCCGCTCCGCCTGCTGCGCGAGCGATCGATGCCGCTCGATGGTGAAGACGTGTTCAGCAAGTTCGGCCAGCACGGCAGCCGCGTAGCCCGAGCCGGTGCCGATTTCCAGCACGCGATCGGTCGCCTCGATCTCGGCGATCTCCGCCATTTTCGCCACGATGAAGGGTTGCGAGATCGTCTGTCCGCTGCCGATCGGCAGCGGGCTGTCCTCATAGGCGAATTCCTCGAAACCCTCGTCGACGAATTGCTCTCGCGCAACCCGGCGCACCGCATTCAGAACCCGCTTGTCATGCACTCCACGGCGCGCGATGTGCGCCTCCACCATCCGATGCCTGGCGTACTCGAAATCCAGCATGAGAGCCTCCAATCAGGCGATTGATCGGATCGACGTGATGTCATCTGAAGAGCGAAGGCGTTTCGGTGGCATTCGCTCTCCCGGCTCCGGCAGACCATCCGGTCTTCCTCGGCAGCCCACGTCGATCGCGCAGGCTTATTGGTTGGTTCGCCCGGTCTGCCGGGGATTGACGCCGCCTTGCGGCGTGGTGTCGTTATCGACATCTCCCTTGAAAGTGTTCTCGCCGTCCAGTTCCTCGTCCTCGTCGAGAAGATTGCCTCCCTTGATCGTGCCCCTGGAGGCGCCGATTCCGGGATTCTGCTTCAAATCCTTGTTGGTGGGCTTGGCCGTCTTTGGGTGAATGTTGCTGCTCATCGGAATGCCTCTCTGCAAGTAGCATGTGATGAGGTCGATCTACTGCACTGCCTTGAATTTGGATGGGCGCGCCGACCTGATCCTCTCCACGCGGGAGCTTAGGGAGCCTTTTGCGCGAACTCTTGAACGCAGGATAAGTTCCATGCGGAACAATCCGGCAGCGGCGAGGGCCGGCTGATTTGCCGGCAATGACGGAGACCAGGAATTGCCGACTCGGTGCCTGTTTTATCGCGTGCCGGACCACCGCATCGCTGAAACTAAAAGGCTGGGCCCTGTAGAACACAGGACCCAGCCGTCAAATCTGTTTGCTTGCCGAGACCGTCCAACTTTATGGCTCAGTCGCTGGGGCGGGCTCTCTTGCCAAAGAGGCGCCGGCTATTCCGCCGGTGACGGTTTCTTGCGGAACAGCGCCACCAGATTGTCCCACAGCTCGATCTTGGCGCCCTGGCGCTTCATGATCACGCCCTGCTGCAGGATCGACAGCGTGTTGTTCCAGGCCCAGTAGATGACGAGACCGGCCGGGAAGCCCGCCATCATGAAGGTGAAGATGACCGGCATCCAGGTGAAGATCGCGGCTTGCGTCGGGTCCGGCGGCGTCGGGTTCATGCGCATCTGCAGGAACATGGTGACGCCCATGATCAGCGGCCACACACCGATCATCAGCATATGCGGCAGCGTGACCGGAACCAGCCCGAACAGGTTGAAGATCGAGGTCGGATCGGGCGCGGCCAGATCCTGGATCCAGCCGAAGAACGGCGCGTGCCGCATCTCGATGGTGATGTAGAGCACCTTGTAGAGGGAGAAGAAGACCGGGATCTGCAGCGCCACCGGCCAGCAGCCGGCGAGCGGATTGATCTTCTCGGTCTTGTACAGCTCCATCATCGCCTGCTGCTGCTTCATCTTGTCGTCCGCGTATTTCTCGCGGATCTCGAGCATCTTGGGCTGCACCTTCTTCATGTTCGCCATCGACGCGTAGGACTTGTTGGCGAGCGGGAAGAAAATGGCCTTCACGATGACGGTGGTGGCCAGGATCGCCAGGCCGAAATTGCCGAGGAACTTGTAGAGCGTGTCGATCAGCCAGAACATCGGCTTGGTGATGAAGTGGAACCAGCCCCAGTCGATCAAAAGGTCGAACCGCTTGATATGGCGCTCTTCGGCATAGGCGTTGATCTTGCCGACTTCCTTGGCGCCGGCGAAGATTTCGGTCTCGACGGTCGCCGACTGGCCGGCCTCGACATTGATCGGGTCGGTCAGGAAGTCGGATTGGTAACGGTGGCGGCCATCCTCGAAATACGCATAGCGCGGCTGGAACGGCTGCTTTTCGGTCGGCACCAGCGTGACGGCCCAATATTTGTCGGTGATGCCGAGCCAGCCGTCGGTCGACTTGCCGGGCTGGTACTGCTTGTCCTTCTCGACCGAGGCGTATTTGTGTTCCTGCAGGCCTTCCGTGCCGGTGAAGCCGATGAGGCCTTCATGCAGCACATAGGTGCTGGCGACGGCCGGCTTGTCGTAGCGCGTGACACGGCCATAGTTGAACAGCGAAACCGCGCTCGAGCCGGAATTCTGCACCGTGTCCGACACGGTGAACATGTAGTTTGCGTCGACGGAGAAGGTGCGCTTGAAGGTCAGGCCCTTGTCATTGGTGTAGGTGAGCGTCACCGGCGTCGACGGGGTCAGCGTCGGATTGCCGTCCACGCTCCACACCGTCTCCGCACCCGGCACCGCGCCGGTCTTGTCGTTGCCGACAAAGCCGATCTCGGCGAAATAGCCGGTGGGCAGCGCCTGCGGGTTGAGCAGCTCGATCTCGGGCGAATTCTTGTCGACCGTCTCGGTGTAGTGCTTGAGCTTGAGGTCGTCGAGCCGCGCGCCGGTCAAATTGATCGAGCCCTCGAGGCTCGGCGTGTCGATCTTGACGCGCTTGGATGCCGCCAGCGCCTGATCGCGGCCGGCCACGGTGACCACGTCACCACCGGGCGCGTTGGGAATGGCGCCCGGGGTGGTCGCGCCTGGGGCCGGTGTCGACGCGCCCGGATTGGCCGCATCGGCCGCCTTCTTCTGTTCCTCGACGCGCTGCTGCTCGATCTTGGCGGCCTCGCGCTGCGCCTCGCTGCGCGGCAGCACGTAGAAGTACTGCCATACCGCCAGGATCAGCACCGACAGGGCGATGGTGATGAAGAAGTTCCGGTTGTTTTCCATCGAGAGCCCTTGGCCTATCGTGTTCCGCGAAGTCGGCGGGAGAGTTCGGCCTTCAACTGGCCGAAAGGGGCGCGCAGCGCATCATCGCGCCCGACGATGACATAATCATTGCCGGGCACCATGTCATCTGCGGCATGGACGCGGACGGCTTCTTTCAGCCGCCGCCTGACGCGGTTGCGCACAACGGCGTTGCCGACCTTCTTGGTGACGGTGTAGCCGACGCGCGGCACCCCGCCGTCGCCGCGGTCGAGGACCTCGACGAGGAAAAACCGTCCGCGTCGCTTTTCACCACGACGGACGGCCAGGAATTCCGCGCGTTTCAGAAGCCGCTCGGGATTTTGCCCCACTGGCTTGCCGGTTGCGGGCAACGATCTCGTCTCGCTTAGGCGCTGAGCCGCTTGCGGCCGCGGTTGCGGCGAGCTGCGACGACGCCACGGCCACCCTTGGTGGCCATGCGGGCACGGAAGCCGTGCCGGCGTTTGCGGACGAGTTTGGACGGTTGGTAGGTACGCTTCATTTGTTTCAATACCGCGGGGTGCGGCCCTTCTTGATTCTGTCACTTTGTAACAGGAGCTTTGCCGGGCCGGTTTTGGCGCGATCGAAACCGCGCCGGGACGAATGGCCCGAGCGTGAGCGGGCTTATAGAAAGAAGGGTTTTGGAAGTCAATCCGGCGTCGGCGCCCTAAAGACGCACCTGTTTTGGAGCATCTATTTTTCCGACCAATGGAGAAATTGGCAAAAAAGCCGTAATCGCCTAATCTTGGCTGATCAAGTGATTGTGAAGATCGAGTCGCATGAGCGAAGCCAGCCAAGCAGGGGAAGGGACCGGACCGGCGTCAGCCGCTGTCCGCACGGTACCGCTGTCGCGTGGTCTGTCGACGAAGCTGCTGCTGCTCACCATCGTTTTCGTGCTGCTGGCCGAAGTGCTGATCTTCCTGCCCTGGATCGCCAGCTACCGGCTGAGCTGGCTCAAGGAGAGGCTGAGCACGGCCGCAGCCGTGTCGATCGTGCTGGTGCAGGGTGAGTCGACCTCGCTGTCGCGTACGGCCCAGAATGACGTGCTGATGGCGATCGGCGCCAAGGCGATCGCGGTGCGCGACGGCGGCGTGTCGCGGCTTCTGGTGGTGGCCGACATGCCGCCGCAGGTCGACGAACACATCGATCTCGCCAGCGTCGGCATGGTCAAGGGCATGACCGGCGCGCTGGATACGCTTTTTTTCGGCGGCGACAGGATGCTGCGCGTCTTCGGGCCGGTCGGCGACAGCGACAAGGAGTTCGAGCTGATCATGCCGGACTACTCGCTCCGCAAGGCCATGCTCATCTATTCGCGCAACGTCGCTTTCGTCTCGCTATTGATCTCGCTGTTCACGGCCATGCTGGTCTATGCCGCGATCGACCTGATCATGATCGGGCCGATCCGTACCATGACGCGCTCGATGCTCTCCTTCTCGGAAGCTCCCGACGACCCTGGACGGATCATCCGCCCCGCTGCTCGTTCCGACGAGATCGGAGTGGCCGAGCGCGAACTGTCGCAGATGCAGGAGCGGCTGCAAAAGATGCTGGCCGAGCAGAAGCATCTGGCCGACCTCGGTCTCGCCGTGTCGAAGATCAACCACGACATGCGCAACATCCTGGCCTCCGCCCAGCTGATGTCGGACCGCCTTCGCCTGGTCAAGGATCCGACCGTGCAGGCGTTTGCGCCGAAGCTTCTGCGCGCGCTCGACCGCGCCGTCTCCTATTCGGAGGGCGTGCTTCATTACGGCCGCACGCAGGAGCCGCCGCCGTCGCGCCGCAGGGTGAGGCTGCGCCAACTGGTCGAGGACGTGCACGGCCTGCTCGACATCGAGCAGGGCATCGAGTTCATCAACGCGGTCGAGATGGCTTTCGAGGTGGATGCCGATTCCGACCAGCTCTTCCGGGTGCTCACCAATCTTTGCCGCAACTCGGTGCAGGCGATGGCGGCCGATACCGAAAGCGCCGTGGTGCGGCGGCTGGCGGTCTCGGCCGAGCGCATGGGCAGCGTAAGCCGCATCGCCGTCACCGACACCGGCCCCGGCCTGCCGCCGAAGGCGCGAGAAAACCTGTTCGCGGCCTTCCGCGGCTCGGCGCGCAGCGGCGGCACCGGGCTTGGCCTGGCGATCGCGCATGAACTGATCAGGGCGCATGGCGGCACGGTGGAATTGGTCGAATCGATCGGCGGGCGCACCACATTCGCCGTCACCATCCCCGACCAGCCGGTGCGGCTCGACCAGGCCCGTGGCAGCCTGCGCCGCCCGGCCTGACGGCTTCCGTGCCGTTTCCCGAGATCACCACCTTTCGGACCCGTCGCTCTCTCCAACGGTTCCCGATCCCCAGGATCAGGCCGGTCCACAGCGGCTCGAAGTGCCGGGATGGGGGTCGGCATCGCCGCATGACAGGCTTGCGACAAAACTTTTGCCGGATCGGCTTGCTTTTCGCAAATTCAGTCGTTAGGGAACTGCACACATTCGCGGCCGGTCTTTCGGACCGGATCGCGGGGCCGTCGAAAACATGGCCTGATGCGCGCCCGTAGCTCAGCTGGATAGAGCACCAGACTACGAATCTGGGGGTCAGGAGTTCGAATCTCTTCGGGCGCGCCAAATCTCCTAAGCCGCGGTTTATTGTTGCACGGTCGCAGCGGCTCAGCCAAGTGCCGGCAACACTACGCTGTCTCACCCCACCGAACGTGCCGCCGCCCGGCCGGCGCTGCGGCCCGAGAAGATACAGCTGCCCAGGAACGTGCCTTCGAGCGCCGCGTAGCCATGCACGCCGCCGCCGCCGAAGCCCGCCACTTCACCGACCGCGTAGAGGCCCGGCACCGGCTGGCCGCCGGCATCGAGCACGCGGCTGTCGAGATCGGTCTGCAGGCCGCCCAGCGTCTTGCGGGTCAGGATGTTGAGGCGCACCGCGATCAGCGGTCCGTTCGCCGGGTCGAGCATCTTGTGCGGCTTTGCCGTGCGGATCAGGCGGTCGCCGAGATAGGCGCGCGCGCCGCGCAGCGCGGTCACCTGCATGTCCTTGGAGAACGGGTTGTCGAGTTGCATGTCGCGGGCGCGGATCTCGCGCTCGACCGTTGCGACGTCAAGCAGCGGTTCGCCGCCGGCCAGCGCGTTCATGCGCGCGACCAGTTTCGAAAGATCGGCCTCGACGATGAAGTCCTCGCCCTTTTCCATGAACGCCTTGACCGGGCCGGGGATGCCCGACGTGGCGCGACCGAGCACCTGGCGCCAGCTTTTTCCCGTCAGGTCGGGGTTCTGCTCCGAGCCCGACAGCGCGAATTCCTTCTGGATGATCTTTTTCGTCAGGATGAACCAGGAATAGTCGAAGCCGGTGCTCATGATGTGGCTAAGCGTGCCCAGCGTGTCGAAGCCGGGATAGAGTGGCACCGGCAGGCGTTTTCCCCGGGCATCGAGCCAGAGCGAGGATGGGGCGGGCAGGATGCGGATCGCATGGTCTGTCCAGATCGGTGCCCAGTTCTTGATGCCCTCGACATAGTGCCACATGCGGTCGCGGTTGATGACCCTGCCGCCGGCCTGTTCCGATATGGCCAGCATGCGGCCGTCGACATGGTCCGGCACGCCGGTGATCATGCGCTGCGGCGCGTTGCCCAGCCGCTTGGGCCAGTTTTCCCGCACCAGTTGATGGTTGGCGCCAATGCCGCCGGAGGCGACGATCACCGCCTGCGCTTGCAATGCGAAATCGCCTGATACTTCGCGCGGGCTCTTGTGGCCGCGCTCGACAGCACTCGGTTGCAGGATGTCGCCCTGGACGCCGGTCACGGCTGCACCCGTCCGCGTCAAGGCATTGACCCGGTGACGAAACCTGAAGTCGATCAATCCACGCTTTTGCGCCTCGCGCACGCGCAGCACGAAAGGTTCGAGCACGCCGGGACCGGTGCCCCAGGTGATGTGGAAGCGCGGCACCGAATTGCCGTGGCCGATGGCGTTGCCGCCGCCGCGCTCGGCCCAGCCGACGACAGGAAAGAATTTCAGGCCGCGCTCGATCAGCCAGGAGCGTTTCTCGCCGGCGGCGAAGCCGACATAGGCCTCGGCCCATTTGCGTGGCCAGTGGTCTTCCGGCCGGTCGAAGGCCGCGGTGCCCATCCAGTCCTCGAGCGCCAGGTCATGGGAGTCGCGGATGCGCATGCGCCGCTGCTCCTGTGAATCGACGAGGAAAAGCCCGCCGAACGACCAGAACGCCTGGCCGCCCAGCGATTGCTCCGGCTCCTGGTCGACGATGATGATTTTCTTGCCTGCTTCCGCAAGCTCGGCGGCGGCAACCAGTCCGGCAAGGCCGGCGCCGACAATGATCACATCCGCGTCGTCAGCCATTTTTCCTCCCCAGAATTAGCCGGCTATCTAATGCGGGTTTCAGACGGTCTCCCAGCCGCCTGTGTCGCCGGCGCGGAAGATGGCGTCGATGACTTTCTGGTTGAGCACGGATTCTTCCAGCGTGAAGACGCGCTCCTTGCCGCCAAGAGCTGCCCGCGCGAAGGTCTCGACCTCGAGCCTGTATTGCTGCGTGCCGGGAAAGCGGAACACTTGCGCCTCGGTGTGGTTCTGGTTGTGCAGTTCGACGCGGTGATGGTCGTAGAGCCCGGCATTGAAGGGCGAGAACAGTTCGATGAAACCCTTCTCGCCGTGGAACACCATCACCTGCCGCGCCGCCATCTGCGTCGACAGGTAGAAGGACAGTTCGAAATCGCCGAAATCGGCGCGGATCGAGGAATAGATGTCGGTGCCGAATGTCTTGTCGCGTTCGATCGTTGCTTGTACGCGCAGCGGCTCCTTGCCGGTCGAGAAGCGCGTCGACACGGTCGGGTAGACGCCGATATCGGGCAGGGCGCCGCCGCCGAGATCGAGCTTGTTGCGCATGTTGTTGGGGTCGACATTGTAGTAGGAAAAGGCGCCCTGCACATGGCGCAGCCGGCCGATGGCGCCGCTGGCGATGAGATCACGCACCTTGATCCACTGCGGGTGGTAGATGACCATGAAGGCTTCGCAGACCAGCACCTTCTTCTGGTCGCGCAGCTTGATCAGCGGCGCGATGTCCTTGGCATCGAGTGCCAGCGGCTTTTCGACCAGCACATGCTTGCCCGCTTCGATGGCTTTTGCAGTCCATTCGACATGCTGCGAGGTCGGTAACGGGATGTAGACGCCATCGACCTCGTTGGAAGCGAGCAAATCCTCATAGGAGCCAAAGGCATGGCGCGCGCCAAAGCGGTCGCCCAATGCCTTGGCCTTCGACAGGTCGCGGCTGGCGATCGCCGACAGGACGCCATTCTCCGCTTCGACGATTGCCGGCAACAGCTGCTCGCGGCCGATCTTGGCCGTCGACAACACACCCCATCGGAACATCACGCTTCTCCATATCGATTACAGGCAAGGAGGTTTGCCTGAAATCGCTGGAAAAGCCAATGCAGGTCGCTCGGTTCCTCGCCCCGTGAAAGCGGGCAGGGAACCCAGGTACCTCAGCCGCGCGCTAGCCCCTTTTCCCGGTCAGCGTCATGTCGAAATCGACGACGTTGGAATAGAGCGGCGTGCCGACATCCATGCCGTAGCGCGAGCGCAGCACCTTGCCGGTAACACGGAATTTGATCGTCCCGCCCTTCAACCCGTCCAGCTCGGCGGTGAATTTTTCCGGAAACGTCTTGCCGCGCGCCGTCAGCCTGCCGGTGATAAGGGCCGACGTGTCGCCGGTGCGGGTCACGCTGGTCGAGCGGAACTGAATTTCGGGACTGTTGGCCGCGTCGAACACCGCGTCGGAGCGCAGGAACGCATCAATGCGGCCTTGGCCGGTGCCGACGCTTTCGGGATAGATGGTGAGGTCGACTTTCGAACGGCTGACATCATTGTTGTCGATGCGGATCATGCCCTTGAAACGGGCAAAGGCGCCGTTGAACCCGCCTCCGCCGGCCTTGCCGATGGTGAAGCGGATCGCGGAGCCAGTTTGGCTGATCGTATAGCTGCCGGCGGCATCGCCGAGCACGACCGCGGCATAAACAGGCATGGCAAGGCAGGCGGCGGCAGCCGCCAATCCGAGGATTCGCGCACGCATTGGGGTGTTCCTTGTTAGGAGGCAGCGCTCTCTGGCGTCCTCACCCCACAAACGAGACCAAGGCACGTTCTATTCCCCGGCTGACGAAGGCGTGATCATACGCGTGAGCACCCCGTCGCGAAGCAGGAAATGGTGGCGCAGGGCCGCCGCGACATGCAGGGCGACAAGCGCCGCGCCGGCATAGGCGAGATACCAGTGTGCCGACGTCCAAAAGCTTTCGGCGGCATCGGATTCGGCGAGCGGCAGGTTCGGCATGACGAACAGGTTGAACGGCATGCTGGGAATCTCCAGCGTCGAGACCGATACCAGCGCCCAGCCCGACAGGGGCAGGGCGACCTGGAAGGCATAGAGCGCCAGATGCGCCAGCGGCGCCGAGCGACGCTCCAGGGCGCCGACAGAAGGCGGCAAGGGTGGTGCCGCATTGCCGAACCGCCAGGCGATACGCAGGACGATGAGCCCAAGCAGCAGAAAGCCGAGGGATTTGTGCAGCTGGATCAATTCGAAGGCCGTGCGTTGGCTCGGGGTCCTGACCATGACGAAGCCGAGCATCAACTGGCCGATGAAGATAATCCCAATCAGCCAGTGAAGGACGATGGTTGCCCATCCATAGCGGGTCGCGGTGTTGGTGATTGAAGCCTGCATGCGAGGCGAACGTTGGCGCGGTCAGCTTTCTTCCCTTGCCGACGAGGAGGAGAGTTGCCTACCCACTCACCTTGAAGAAATCGACGAAAGCCCTCAGCGCCGGCCGCATCTGGCGGCGGCTCGGATAGTAGACGAAGAATCCGTCAAAGGGTGGGCACCAGTCCTCAAGCACGCGGATCAGCCGTCCGTCGGCAAGCGGCGCGCGGACATAGTCCTCGAAAACGAAGGCGAGCCCGGCGCCGTCGACCGCGGCCTGGGCAATCAGATGGTCCTCGTCGAGGA
Source organism: Mesorhizobium sp. ESP6-5 (assembly GCF_020164695.1). Taxonomy (NCBI): domain Bacteria; kingdom Pseudomonadati; phylum Pseudomonadota; class Alphaproteobacteria; order Hyphomicrobiales; family Phyllobacteriaceae; genus Mesorhizobium; species Mesorhizobium sp. ESP6-5. The sequence continues at coordinate 406,379 of NZ_JAIUGR010000004.1, forward strand.
TCAGCGGCCCTTGCACCGCCATCTCGACCTCCTCGCCGTCCTTTTCGAATTCCCAGCGGTAGAGGATGCCGCTGGAGAAGCGGAAGCGGATGCAGCGATGCTCGGCAAGATCGCGCGGGTGGCGCGGCCGGGGCATGGCCTCGAAATAGGATGGCGCGCCCACCACCGCACCGCGAATGTCCGGCCCGATGCGCACCGCGATCATGTCGCGCTGCAGGCTCTCGCCGAGCCTGACACCAGCATCGAAACCGCCTGCCACCACGTCGGTGAAGCGATCCTCGATGATGATCTCCAGCACGATGTCGGGATAGGCTGATGCAAAGGCGCTGAGCCGTGGTGTCAGCACCAGATGCGCTGATGTGCGCGGCACGCTGAGCCGCAAGTTCCCGGCGGGCCGGTCGCGCGCCTCGACGGCCGTCTCCAGCGCCAGGTCGATCTCGGAAAGCGCCGGGCGCAAACGCTCCAGCAATTGCGCGCCTTCCTCGGTCGGAGCGACACTGCGCGTGCTGCGCGCCAAAAGGCGCACGCCAAGCCGTGCCTCCAGGCTGGAAACCGCGTGGCTCACCGCGGAGGGAGCTATCGCCAGTTCCTTGGCCGCGCCGCGAAAACTGCCGCATTGGGCAACGGTTGCCAGCACCGCGAGCTGTGAGAGATGTGCTCGGTTCATTGATCTATTTCATGGAACGACCCGTACGAAGAAGAGCCGATTATCGAACGTGCTGCAAGGCGTTATTTCCTGGGCATCACAACAAGGAGACGCGTGATGAAAACCCGCAAGCTAGGAACTGAACTCGAAGTCTTCCCGGTCGGCCTCGGTTGCATGGGCATGAGCTTTGCCTATGGCGGCCAGCCGGAAGCCGAGGCGATCGCCACCTTGCACCGCGCCGTCGAGATCGGGGTCAACTTCTTCGACACGGCCGAGGTCTACGGCCCCTACGAGAACGAGATCCTGCTGGGCAAGGCGCTGAAATCGGTTCGCGATAAGGTGACGATCGCGACCAAATTCGGCTTCAAGATCCTGGAGGAAGGCACCGGCATGGATCGCATGGCCGGTGTCGACAGCCGTCCCGAGCACGTCAAGGCCGTCGCCGAGGCGTCGTTGAAGCGGCTCGGCACCGATGTCATCGACCTCTACTACCAGCACCGCGTCGACCCGGACGTGCCGATCGAGGATACGGTCGGCGCCATGGCCGAGCTGGTGCGCGAGGGCAAGGTGCGGGCGCTTGGCCTGTCGGAGGCAAGTGCGGCCACCATCCGCCGGGCACACGCAGTGCACCCGATATCAGCAGTGCAGAGCGAATACTCGCTGTGGAGCCGCGACCCGGAAGACGAGACATTCGCCGTCTGCCGCGAGTTGGGCATTGGCTTCGTGCCCTACAGCCCGCTCGGCCGCGGCCTGCTCACCGGCACCATCGCGAGGCCGGAGACCCTGAGCGACGACGATTGGCGCCGCACCTTGCCGCGCTTCCAGGCCGACGCCATGGAAGCCAATGCCAAGGTGATCGCCACGCTGGAAAGGATAGCGATGGAGAAGGGCGTCACCTCGGCGCAGCTGGCGCTGGCCTGGGTGCTGCACCAGGGCGACTTCATCGTGCCGATCCCGGGTGCGCGAAAAATCCGCCACTTGGAGCAGAATACGGCCGCGGCTGACATCGTGCTCAGCGCGGCAGAGGTCGCGGCGATCGGCGATGCGTTGTCGCCCGACAAGGTTATGGGCAAGCGCTATACGGAGGAGTTGCTCGCGCTGGTGAATGGGTGAAGGTGGAAAAGGGCGCGCCCTTTTATGCAGCGAATTAAAGGGCGTTGGCGCGAGGCACCCCCCTCTGTGACAGAGGGGGGTGCCTCGCGCCAACCTGAAACTCTGTTAGCTCACCACGGCACCACCGTAATCTCCGGCCAATACGCCCGCGCTCGCGCGCCCTTCTCCTCATGCGTCTTCCGGTTATCCATCAGCCGGCTGGGCGTAATTCGAAACGAAAAAAGGTCGTCGAGCCCGAACGGCGCCACGAGGTCCAGCTGCCCGTCCCCGTCGAACCGCACCCCCACCGCATGCGTCTTCGAGGCAAAATAGCTGACGGATTGGCTGGCACTCGTATAGCGCGGGCACGGCTGCCCGAACTTTTGCGGATACCACAGATGCACGCGCGCCTGGTTGCGTACTTCCACCGGCAGCGGCAGTCCTTCGAAATGCCTGGCCGCCCGCTGGATCACCGCGTCCTCGGCTTCGTAGGACAGGTCGGAACCGTCGAAATAAAACAGGTCGACATCCCTGATGCCGTAGCCCGATGGCTTGCCGGTCAGGTGGTTCCAGACGCTATTGTAAAGCGCGCCGGAAGCCACCAGCCAATCCGGCAGCGCAAGCGCGCGCACCCTCGCCAGCATTTCGGCAAGCAGCGGGTCAGCCGCGACGATGTCGAGAAAAGCCGTACGCTGTTTCTCGAAGGAGAGCCCAGAATAGCGCAGATGGTCCATCGCCCTTTGGAAAGCGATTCGCCATCCGCTCGCAAGTCTCAGCCGCGCAGCACGCCGCCCGTCTGCTTGCCGACATTCTCGACGATGCGCTTGGCCAGCGTCTCGAAATCCTCGTCTGTCAACGTCTTCTCGACCGGCTGGATCGACACTTCGATGGCGATCGACTTCTTGCCTTCGCCCAGCGACGCACCTTCGAACACGTCGAAGACCGAGACAGCCGTGATCAGCTTCTTGTCGGCGGCAAGCGCGGCACGTACCAGCGTGCCGGCCTCGACTCCCTTGTCGACGACGAAGGCGAAGTCGCGCTTCACCGCCTGGAAAGCGGACAGGTCCAGCCTGGGCTTGGTCTTGGTCGGCTTGGCCTTCGGCTCGGGCACGGCATCGACGAACACCTCGAAGCCGCAGAGCGGCCCCGAGACATCGAGCCCTTCCAGCGTCTTCGGATGGAACTCGCCGAACGTGCCGAGCACGGTCTTCGGGCCAAGCTTGATCGTTCCGGAACGGCCGGGATGGTACCAGGCGGGTCCGCCGGCCTCGATCTGCAGCCGGTCGACCGGTGCGCCACAGGCTTCGAGTGCGGCGATCGCATCCGCCTTGGCGTCGAACACGCCGACCGGGCCCGAATTGCCGGCCCAGTTGCGGCCGGAGCCGTCGAGCTTTGCCGTGCCGCGGCGCACGCCGGCGGCGACGCGCCGCTGCTGGTCGGCGCCGTCGCCCTCATAGGTGCCCGAGACCTCGAACAGCGCCACGTCGCCGATGCCCTTGTCAGCGTTGCGCTGCGCGGCCGAAATCAGCCCCGGCAGCAGCGAGGGCCGCATGTCGGACATGTCGGCGGCGATTGGGTTGGCAAGCTTCAGCGCCGTCTGGCCGCCGCCGAACAGTTCGGCGTGTTTGGCCGGGATGAACGACCAGGTAACGGCCTCCATCATGCCGCGCACCGCAAGCGAACGCTTGGCGGCACGGGTGCGGATCTGCAGCGTCGTCAGGATCTTGCCGTTGACCACGTCATGCGCGCCGAGCGGCTGCGGCGCGATGTTGTCGACGCCATGGATGCGCATGACCTCCTCGACCAGATCGGCCTTGCCGTCGACATCGGGCCGCCAGGACGGCACGGTCACGTCGACGACGTCGCCCGATCCCTGCGCGTGGAAGCCGAGACGCGACAAGATGTCGAGGCTCTCCGACCTTGGCACCTCGATACCGGTCAGCCGTTTCACTTCCGATAGCGGGAGCGACACGATCTTCGGCTGATGCCCGGCATAGCCGGCCACCTCGGCCTCGGTCGGCGTGCCGCCGCAGAAATCGATCACCAGCTTGGTCGCCAGTTCGATGCCCGGCACCATGAATTCAGGGTCGACACCGCGCTCGAAGCGATAGCGTGCGTCGGTGATGATGCCGAGCGTGCGGCCGGTGCGGGCCGTGGTGATTGGGTCCCAAAGAGCGGATTCGATCAGTACGTCCGTCGTGTTCTCGTCACAGCCGGAGTGTTCGCCACCCATGATGCCGGCAATGGACTCGACGCCATTGTCGTCCGCGATCACGCACATCTCCGGCGTCAGCGTGTATTCGCGCCCGTCGAGCGCCTGCACCTTTTCGCCATTCTTGGCGCGGCGCACCACGAGGTTGCCGGCGACCTTGGCGGCATCGAAGACATGCAGCGGCCGTCCGCGGTCGAAGGTGACGTAATTGGTGATGTCGACCAGCGCGCTGATCGGCCTCAGCCCAATGGCGATCAGCCGCTGCTGCAGCCATTTCGGCGAGGGTCCGTTCTTGACATCCTTGACCAGCCTGAGGGCGAAGCCGGGGCAAAGCTCCGGCGCTTCGATCGTCACCTTCACCGGGCACATGCCGTTGCCGACATGCGGCATGATCGCCCCGCCGACGAGGCGGCCAAGCCCGCTCGCCGCCAGATCCCGGGCGATGCCGTAGACGCTGGTGGCGTCGGGCCGGTTCGGCGTCAGATTGATCTCGATGACCGGATCGTCGAGATGCGCATAGGACGCAAAGCTGGTGCCGACCGGCGCATCCTCGGGCAGGTCGATGATGCCATTGTGCTCGTCGGACAGTTCCAGCTCGCGCTCGGAACACATCATGCCATGGCTTTCGACGCCACGGATCTTGCCGACCGTCAGCGTCACGTCGATGCCGGGCACATAGGTGCCGGGCGCGGCGAAGGCGCCGATCAGGCCGGCGCGGGCATTCGGCGCGCCGCAGACGACCTGCACCGGCGGCTTGCCGTCGCCGGTATCGACGGTCAGCACCCGCAGCCGGTCGGCGTCGGGATGCTGCACCGCCGTCAGCACCTTGGCGATGACGAAGGGTTTCAGCCCCGCCTTGTCGTCGACATGCTCGACCTCGAGGCCGATCGAGGTCAGCCGCTCGACGATTTCGGCCAGCGTGGCGTCGGTTTCAAGGTGATCCTTGAGCCAGGAGAGGGTGAATTTCATTGGGCTGTTCCGTGGTAGCTGGCAGCAGGAGTCTTCAGGGCCGTCACGCGCTCAAGCCTCCGAACAACGTCGGCATGTCGAGCGGCCGGAAGCCGTAATGCGACAGCCAGCGCACATCCGCGTCGAAGAAGGCGCGCAGGTCGGGCATGCCGTATTTCAGCATGGCGATGCGGTCGATGCCCATGCCCCAGGCAAAGCCCTGGTACTCGTCGGGATCGAGCCCGCCGGCCCTGAGCACATTGGGGTGCACCATGCCGCAGCCCAGGATCTCCATCCAGTCGGAGCCTTCGCCGAAGCGCACTTCGCCGGGCCTGGAGCGGTCGCACTGGATATCGACCTCGAGGCTCGGCTCGGTGAACGGGAAGAAGGACGGGCGAAAGCGCATCTTGACCTGCGGCACCTCGAAGAAGGCCTTGCAGAACTCTTCCAGCACCCACTTCATGTTGGCGACGTTGGCCGATTTATCGATCACCAGCCCTTCGACCTGATGGAACATCGGCGAGTGGGTGGCGTCGGAATCCTGGCGATAGGTCTTGCCCGGAATGACAATGCGGATCGGCGGCTTTTGCTTCTCCATGGTGCGGATCTGCACCGGCGAGGTATGAGTGCGCAAAAGCTTGCGCTCGCCCTTCTCGTCCGGCTGGAAGAAGAAGGTGTCGTGCATCTCGCGTGCCGGGTGGCCCTCCGGAAAATTCAGCGCGGTGAAATTATAGTAGTCGGTCTCGATATCGGGACCTTCGGCGATGGCGAAGCCGAGATCGCCGAAGATCGCGGCGATTTCGTCGATGACCTGGCTGATCGGATGGATGCGGCCGCGCTCGGCCGGCGACTGTCGCACCGGCAGCGTCACGTCGACCTTCTCAGCCGCCAGACGGGCGGCGATCGCCACATCCCTCAGTTCAGCCTTGCGGGCCGTCAGCGCCTCGGTGACACGGTTCTTGAGGCCGTTGATGGCCGGGCCCTTCACCTGCCGGTCCTCGGCGCTCATCGCGCCAAGCGTCTTCAGCATTTCCGAGATTGAGCCCTTCTTGCCAAGCGCCGAAACGCGCACCGCCTCGATCGACGTCTCGTCGGCGGCCGAGGCGATGTCAGCCATCAGGGTATTTTCGAGTGCATCAAGGCCAATGGTTGCGTCGTTCACGATCAAACTCGCTGCGTTGGAAGTCGGCTTAAGTGAAAGTCACTTTAAAAGTGAAATTTCAGGCAGAGACAAAAGAACCCGCGCCAGCCGTGCCAGCGCGGGTTCCCAAATCAGAATTTCGAATGCCTGGGAAGCGCTGGGCTCGGAGCCCGATCCCGAAAAGTTGCAGACTTTTCGGAAAAGATCGCGCTCCCCGCTAATTTCCCTGGAGCATGATGTTGTCCAAAAAGTCAGAAACTTTTTGGCATCATGCTCTAGGCGACAGCGCTTTCAAAAGCATTCGGAGTGGTGTTCTTGAGGTACTCAAGAGCAACCTTGGCCTTGGCCACCAGGGCGGCGAAAGCCTGCGGCTCGTGGATGGCCATGTCGGACAGGATCTTGCGATCGATCTCGATGCCGGCCTTGTTCAAACCGTCGATGAAGCGGCCATAGGTCAGGCCATGCTCGTGCGTCGCGGCGTTGATGCGCTGGATCCACAGCGCGCGGAACGAGCGCTTGCGGTTCTTGCGGTCGCGGTAAGCGTACTGCAGCGACTTTTCCACCGCCTGCTTGGCGATGCGGATGGTGTTCTTGCGGCGGCCGTAGAAGCCTTTCGCGGCTTTCAGAACCTTCTTGTGCTTGGCGTGCGAGGTGACGCCTCTCTTTACGCGTGCCATGTCATGATCTCCTTAAAAGCAATCCCAGGTGCCTGGCGGCGTTCCGTTCGAAATTGCGTAAAACTGATGCGTGTCCGGACCGAATGCCTTAGAGGCCGTTCGGCAGAAAATTCTTGATGACCTTCTTGCCATCCGGTTCAGCCAGAACCATCGTGCCGCGGGCATTTCGAATGAACTTGTTGGAACGCTTGATCATGCCGTGACGCTTGCCGGCCGCAGCCGACAGGACTTTACCCGTACCTGTGATCTTGAACCGCTTCTTGGCGGCCGATTTGGTCTTCATCTTGGGCATTTTGCTACTCCGTATTGTTGGCGCACGATCGCGCTTCTTGTTCGCTCCGGGCCGACCAAAGCCCGAAAAGCAAATGAAACCGCCACGGCATGCCCTGCCGGGCGGTTTTCTTGGAACGGCGGTGCTATAGATCAAAGATGGCGCGGGCGCAACACCCTCAGCACCGTGCGACGCACTGTCCCCGGTCAGGGCAGCCTAAACCAGACCGGCAGCATGCCCGACAACTGCGCGCCGTCGATCAGTTCGAAAGCCGGCAGCGCGATCAGGAACACCAGCCCGTCGAGCAGTGTGGTCAAAAGCAGGCTCGGCCTGAAGCTGCCGGTGTCGCCTTCCTGGTAGAGCGAAAGCTTGGGGAAGAAGCGCGGCACGCGTGCCAGATAGTCGGCATAGGGTGCACCGAGCGCCTCCTTGAGGAACTTCTCCTCGCGCAGGATGACGATATGGAAGGCACCGGCGCACAGAACCGCGAAAAGGATGATGCCGGAGAACGAGCCGATCTGCGCGCCGACGCCGGCGGCGGCCACGGTCGAGAACACGTAGAGCGGGTTGCGGGTGATCGAATAGGGGCCGCCGGTCACCACCTCGGAGGATTTGCGCCCGCCTATATAGAGCGTCGCCCAGAGGCGCCCGACGATGCCGAGGAAAATCAAGAGCACGCCGAACATCTCGATCGTTTCGTGCACCGGCGTGTCCGGCGGGAAGGTCGACTGGCCGAACAGCAGCGCCAGAAACAGCACCACCACGAGCACGGCAAGCACCAGCCGGCGCATCTGCTGGTAGTTGCCCAGCCCGTGTTTGACGTCCTTGACGTCCGAAACCTTGTCGTTGGCCATGCGGGAATCCGATCGTCGAAGAGCTTTGCCGGCGATCGCAGCTTTGAGCTAAGAAATAAGGCGTCCCGCCGATCGCCGGGACGCCCTGTAGCACAATTCAGGCGGATTTAGAGCGCAATGTCCGGGCCTGACGTCATCGTGATCCAAGTGCGTTCCGCCTTAGCGCGGCGCCAGCACCATCATCATCTGGCGGCCTTCGAGCTTCGGCTCGGCTTCTACCTTGGCGATGGTCGCCACCTCCTCGCGCACCTTGTTCAGAAGCTGCATGCCGAGTTCCATATGCGCCATCTCGCGGCCGCGGAAGCGCAGCGTCAGCTTGACCTTGTCGCCTTCCTCGAAGAAGCGGCGCACCGCCTTCATCTTGGTTTCGTAGTCATGGCTGTCGATGTTCGGGCGCATCTTGATCTCCTTGATCTCGATGACCTTCTGGTTCTTGCGCGCCTCGGCCGCCTTCTTCTGGTTGGCGTATTTCAACTTGCCGAGATCGAGGATTTTTACGACGGGGGGGACCGCGTTGGGCGATATTTCGACGAGATCGAGCCCGGCCTCTTCGGCGAGCAGCAATGCGTCGTTGATGGAAATATCGCCGCGATTCTGGCCGTCGGCGTCGATAAGCTGGACCCGGGGAACCCGGATGTCACGATTGGAGCGCGGCCCATCCTTGGTCGGCGCCGCTGCTTTGAAAGGTCTGCGAATGGTCGTGGTCTCCTTGGCCGTTTCGTTCGGGATTTGTCGGTCTTGATACGTGGACGCGCCAATGTGGTGAGCGCGCGGGCGGAGTCAATAGCACAGCATTGACAGAAAATCACCCTGATCGCTGGCCTGCACCAAACAAAGAAACAGCGCGAGTACTTTTCGCCACGCCTCCGGCTGTGCCACAAGGACCGCGTGCCAAAAGACGGGCCTGAGGAAAAAACCATGATCGCCACGCCCCCATCCTCTCTGGCTCCAACTTTTCTGGATGTCGACGGATCTGATATCGCGGTGCGCCATTCAGCCGGCTCGACGCCCGGCATCGTCTGGCTCGGCGGCTACAAGTCGGACATGCTGGGCACGAAGGCCGAGACGCTGTCGGACTGGGCGGCACGGGAAGGCCGGGCCTTCCTGCGGCACGACTATTCCGGCCATGGCGAATCCGGTGGCGCCTTCGCCGACGGCACGATCTCGAAATGGCTTGCGCAAAGCCTTGCCGTCTTCCGGCATTTCGCCAAAGGCGATCAGATCCTGGTCGGTTCGTCGATGGGCGCCTGGATCGCGCTGCGCATGGTGCAGGAATTGCGCAAGGCGGGCGACGCAAACGTCGTCGGCCTGGTGCTGCTGGCCCCGGCGCCGGATTTTACCAGCGACCTGATCGAGCCGGTGCTGACCAAGCCACAGAAGCGCGATCTCGCCGAAAAGGGCTTCTTCGCGGAACCCTCGGATTATTCCCCCGAGCCTTACGTCTACACCCGCGCCCTGATCGAGGATGGGCGCGATAACCGGGTGATGACCGGGCCGATCGACACGCATTGCCCGGTTCACATCCTGCAGGGACTGGCCGACGCCGACGTGCCGTCGAGCCATGCCTTGAGGCTGGTCAGCCTGCTGCCGGCCGACGATGTCACGCTGTCGCTGATCCCTGACGGCGACCACCGCCTGTCGCGGCCGCAGGATCTCGACATGCTGGTGCGGGCGGTCGGCGATATGGCCAGGCGAGGCCAGTGACGATGCGCCTGTCCATCCCGATCTCCGCCTTCGTCGCGGCCATCGTCGGTTTCGGCGGCACGCTGGCCATCGTCATTGCCGCCGCCAAGGCGGTCGGCGCGACGCAGGTCGAGACGGCAAGCGGTGTGACGGCGATCTGCCTGGCCATGACCGTCGAGTGCCTGTGGCTGTCATGGCGCACGAAAATGCCTGTCATCACCGCCTGGTCGACGCCAGGCCTTGCACTGGTCGCCGCCTCGAGCGGCTTCTCGATGGGCGAGGCCGTCGGCGCCTATATCGTCACGGGCGTGCTGCTGGTCGCTACCGGCCTGTTTGGGCCGCTGACCCGGCTGATATCGAGAATACCGGCTTCGGTCGCCTCCGGCATGCTGGCCGGCATCGTCGTCACCTTCGCCATCAATGCCATGAAGGCCATCCCGGCGGACCCTTGGCTCATCCTGCCGCTGATCACGGCATTCTTCGTCATCCGGCTGTTCAATCCGGCGCTGTCGGTGCTGGCGGTGCTGGTTGGCGGTGGCCTTGCCGCCTTCCTTACGGGCCGTGTCGGCGGCCTGCCCGCGCCCGAACTGTCGACACTGACGTTTATCGCTCCCCATTTCACCGCCAAGGCGATCATCGGCCTGGCGCTGCCGCTCTACCTCGTCACCATGGCTTCGCAGAACCTGTCGGGGCTGGCGGTACTGCGGGCGGCCGGCTACCACCCTGAACCTGGCCCGCTGATCGGCGTCACCGGCCTGTTTTCGCTCCTGTCGGCACCATTCGGTGCCGGAACCACCAATCTGGCCGCGATCTCGGCGGCCATCTGCACCGGCCCTGACGTCCATCCCGATCCCGCCGAGCGCTGGAAGACCGGGCCGTTCTACGCGCTTGCCTATCTCGTCTTCGCAATTTTCGGCGCTTCGCTGGTGGCGATCTTCGCCGTCCTGCCGCAGAGCCTGATCGTGCTGGTGGCGGGACTTGCGCTGATGGGGTCGCTCGCCAACGCGCTGGCGATCGCGCTGAAGGACGAGGGCGAGCGCATGGCCGCAACCGTCACCTTCGTCGTGACCGCCTCCGGGCTGACGCTGTTCGGTGTCGGCGCCGCATTCTGGGGCCTGATCGCCGGGTTGGTCGTGCTTTTCCTCGATATGCTCAAAAAGCGATAATCATTTCAGGCCCTTGTTCGGTTTTGGCGGACATTGTCTTGAATCGCCGTTTTCGCCTTCCCATTTCGATTCCACGCAGCCGGTTCTGGCTGTCTCCAACCGAAGGAATGGGAGAAAATGAACACATCTGCATTGATCCGCCCGGCCTGGACGCCGGCGACCATCGCGTTGATGGTGATCGGTTTCATGGTGTTCTGGCCGCTCGGCTTCGCCATGCTCGCCTACATCATCTGGGGCGACCGGCTCGAGGGCTTCAAGCGTGACGTCAACCGCGCGACCGACGGCATCTTCGCCGGCTGCCGCCGTGGCTCCGACAAGGCCGCGCGCTGGGGCAACGGCTCCGCCCGCACCGGCAACGTCGCATTCGACGACTGGCGCGAAAAGGAGCTTGAGCGTCTGAACGAAGAGCGCCGCAAGCTCGACGAGATGCTGACGCAGTTCGACGAGTATGCCCGCGAATTGCGCCGCGCCAAGGATCAGGACGAGTTCGACCGGTTCATGGCCAACCGCAACAAGTCGACCGCGCCGGCCAAGACCGATCCGAGCACCGGAACGACCCCCACCAAGCGTGGCAAAGGCTCGAACCTGCTCGACGACTGAAGCCCGGCGACAGGGCCAAGGTATGATGACGGCGTCGCGCGAGCGGCGCCGTTTCTTTTTTGTTCTATTCGTTCTCCTCGAATCGCGTATCGTCCCGCCATGACCATCGGGTTCTTCCGCAATCTGACGAAGCCCAAACCCACGCCTGTGGTGGAGCGGGAATATTGCGTCGCCGGCCGCACGCTGCCGCTCAAGATCGTCGAGAGCGCCAGGGCAAAGCGTCTGACGCTGCGCATCGATTCCGGCGGACAGGGCCTGCGCATAACCGTGCCGCCGGGCCTGCGCCGCGGTGAAGTGGACAGGTTCCTCGACCGCCACCAGGACTGGCTGGAACAGCGGCTGGCCAAGGTGCCGACGCGGCCGCAGGTGCGTCCGGGCATAAAGATTCCGGTGCGCGGCGTGGCCCACCGTATCGTGCATGAGCCGTCAAAGCGCGGCACTGTCACCATATCGCGCGATGACCGTGGCCCGCTGCTGATCGTGCATGGCGACCGCATCCATCTGCCGCGCCGCATCGCCGATTTTTTGAAGCGCGAGGCCAAGAAGGAAATCGAGAAGCTGGTCGTCAAGCATACGGAGGCGCTTGGCAAGCGCGCCAAGGCGATCCGCTACAAGGACACCTCCAGCCGCTGGGGCTCCTGCACTTCGGAAGGCAATCTGTCCTTTTCCTGGCGCATCATGATGGCGCCGCAGCCTGTCATAAACTACCTCGTCGCGCATGAGGTGGCGCATCTCAAGGAGATGAACCACGGGCCGAAATTCTGGAAATTGTGCGAAAAGCTCTGCCCCGACACCGATCGCTGCAAGGATTGGCTGAAGCGCAATGGCGGCGCCCTGCAGGCGATTGTGTTCGAGTAGGGCGCCTCAATCATCATTCGCCGCATTGAGCTCATCCGGCCGCAAGCCTTCGTCGCCATGGTGCGGCCAGGGTAGAAAGTTCCGGTCGAAAGCTTCGCCGCCGAAATAATCCAGCGCTCGATGCGCCTCGGCGCCATTGAAGGCGGCCCTGTCCATGAGGTGCGCTATGACCTCGCGCGCCTGCGCGATCTTCTGCTTCAGTTCGGCAACGGTCTGGTCGGCCATGGCTGTGCTCCCGCCTTGCATGCTGTCCAATCCATAGGTAGCGCCTTTGGCCCTGCCGGCAAACAGCATGCTTTTTCTCGACTCTTGGCGCTTTTCGTGCCAATTCCCGCGCCATGGCGCTCGACATCAAGATCTGCGGCTTGAAGACCGACCAGGCAATGGCCGCGGCCCTGGCCGGCGGCGCCAGCCATGTCGGGTTCATTTTCTTTCCAAAAAGCCCGCGTTATGTTGAGCCGGCCGAAGCCGGCCGTCTGCGCGAAGCGGCTCGTGGCAAGGCCTTGGCGATTGCCGTCACCGTCGATGCCAGAGACGCCTTCTTCGACGAAATCGTCGAAAAGCTGCAGCCCGACATGCTGCAACTGCACGGCTCCGAAACCCCCGAGCGAGTGGCTGAACTGAAAGCCCGCCATGGGCTGCCGGTGATGAAGGCGTTGCCGCTCAGCGAGGCCGCCGATCTCGAACGGATAAAGCCGTTTGTCGGCATCGCCGACCGGTTCCTGTTCGACGCCAAGCCGCCAAAGGGCTCGGAGCTGCCGGGCGGCAATGGCGTCGCCTTCGACTGGCGCATTCTCGCCGGCCTTGACGCCGGGATCGATTACATGCTTTCCGGTGGGCTCAACGCCGCCAACATCGGCGATGCCCTTAGGCTTGCCAATCCGCCCGCGATCGACATTTCGTCAGGCGTGGAAAGCGCCTCGGGCGTCAAGGATCCGGCGCTGATCGAACAGTTTTTCCGGGCCGTCAGGGCCGCGCGGGACGACCGCGCTGCCTGAACAAAATTTCGAACCCTGAGCATGTCCCGGAAAAGTGGGAACCGGTTTTCCGACAGGACATGCTCAAAGTACAGATCCAGGAGATCGGCGATGAACAAGCCGGCGACACCCAATTCCTTCCGCACCGGACCCGACGAACAGGGCATGTTCGGCATTTTCGGCGGTCGTTTCGTTGCCGAAACGCTGATGCCGCTGATCCTCGACCTGGAGAAAAACTGGAACGAGGTCAAGAACGATCCGGATTTCAGGGCCGAATTGACCGGTCTTTCGACCCACTATGCCGGACGGCCGTCGAAGCTCTACTTCGCCGAGGGCCTGACCAGGCATCTTCGTGAGGTTTCCTCGGCGAAGGGTCTCGGGGGCGGCGCGAAAGTTTATTTCAAGCGCGAGGATTTGAACCATACCGGTTCGCACAAGATCAACAACTGCCTGGGCCAGATCCTGTTGGCCAAGCGGATGGGCAAGAAGCGCATCATCGCGGAGACCGGTGCTGGCCAGCATGGCGTGGCGTCGGCGACCGTCGCGGCCCGCTTCGGTTTTCCCTGCGTCGTCTATATGGGCGCGACCGACGTTGCCCGGCAGAGCCCCAACGTCTTCCGCATGAAGCTGCTCGGCGCCGAAGTGCGGCCCGTCACCGCCGGCCACGGCACGCTGAAGGACGCCATGAACGAAGCCCTTCGTGATTGGGTGACCAATGTCGAGGACACCTATTATTTGATCGGCACCGCGGCTGGCCCGCACCCCTATCCGGAATTGGTGCGCGATTTCCAGTCGGTGATCGGAACCGAGGCGCGCGCGCAGATCCTCGAACAGGAGGGGCGGCTGCCCGACACCATCATCGCCGCCGTCGGCGGCGGGTCCAACGCCATCGGCATGTTCCATCCCTTCCTCGATGACAAGGAAGTTCGTATCATCGGCATCGAAGCCGGCGGGCGTGGCCTCGATGGCATTGAGCATTGCGCCTCGATGAATGCCGGCTCCCCCGGTGTGCTGCACGGCAACCGCACCTATCTCCTGCAGAATGCCGACGGCCAGATCATGGACGGCCATTCGATCTCGGCCGGCCTCGATTATCCTGGCGTCGGCCCGGAGCATTCCTGGCTGCGCGACTCCGGCCGTGTCGACTATGTGCCGATCCTTGACGACGAGGCGCTCGAGGCCTTCAAGCTGACGACCCGCGTCGAAGGCATCATCCCGGCGCTGGAATCCGCGCACGCCATCGCCCATGCGGTCAAGATCGTGCCCGCCATGGACAAGGACCAGATCGTCATCGTCAACCTGTCCGGCCGTGGCGACAAGGACGTCCACACGGTGGCCTCGATGCTGGGCATGGAGATCTAGGCCCTTTGGACCGTTCGACCTGGGAGTTGATTATGAGCAAAATTCGTCCAAAGGGCCTGACATGACAACCCGCATCGACCGCCGCATGACGAAGCTGAAGGCCGAAGGCCGCCCGGCCCTCGTCACCTATTTCATGGGTGGCGACCCCGACTATGCAACCTCGCTGTCGATCATGAAGGCGCTGCCCGGCGCCGGCTCCGACGTCATCGAGCTCGGCATGCCGTTTTCCGACCCGATGGCCGACGGCCCGGCGATCCAGGCGGCGGGCCTCAGGGCGCTCAAAGGCGGCCAGACGCTGGTCAAGACGCTGAAGATGGCGTCGGACTTCCGCGCCGGCGACGATGAAACGCCGATCGTGCTGATGGGCTACTACAATCCGATCTACATCTACGGCGTCGACCGTTTCCTGAAGGACGCGATCGCCAGCGGCATCGACGGGCTGATCGTCGTCGACCTGCCGCCGGAGATGGATGAGGAACTCTGCATCCCGGCGCTGAAGGCTGGCATCAATTTCATCCGGCTGGCGACGCCGACCACCGACGACAAGCGCCTGCCCAAGGTGCTGCAGAACACATCCGGCTTCGTCTACTACGTGTCCATGACCGGCATCACCGGCTCGGCGCTTGCCGACACCGGCAAGGTCGCCACAGCGGTCCAGCGCATCAAGGGTCACACCAACCTGCCGGTCTGCGTCGGGTTCGGCGTCAAGACCGCCGAACAGGCGCGCGTGATCGGGGCCAACGCCGACGGCGTGGTCGTCGGCACGGCGATCGTCAACGCGGTCGCGAACGTGCTGGGGCCGAACGGTGAAAAGACCGCCGATCCGGCGGAGGCAGTCGCCACGCTGGTCAGCGGCCTTGCGCAAGGCGTGCGTTCGGCCCGCCTTGCTGCCGCCGAATAGTTTCCCTACGTCTTTACCCAACTCTTCGTCAGGACAGGAGCCGAAGCGATGAACTGGATCACCAATTACGTTCGCCCGAAGATCAATTCGATGCTCGGCCGGCGCACCGACATGCCCGAGAATCTCTGGATCAAGGATCCCGAGACTGGCGAGATGGTGTTCCACAAGGACCTGGAATCCAACCAGTTCGTCATCCCGTCTTCCGGCCATCACATGAAGATCTCGGCCAAGGAGCGGCTGAAATTCTTCTTCGATGACGGCAAGTACGAGACCCTGGACAATCCCAAGGTCATGCAGGATCCGCTGAAGTTCCGCGACGAGAAACGCTATGTCGACCGGCTGAAGGACGCCAAGGCCAAGACCGGCCTGGAAGACGCCATCATCAATGCGCTGGGGACCGTCGAGGGCTTGCCGGTGGTGGTGACGGTGCAGGATTTCGCTTTCATGGGCGGTTCGCTCGGCATGGCTGCGGGTGATGCCATCGTGCATGGCTTCGAGGTCGCCTTGCAGCGCAAGCGGCCGTTGATCCTGTTCGCCGCCTCCGGCGGCGCGCGCATGCAGGAAGGTATTTTGTCCCTCATGCAATTGCCGCGCACCACGGTTGGTGTCGATAGGCTGAAGGAAGCCGGCCTGCCCTACATCGTCGTGCTGACCAACCCGACCACCGGCGGCGTCACCGCCTCCTATGCCATGCTGGGCGACGTGCACATCGCCGAGCCCGGCGCGCTGATCGGTTTTGCCGGGCCGCGTGTCATCGAACAGACCATCCGCGAGAAGTTGCCGGACGGCTTCCAGCGCTCCGAATATCTGATGGAGCATGGCATGGTCGACATGGTGGTGTCGCGGCTGGAGCTGCGCGAGACCATCGCCCGCCTGTTGAAGATGCTGCTCAAGATGCCGGAAGAGCAGAAGCCTCTGGAACCAGAAATCTTGCCGCCGGCCGTGGTTGCCGCCGAAGTCCGGCCGCAAGCTTGACGCTACATCGACATGACGCGAGACTGGCCTGACGTGAGACTGGCCTGACGTGAGACTGGCCTGACGCGACATTGGCCGCCGCGAACAGCGATTGCGCGGCATCCGTTGCGCGCTGTAGCCTTTCGATAGCCATGGTCTTTGCGGGAGCGCTTCTGGCTCCAGGCCATGCACGGGATTTGCCATGACGACGCTTGCCGCGGACCGCGAAATCGAAGCCCTGATGGCGCTTCACCCGAAGGGCTTCGACCTTTCGCTCGACCGCATCACGCGGCTGTTGGAACGGTTGGGCAATCCGCAGGACCTGCTGCCGCCGGTCATCCACATCGCTGGCACCAACGGCAAGGGTTCCTGCGCCGCCTTCTCGCGGGCGCTGCTGGAAGCCTCCGGCCGGCTCGTCCATGTCCACACCTCGCCACATCTGGTCAGCTGGCACGAGCGCTACAGGCTGGCCGCCGAAGGCGGCGGCAGGCTGGTCGACGACGATATCTTCGCGGAGGCCATTGCCCGCGTTGCCAAGGCCAATGCAGGCCAGAAGATCACCGTCTTCGAAATTCTCACCGCCGTCACCTTCATCCTGTTTTCGGAACATCCGGCCGATGTCGCGATCATCGAGGTCGGTCTTGGCGGCCGTTTCGACGCCACCAATGTCGTCGCGCGGCCGGCCGTGTCGGTGATCATGCCGGTGTCGATGGACCATGAGGCCTATCTCGGCGATCGCGTCGAACTGATCGCCGCCGAAAAGGCCGGGATCATGAAGCGTGGCTGCCCGGTGGTCATCGGCGCGCAGGAAAGCGAGACGGCGCTGCAGGTGCTGATCGACGCCGCCGAGCGGTTGGAATGCCCGACCCTGGTCTACGGGCAGGATTTTCTCGCCTTCGAGGAAAACGGCCGCATGGTCTACCAGGACGATGATGGGTTGATGGATCTGCCGCCGCCGCGGCTGCCCGGTCGCCACCAGTTCGCCAATGCGGCTGCTGCGATCGCCGCGGTCAAGGCGGCCGGCTTCGAGATCAGCCACCGCGCCGCCGAGAAGGCAATGACCAACGTCGCCTGGCCGGGCCGCATGCAGAAGCTGGCGCAGGGCCGGCTGGCAGAACTGGCGCCGAAGGGCGCCGACATCTGGCTCGACGGCGGCCATAATCCCGGCGCTGGCGTCGTCGTCGCCGAAGCGCTGGCCGAGCAGGAAGAAAAGAACCCGCGTCCGCTCTTCCTCATTTCGGGCATGATCAACACCAAGGACCAGGCCGGCTATTTCCGCGCCTTCAAGGGCCTCGTCCGGCATGTCTACACCGTGCCCGTGAGCATGAGCGATGCCGGTGTGCCGAATGACGAACTGGCGATCCGTGCCACGGAAGCCGGGCTGACGGCCGAGCCGGTAAGCTCCGTCGCCAGCGCCCTGATGCTGCTGCGCGACACCTGGGACGGCCCCACGCCGCGCATCCTGATCGGCGGGTCACTTTACCTGGCCGGCGCGGTTCTCGCCGAGAACGGCACGCCCCCAACCTGAGGCCGTCCATCGCCTCGTTATCCCAGGGCGTAGCGAGGAGCGAAGCGAAGCAGCGGTGCGGAATTTCCTTCAGCTGCATTCGTCGAGGGCCGTCACGGCACGGATACCAAGGTCTTCGCGACGGAGCTTCGCTCCTGCTTCGCCCTGGTATGACGAAGTTAAGGAGGCTTCGGTCAACGTCAGGATTGCCGCTTACTTCAGCTCAATCTCGATAAAAGCGTACTCGCCCTCATTGGCGCTGACGACGTCGTGTTCCACTCCCTCCTTGCGGAAATACGGCGCGCCTTTCTTCATCTCGGCGAAGGTTTCGCCGTCCTTGGTCACCAGCTTCAGCTTGCCGTCCATCAGTGGCACCACGACATAGTCGTGGCCGTGGCGATGCCAGCCGGTGTTGTCGCCCGGCTGGAAGCGGTACTCGGTGACGATGACGCGTTCGTTGTCGATGAAGACGGTGGCCTTGGCGGATCCGGTCATTTCTCTCTCCCTGCTTCTGCTGCCAACAGAGGACATGGAGTGGCCCGATGTGAGGGCCAGAGCGGCGCACCGATGACGCCAACAAAAAGCCCGGCGCGATGGCCGGGCTCAATGCTTCGAATTCAGATGGCATCAGGCGAGATTGCCGTTGACCCAGTGCGACAGCGCGGTCTTGGGCGCGGCGCCAACCTTGATGTCGGCCACTTCGCCGCCCTTGAAGATCATCAGCGTCGGGATCGAGCGCACGCCAAACTGGGCGGCAAGCTCGGGATTCTCGTCGATATTCAGCTTGGCGATCTTGACCTTGGCGCCGAGCTCGGTGGCGATGTCCTCAAGCGCCGGTGCGATCATCTTGCAAGGGCCACACCATTCCGCCCAGAAATCAACCACAACCGGTACCTGGGCATTAAGCACGTCAGCCTGGAAATTGTTCTTGTCGACCTTGACGGTGGTCATGCTGAAATCCTTTCGAAATTTTTCGTCCCACCAAATGTGGTGGTTGTCGCGCCCTTCTTCAAGCAGTTCTTGTGTCACGCTCCCGTGAGTCGGGCAAGGGCGTCGTCCATGGCCCGGGACGGCAGTTCGATCAGCCTTGGCGCTTCGGTGAACAGCAGGGCTGCCTTGACCTCCCGCCCGGGATAAAGCGGCTGCAGCAGGGCGCGATAGAGCGCGAGCTGAAGCAGATAGGCCGGCGGGACTTCCGCCAGGGAGGCGGGTGCGGGCCGGTTGGTCTTGTAGTCGACGATCGAGACCGCATTCGGGGTCACCGCCAGCCGATCGATCTTGCCCGAAATGGAGCGGATTTTGCCCTTGACCTCCAGGCTGCCCATGATCGCGACCTCGGCGCGCGAGGAGGGCGCGAACAGCTGACCGAGGCCAGGGTCGGCAAGGATGGCGATGACCGATGCCAGGGCCTTTTCACGCTCGTCCTCGGACCACGCCGCACCCGTTCGGGAGAGATAACGCTTCGCAGCGTCCACCCGTGCGTCCTCGGCGATGCCGGGCAGCATCTGCAGCAGTTTGTGCAGTGCGAGCCCGCGCAGCACGGCAAAACCTGGCTCGGCAGCGGCGTCCAGCACCGGCGACGCCTTGTCGACCACCGCTTCCTTGCCTTCCTCGATCAGCGCCGAGGCGCCCGACGGCGACAGGGGACGCGGCAGGTCCTCGAAAGGCGGCAAGGGCCTGAACAGGGTCGTCGGCAAGGGTCCGAAAGCATCGGCCTGCCGTGCCTGTTCGCCCGGACTTGGCGCAACCGGCGGCAGTTTGGTGATGTGGAAACGGTAGACAGGCTCCCCGCCGGCAGGATGCGGACGCTGTTCGCTTTCGGGCGCGCCGCTCAGCGCGCGGCTGACGATCGAATGCCATGTGCCGGCGTTCGGCGCCCGCTTGCCGTGATAGCCGCAGACGATAAGCCG
This sequence comes from Mesorhizobium sp. ESP6-5, assembly GCF_020164695.1. Lineage (NCBI taxonomy): Bacteria > Pseudomonadati > Pseudomonadota > Alphaproteobacteria > Hyphomicrobiales > Phyllobacteriaceae > Mesorhizobium > Mesorhizobium sp. ESP6-5. The sequence goes on from NZ_JAIUGR010000004.1 coordinate 426,138, forward strand.
GTCCTCGGCGCGCGTCATGCCGACATAGAGCAGCCGGCGGTACTCGTCGTCGGCGAGTTCGCGGGCGCGAGCGGCGGCCGTCTTCGAGAAGCCGTTGGCGACGTCGCTGGCCGAACGCCAGAGATAGCCCCTGCCGTCCCAATGTCGGCCAGAGCCGTCGAAAGGCATCAGGCGCGGTAAATGCTGGTCGCTGAACGGGGCGGAACCGCCGTCGACCAGGAACACCACGGGCGCCTCAAGGCCCTTGGCCGCGTGCACGGTCATGACCCGGACCTCGTCACGGGTCTGATCCATCTCGCGCTTGATCTCGGGGCCGGCGTTTTCCAGTGTCGACAGGAAGGCTTCCAGCCCGGGCAGGCCAGTCCGCTCTTCGGCAAGGCAGAAGCTCAGGAACTCATCGAGAATATCGCCGGCTTCCGGCCCGAGCCGCGCGATCATCTTGCGGCGTACGCCATCGCGCGCCAGCAGGGCGGCATAGAATTCGAACACCGGCTTGAAGGCGGCCTCGTCAGCCCAGCCGTCGAGTTGCGCGACCACCGCCGCGAGCGTTTCGCTTCCGCCGGCATGCTGGCGTAGCGATGCCGCCAGCGACACGCCGGACGGCCGTTGCGCGGCGAGCGTGAACAGTGTCTCTTCCGGCAGGTCGAAGACCGGACTGCGCAGCAGAGCGGCGAGCGACAAATCGTCCTGCGGCTGGATCAAAAGGTGGCCGAGCGCGATCAGGTCCTTGACGGCAATATGGCCCGACAGGCTCAGCCGGTCGGCGCCGGCAACCGGGATGTCGCGGCGCTTGAGCGCGCGGGTCAGCGCGTGGACGAAGCTGTCGCGCTTGCGCACCAGCACCAGCACGTCGCCCGGCCGCAGCCGCTTGCCACGCCCCTCGATGATTTCCCCCTTGCCGATCCAGCCGGCAATGGTGGCCGCGACATTCTCGGCGACGCGTACCGCCGGCGCATGGGCATGATCGATCGCTTGCGCCCAGTCGTCGGGCTCGTCGACGGCCTCGGCGCCGATCGACGGCCAGACCTCGACATAGCCTGGCGCATCGGTGCGGATCGCCTTGTGGTTCAGCGGATCGGGATCGTGGCTGATGCCGCGCCGCACGATGGGGTCGGCAAAGACCCGGTCGACGGCGGCCAGCACATCGTCAGTGGAGCGGAACGACCAGGTCAGCTTGAGGTCGGCGAAGGACGCTTCGGCATCGCGCACACGCCCGGCGAACAACAACCGGCTGTCGGCGAAGGAGTCGGGTGCCGCACCCTGGAAGGAGTAGATCGACTGCTTCTCGTCGCCGACGGCAAAGACCGTGCGGTGGACCCGCTCGCGGGCGCCGAAGCCGGCAAAGAATTCTTCCGCCAGCCGCTTCACCACCTCCCATTGATCCGGGCTGGTGTCCTGCGCCTCGTCGAGCAGGATGTGATCTATGCCCTGGTCGAGCTTGTATTGCACCCATGGGCCGGCATCGGGCCGCGCCAAAAGGTTCACCGTGCGGGTGATCAGGTCGTTGAAATCGAGAAAGCCGCGGCCGCGCTTCAGCACTTCGTAGCGTGCGATCAGCCAGTCGGCGATGGTCAGGGCCGCGCGTGTGCCCTCCAGCATCCGGAATAGCGCCAGCCGGTCGACAGTCTCCATGATGGCGCTGGCGGCCGACACATAGCGCTCGGCCAGCTCAGGCAGCCGGTCGGTGAGCGCCTTTTTGAACGCCTTTGCCGGATCATAAGGATCGCCGTCGGTCTTGAGGAAGGCTCTTGCAAGCAACTGCAGCCGGCGGAGAGGGTCGCTCTCGGCGAAGGCCAGGCGCGCATAGGGCAGGATGTTGTTCAACACCGACCTGGCGTCGGTGGCTTCGGCTACCTGGGCAAAGCCGGCAAAATAGTCCGGCAGGAAACCAGGCAGCGGCGATACAGATGCCGCTATGCCTCCGGCGGTCTGGCCGGGCTGGAAATGGAATTCATCGAACAGCGGCTGGAAGCCGTCACGCCCGACAGCATCGAGGAAATGACGCAACCCGTCACGCTTGCGCACGATCTCGCCAAGCAAGGCGTCGAGACCGGCTTCACCGCCGCGTTCCAGGATAGTGGCGAAGGCCTCCGCCAAAGTCCTGTCGCCGGCGGCGGAGATCATCTCGCGGCGCGCAGCGGCAAAAAGCGCGGCCTCCATCTGGCTGTCGAGCATTTCGAAATGGGCGGGGATGTTGGCTTCCAGGGGGAACTGATGCAGAACGGATTCGCAGAAGGCGTGAATGGTCTGGATTTTCAACCCGCCAGGCGTCTCCAGCGCCTCGGCGAACAGGCGACGGGCACGGCGCATGGTGTCGCGATCGGTCCGGCGCCCTTCCAGCTCCTCTATTCTGGCGGCCAGCTCCAGATCACCCAGCGATGTCCATTCCGACAGCGTGGAGAAAACCCGGTTCGACATGTTGGCGGCCGCGGCGCGCGTATAGGTCAGGCACAATATCTTCGAGGGATCGGTGCCGTTGAGCAGCAGCCGGATGACGCGCTGGGCCAGCACGTGCGTCTTGCCCGATCCCGCATTGGCCGACACCCAGGCCGAATTGCCGGGATCGGCGGCCCGCGCTTGGCTCGAAGCCGTATCGCTCGGGATCGGATAGGCTTTCTTCATGCCTCCCCTCCCTCATCCCCGGCGTCGCCGCCGGCGGACCATTCGAGCACGCGGGCGAGGTGGTCGTAATCGCCATCGGTTTCGCCTTCGCGAAACGGCAGCGCGCGCGACAGATAGCCGGTCGCCGGGTCGGCATAATGGATCAGCAGTTTTTCCAGCCGCGCCCAGGCCTCTTCGGCAAGATCGGCGGCGGTGCGTGGTTGGCGGTGGTGTTCGAGTATGGACTCCTCGAACACCTCGCCATTCGGCTTCAACCTGATGAAGGCCAGTTGCGACGGTTCGCGCGTGCCCAAATCCTTGAATGCGCCACGCCTGAGCAGCGCCCCTTCCAACGCCAGTTGCGGCGCCAATAGCGTATGGGCCTGTGCCTTGGAAGGCGAGGAACCCGTCTTGTAGTCCAGAATGTCCGCCATGCCGCCGGCCAGCAGGTCGACACGGTCGGCATAGCCAGACAGCGTTACGCCGGACTGTCCGACGACAGTCTTGCCGGCGCGCTCCTCGGCATGCCGCTGGACCACCGCGTCGGCGCGCGTTCGCTCCCATTCGATGATGTTGGTGGCGAGCTTTTCGAACCGCGGCCACCACACCGCCTCGACATCGGCGGGAAGCGTCGCCTCGGCAAAACAGGCGCGGCCGGCGGCGATGAGCCCGGCCAGTGCGTCCGGCGCGCGCGGGTCGGCCACCTCGGACGAAAAGAGATGCAGGATGGCGTGAAACAGCGTGCCGCGCTCCGCCGCACCCGGATCGCGGACGAGCGGATCGAGCGGCGTCAGGCCAAGGATCCTCCGGGCATATACAGCGTAGGGGTCGCGGCGCAGCGTCTCGATCTCGGTGACGGAGAAATGCGTCGGGCGGACCGAGAGCGGCGGCTTCGGCTGCGGCCGTGGCGCGAAATCCCGCTTCGGTCCCGTGTCGAGCGCGCGCGCCCAGGCAAGCAGCTCATCGCCGCGCCGGCGCAGTGCCGCCGCCTGATCGTTGCCGATGAAGGTGAGCAGCCGCTGCAACCAGCGCGACGGCACGGCGGGCGCGTCGCCGGCACGCGCCGAGCGGGCCAGCACCACATGTCTCGCGCCCATGGCCATCTGGAAATCATGCGCGGCAAGCCCGATGCGCCGCTCCGGCGGTTCTAGGTCGATGCCGGTCTTCATCAGCCGCGACATGAAGCGGTCGCTCTCCGGCTTGCGCGGCCAGACCCCTTCGTTGAGCCCGCCGATGACCAGCGTGTCGACATCCTGCAGCCGCGCCTCCAGGGCGCCCCAGATGGCGATGTTCCTGTCGGTGCCTTGCGCTGGCTTGACGGTCTCGGGCGCGATCAGCGCCTCCATCACATCGGGCCATTCGATTGCCGCGAACGACAGCGGCGCCGAAGCCGCGACCAGCCCGCGCAGCAGTTCGGCGAGTTTTTCGCCGGCATCGCCGGCGTAGAGTTCGCCAAGACCACCGTCGGCGGAACGGCCGAGATTTTCCAGGGCAACGACGCTGGCTTCGACCAGCTCGGCAAGGCCGGCCTCCGCCTGGCCGCGAAAGGCCGAAAGCGGCGCCAGCGCGTCAGCCAGGCGTGCGAGAAGGGTCCGCGCAACCTCAATGGAGCGCACGGTCAGGCGGGCAAACCAGAACGGCGGCCGGCTGCCGTCGCCTAGCCCGGTGAGGCGGGCCTCGAAAAGATCCGGCAGCGAAGCGATGTCGGGGCGGCCGGTGCCGCCGCGCAGCGTCACCAGTTCGACCAATTCCGCCGCGTGGCGCACGGTGACCCGTTCCAGACCCAGGCCAAGCAGGGGATGCTTGAGCAGCGACAGCAGGCCGACCGGATCGCCCGGCCGGAACACCGCTTCGAGCGCCAGCCTGAGCAGGCTGGCCGCCGGCGTGTTGGACAGCGGCGTGCCGCCGGAATCGTCGGCAACGACACCGAAGCGCTTGAGCTCGACCGAGACGCGGCGTGCCAGCGCGCGGTCGCCGGTCACGAGAGCGGCCCTTTGGCCGGGTTCTTCCACTGCCTGCTTGAGCGCGACGGCGATCGCGACGGCTTCGTCGCGCTCGCTTGCCGCCTCCAGCAGCGTCACGTCGGCGAAAGCGCCGGCGATATCGGACGCTGAAAACCCGTTTCGTGTTTCCGCCCACAATTCCGTGGTCTCGGCCGGCCGCAGCGCCTCGCCGACAAGGGCGGCGCGGCGCGCGAGCTTCGGCTCGGCCGCACCGATCTCCTCGACATCGCCGCGCAGCACGCCGATCTTGCCGATCAGCTTTGCCAGGCCGTATTGCGGATGGCCCAGCACGGCTGGACGCGCGCCGGGAGCGACGAGAGCCTGGAAGGAGGCTTCGTCGAGCATCTGGTCCAGGCCGGGCAGCACGATGGCACCGCCGGACAGGCCGGCGATGGTCGCAAGCAGTTCCGCCGTGGCGGGTATGGAGCCGGTGGACCCCGCGGCTATGACCGGCCCGGCGGGTGGATTGCGCCGTAGCCGCGCCGCCTCGGCACGGATCAGGGCGCTGCGATGCGCGGCTGGGTTGGAGCGGTCGCTCTCTGCGAGGAATTTCGGCCAGGCATCGGTGACGATGCCGAGGAATTCGAGCGTGACCTGCCACCATCCGGCAAGGTTGCCACTGACTAGGCCGGCAAGTTTGGCCCAGTCGGTGCCTTCCGTCTCGATCTCGTCCATCAGCCCGGCCAGATCGCGCGCCAGCCAGATCGCGTCGGCGGTGGAGGCTGGGACGACGATCTCCTCGGCGAAGAGGGCCGCGACATGGGCGGGCAACCGGCGTTTCCACGCCCGCACCAGCGGCGTCAGCAGCAACAGTCGCTCGGTGGCGGCGATCGGGGGCGCGAGATCGATTGCCGCCGTTGGATCGGCCTCGAATGCGGCCTCATCCTCGTCGAATTCGCCGAGCGGCCGGATCACCGGCAGGATCGCCGAACCGCCGCCGCCACGCGCCTTCAGACTGTCGACGAAGCCGCCGCGCAAGGCACGTGCGGCCCGGCGCGTCGGCACATAGATGGTAACATCGGCCAAAGCGAGGGGGTCACCGTCGAACCGAAAGCCGGGGATAAGGCGGCCGTCAAGCAGCGCCTCGGCCAGCGTCGGCAGAAACGGCGCTCCGGAGGGAATGGAGAAAACGCGGCTTGAGCCGCTCATTGCGATCCGATGAGTGCGCCGGCCACTGCGTCTTCGGCGAGCGGAATGGCATCGGGCGTGCCGACGGTTATCCAGTGGCCATGCATCGGCATGCCGAACAGGCGGCCGCCGGCAATCGCCTTGTCGAAATAGGCATTGAGCGAATGCGGTTCGGCGGGTGCGTTTTTGAACAGGCGCGGATGGATGATCGCGGCGCCGGCATAGATCAGGCCAGCGGGATCGCCTTTCGAACGCCGCAGGGCACCATCCGGCTCCACCAGGAAATCGGTGCTGCCACAGTGCCCTGTCGCCTGATGGAGATCCGCCAGCATCAGCAGAATATCCATTTTCGCGGCGTCCCATGCAAGGGCAAGCCGCCCGAGATTGAGCGGGCCGTGGTCGATCCAGAACGTATCGGCGTTGAGGATGTAGAACGGCTCCTGGCCGAGCTCCGGCAGCGCCTTGACGATGCCGCCGGCGGAATCGAGCAGCCGGCCGCTCTCATCGGAAATGACGACGCGCGGCGCGCGGCGGGCGGCCACATGAGCGACGATCTGTTCGGGAAGGTAATGGACATTGACCACCGCCTTGCCGACGCCGGCCGCCGCCAGGCTGTCGAGGCCCCAGTCGAGCAGCGTCTTGCCGGCGATGCGGACCAGCGGCTTGGGGATAGCGTCGGTGATCGGCCTCATGCGCTTGCCGAGCCCGGCGGCAAGGACGATGGCGGTGTCCGGTTTCATTGTCACAGCGCTCGTTCCTCCAGCAGCCCGTGCGCGCTATAGAAATCCCGCAGGTCGGCGAGCGTGGGATGCGACAGCGCCCGCCTGAGATAATCGCGGATGCGCGGCAGGTGCCTGAGATAATAGGGTTTGCCGTCACGTTTTTCGAGGCGCACGAAAATACCCAGAATCTTGGAATTGCGCTGCGCGGCCATGATTGCATAGGCTTCGAGGAAGCTTTCTTCGTCGAAGCCGCCCGCTGCATGACGTGCGGCGACATAGGCGTCGAGCGTCCGCTTCTCGATCTCGGGTGCCATTGTGACGCGAGCGTCCATGGCGAGCGAGGCGACGTCATAGGCGCAAGGCCCGATCAGCGCGTCCTGGACGTCGACGATGCCGAGCCGGTCGAGGCCGGACCGCTCGCCGCGCCAGATGATGTTAGGCGAGTGGAAGTCGCGCAGCATCAGCGTGTATTCGCTGCCTTGCAGCCGGTCGAGAAGCGCATTCCATATCTTGTGGTAGCCGGAACGCAGCGCCTCGCTTGCCGGCTCGCCCGATATCGCCGGCACGTACCAGTCGATCAGCAGGTCGGCCTCGATCAGCATGGCGTCGCGATCGAAGGGCGGCACGTCATGAACGACGCCGGGAGCCGCCTCCATGCGGTGAGGCCAGGCCTTGCCGTGCATCATGGCAAGCAGTTCGGCCGCCGCCTCGTACCGTTCGGCGACCGGCTCGCCATTGCCGTCGAGGAAACCTTCCGAGCCCAGATGCTCGAGCAGCAGGAAACCCTGGTCGAGATCCTGCGCGTCGATCCTGGGCACCGCGACCCCGGCGGCCAGCAGCGCACGGTCGATGGCGACGAAGGCGGACACCGACTGCGCCGTATGGGCGATCACGGCATAGGGTTTGCCGTCGCGCACGGGCGGGCCGAGTACCAGCCGCGGCGAGTTCATCAGCACGCGCGGCGCCTCGCCGGCAAGCGTTACGATCTCGTAGGAGCGGGCCGAGGCATCGCCGATGAAGTGCCGGCGCCGCGCTCGCCCCCAGCCGGTGCTCCCCAGAAAGCCGCGCATGGCCAGCGAGCGCGCCATACGGTCGAAGGTAGCGCCTTGCCCCGACAATCGGGCCAGCCGGCCCTCGCCATGCTGGACGAGTTCGATCAGCACCGTCGCCTTGGGCAGATAGCCCTCAGCCCGTTCCGGCCATTCGATCAGGGCGGCACCTTGCGCCAGCGCCTCCTCGAAGCCGAGTTCGTCGAGCTCGGCCGCCGAGGACAGGCGGTAGAGATCGAAATGGTGAACCGGCACGCGGGTATCGTAGCTCTGTACCAGCGTGAAGGTCGGGCTCGGCACTTCGAGACCGGCATCGTCGGCCAGCGCCCGGATCAGTGCCCTTGCCAGCGTCGACTTGCCGGCGCCGAGATCGCCCTTGAGCGCCAGCACGTCGCCCACGCGCAGCGCCAACGCCAGATCCTCGCCCAGCCGGGCTGTCTGGGTCTCGTCGGCGAGCAAACGCTCCAGCACCGGTTCCGTCATCGAGCGCGCTACTCGGCCGCTGCGCGGATACCCGGCATGTCGGGAAAGGTGCAGATGACGGTCGTGCCCTTGTCCTTGCCGGTTTCGATGCGAACGGCGCCGCCATGCAGTTCGACAAAGCTCTTGACGATCGACAGGCCCAGGCCGGCGCCGCGCCGGCGGCCCCCATTGGCGCGCGGTTCGAAGCGGCGGAACACCGAATCGAGCACATCGGGCGGCATGCCAGGCCCGTCGTCGTGAACCGAGAACTCGACCCCGTCCGCCAACTGACGGCAGGCCAGCCGGATGGTGCTGGCCTCCGGCGCGTAGTTGGCGGCGTTGCTGAGCAGATTGTAGAGGATCTGGCGGATGCGCGTTTCGTCGCCATGGAACGTCTTCGGCGCGGCGGCGGCATCGACCGCGAGCCGGATCGAATGCTCCTCCAGCCGGTCGGCGACAAGCTCGGCGGCAGCCGCGATGGTGCGGTCCACATGCACCTCGGAAATGTCGAGCTGCATGATGCCGGCATCGACGGTCGCCAGGTCGAGTATGTCGTTGACGATGGTCAGCAGCACCGAGGAGGACGAGCCGACATGTTCGACATATTCGCGCTGCTTCTGCGTCAGCGGGCCAGTCGCCGGCAGCGACAGCAGCTCGGTGAAACCGATGATGTTGGTCAGCGGCGAACGCAGTTCGTAGGACACATGCTGGACGAAGTCGTTCTTGAGCTGGTCCGATTTCTCCAGCGCCTCGTTCCTGTCCTTGAGCGCGCGTTCGACATGGACGCTGTCCGTGACGTCGACGAAGGTCATCATCACTTGCCCGTTGGGCAGCGGAATCACGGCGTAGCGCAGCACGGTGCCATTGTTGAGCTCGGTCTGGCCGTGGCGCTCGCGGCGCTCGTCGTCGAAGCCGGTGATGGCGGCGACAAAGCCGGGCCAGGGGCTCTCGACCGCCTGCCGATCTGAGAGCTCGCGTATGGTCGATACGTGCACATTGGGCTTGGCGACTTCCGTGCCCAACCCCCACAGCGTGGCAAAGGCCGGGTTCGACAGCCGCAGCCGGCCGTCGGGGCCGAACACCGCCACGCCTTCGGCCAGATTGTCGAGCGTTTCGCCCTGGACCCGGACCGCGGTGCGGTAGCGGCTTTCGAGATCCATCTTCTCGGTCAGGTTCTCGAACACCCAGGTGACGCCGCCCTTGGGTTGCGGGTTGGCGACGACGCGGATGGTCTTGCCGTCCGGCAGGTGCCACCAGTGTTCCTGCGATTCGACCGCACGATAAGCGCCGAGCAGGCCTTCCTTCCAGCGGCGCCATTCCGGCTGTTCGGCGATCTTGCCCTCGCTGCGCAGCCGGTCGAGCAAAAGGGCGTTGTCGGGCGCGCTGTGCAGGAAGCCGCTGTCGAGCCCCCACAGTTTCTGGAAAGCCTGGTTGAAGAAGCGCAGCTTCTCGTTCGTGTCGAAGATGGCCACTGCCGTGTTGAGCTGGTCGAGCGTATCGGCATGGCTGCGCACGGTCCGCTCATATTCGCCGCGGATGGCCTCGATGGCGCTGGTGTCGCAGGCAAGGCCGGCCGAACCGTCGGCGCCGGCAAAGTCGGTCACGGCAAACACGCGGCGGTCGCCTTCGATAACCGTCGAAAGCGATTGCTCGAACACCGGATGCGATTTGTGCTGGGTGGCGATGGCCTCGCGGGCCTGGCCGCCGAGGAATTCCTGGGCGTCACGCACGGCGGCTTCAGCGTTCTCGGCTTCGACCGCGTCGGCATAGGCCCGGTTGACCCATTTCAGCCGGCCATGCTCGTCACGCAGCCATGCCGGCATCTTCAGCGCCTCGAGCAGGCCGATCATCGTGTCATGGTCGGCGGCCAGCCGCTGGTTTTCGATCTTGAGCCGGGCCTGGCTGCGCTGTGTCTCGGACAGCGAGACAAACCGCACCAGCACATGGGCCGCGCTCTTTCGGCCATGCACTTCCAACGGAGCGCCGGCCTGCGATTCCACCACCAGGTCGAACGGTCTGCCTTTTTCCCGCAAACCCGTCACGGCATGTTCGAGTGCCGCCGCCGAGCGCGGCATCAGCCAGCGCCCAAAGGCGAGGAATGCGGCCCGTTCCTCCGGCGCTCCGCTTTCAGTCGGCAATGTGCCGATGAGCTCGGGTTTCTTGTTTTCCGAGGCCCAGACGACCACACGCTGGTCGCGCAGATTGAGCAGCGCTTCCGAACGTCGCAACGCCGCACTGATATCGGCGACGCGGCTTCTCAGCTCGACATTTTCCGCCGAGGTGCGCGCGCGTTCGCGAATGAGAACGATGGCCGAAAGGAATGCCGCTCCCATCACCCCGGCAAAGACGGCTAGCTGCATGACCTCGATCGTGCTGACCGAAAGGCCGGCCGCCACTTCGGCGCCCTGGGCGCATGCAACCCCGCCAAGCAGCGGGCCGGCAAGTGTGGAGCCGGCAAGCAACAGCCCCGCGCGGCCACGCCACGAAAGGCGCCGCGAGCCAGTGGTCTCCGAATCCTGATGGCCGCCGGAAACGGCCTGTCCCGCGTGAAGCGGGTTTTCCCCCGGCATGTCTTGGTCCTCTTCGCCGCCTGAATGCAAGACCGCCCTGACGCGTGCGCCGGTCCTCGCCCCTGGACCCGCGAATCACAACAATAGCGCCTGCTGGAATCGGCGTGAAGAATCATTCGGCGCAAAAATAATGCCGGGCGAAAAGTCAATCGCCCGGCATCAATATCTTGTGGCAAATTCGGCTTTGGTTAATAGCGGTAGTGTTCCGGCTTGAACGGCCCCTGCGGCGTGACGCCAATATAGGCGGCCTGCTCGCCCGACAGCTCGGTCAGGCGGGCGCCGAGCCTGTCGAGATGCAGGCGTGCGACCTTCTCGTCGAGATGCTTGGGCAGCACATAGACCTGGTTCTGGTACTGCGCGCCCTTGGTGAACAACTCAATCTGCGCCAGCACCTGGTTGGTGAAGGAGGCCGACATGACGAAGCTCGGGTGGCCGGTGGCGTTGCCGAGATTGAGCAGGCGGCCTTCCGACAGGAGGATCATGCGCTTGCCGTCCGGGAAGGTGATCATGTCGACCTGCGGCTTGACGTTGGTCCATTTCAGATTGCGCAGCGACGCAACCTGGATCTCGTTGTCGAAATGGCCGATGTTGCCAACGATCACCATGTCCTTCATCGAGCGCATGTGGTCGAGGGTAACCACATCCTTGTTGCCGGTGGTGGTGATGACGATGTCGGCGGTCGGTGCCGCATCTTCCAGCGTGACCACTTCAAAGCCGTCCATCGCCGCCTGCAGCGCGCAGATCGGATCGACCTCGGTGACCTTGACGCGGGCGCCCGCGCCCTTGAGCGAGGCCGACGAGCCCTTGCCGACGTCGCCATAACCGCAGACGACCGCGACCTTGCCGGCCATCATCGTGTCGGTGCCGCGGCGGATACCGTCGACCAGCGATTCCTTGCAGCCGTATTTGTTGTCGAATTTCGACTTGGTGACCGAATCGTTGACGTTGATGGCCGGGAAGGGCAGCAGGCCCTTCTTCTGCAACTGGTAGAGCCGGTTGACGCCGGTCGTCGTCTCTTCGGTGACGCCGCGGATCGCTTCCTTCTGCTTGGTGAAGAAGCCCGGCGAAGCCTTCAGCCGCTTCTTCACCTGGGCGTAGAAATATTCCTCTTCCTCGCTCTGCGGATTGGACAGCACGTCCTCGCCGGCTTCGGCACGGGCGCCGATCAAGATGTACATGGTGGCGTCGCCGCCATCATCGAGGATCATGTTGGAGAGGCCGCCATCGGCCCACTGGAAGATCCTGTCGGTGTAATCCCAGTACTGTTCGAGGCTCTCGCCCTTGACGGCGAAGACCGGAATGCCAGTCTCGGCGATGGCCGCGGCGGCGTGGTCCTGGGTCGAGAAGATGTTGCAGGAAGCCCAGCGGATGTCGGCGCCGAGCGCCTTCAGCGTCTCGATCAGTACCGCCGTCTGGATCGTCATGTGCAGCGAGCCGGTGATGCGCGCGCCCTTGAGCGGCTTCTTGGCGCCGAATTCCTCGCGGCAGGCCATCAGGCCCGGCATTTCGGTTTCGGCGATATCGAGTTCCTTGCGGCCCCAGCCGGCAAGAGAGATGTCGGCGACCACATAGTCCTTGCTACCCGTCATGGCAGTGCTCCGATGCGAATTGTCTTGCTGTGAATTGATCGTTTGGCTTGCGAATTGGTTGCGGATGCGCCCGCGCCGGTCGGCGCGTCGAAGGGCGCGAATTGCCGGCCTGACTAGCAGATCGGGCTTCGCACGACAATGGGATATAAAGAAATCTTTATTCGTGCATGTCCCGGAGGGCTGACTTCCGGGTCAGCACTCCTCGCCGAAACGGGAGGCGACGAGCTGCTCCAGCGCGTCCATGACCTCGAGCGCCTCCGGGCCGCTGGCGGTGACGCGGATCGAGTATCCAGGGCTGGCCGCCAGCATCATCAGGCCCATGATCGAGGTGCCGCCGACCTTGACGCCGTCCTTCTCGACATGGACCGAAGCGTTGAAACCGCTGGCAAGCTGGACGAATTTCGCCGAGGCGCGCGCATGCAGGCCGCGCTGGTTGACGATCGGAAACTCCCTGACGATCTGGTCCTTGTCAGGCGACAGCGTACTCATTTGCTGCTCAAAAGCTGGCTGGCGACGTTGATATATTTGCGCCCCGCGGCTTGCGCTTCATCGAGCGCGGCCGCCATGTTGTCGCCCTTGCGGATCGACGACAGCTTGATCAGCATCGGCAGGTTCATGCCGGCGATCACCTCGGTGCGGCCGGACTCCATTACCGAGATGGCAAGGTTGGACGGCGTGCCGCCGAACATGTCGGTCAGCACGATTACACCCGCCCCTGTATCGACACGGGCGACGGCGTCGACGATGTCGCGGCGACGCTGTTCCATATCGTCGTCGGCACCGATCGCCACGGTTTCGAAATTGTCTTGTGGCCCGACGACATGTTCGACGGCATGTCTGAACTCGGTGGCCAGTTGACCGTGCGTTACAAGCACGAGTCCGATCATTCTTTGGTGGCTCCCGTCATCGCCGCTTCACAGGCGCATTTTATGCTCGCCAGCCAATCCAGGCGGCGGGAGCGCTATCTTGTCGACGCGCGGCCCGTTGACAAGCCCAAAATTGCGCCGGCCCACGCCATTTTGACGCATTGCAGCAAAAAACCCAGCGCGGATCATAGAAAAGGCGGGATCGACAGCCGCGCCATCACGGCGAGCAAGGCGGCCGCGACATTGCGCTCGGCCAGATCGATGCGCGCCACCGCGCAGCCGGCGATGTCGTCGCTTGCATCCTCCTGGAAGCGTGCGATTTCGCCGGCCGGCAACAGGCGCACATGCAGATCGACGACGCAGGCCGGTTCGAACGGCAGGGACCGTGGCCCATGTCCCGGCACCTCGGCAAGGCCTTCGATGGTGCCGGGCGCACGGCACACCAGCCGCCCGGCATGGGCTTCGACGAAGAGCTGATCGTCGCCGACGAGCCGTGAGAACAATCCGCGTTGCAGGCAATGGCTGATCAGCGTCAGAGCCAGCGTTGTCTTGCCCGACCCGGACGAGCCGCTGATGAGAATGCCGCTCTCGCCGATCAGCAGCGCCGTGGCGTGTATGTTGTCAGGCCGCACGTCGCGATTCCTGGCAATTGGCGGTCATCCCTCGGCCGGGAGCGTCACGACGAAGCGTGCGCCCTTGATCTCGCCGGGCTTGGTGCCTGGTATGTTTTCGGCGGTCAACGTACCGCCATGGGCCTCGACGATCTGCCTGGAGATGGACAGGCCAAGGCCGGAATTCTGGCCGAACGCCTCGCCGGCGGGCCGGTCGGTGTAAAAACGTTCGAAGATGCGGTCGATGGCGTCGGCGCGGATGCCGGGACCGTTGTCGTCGACGGTCAGGATGTTGAACTTGCCGGCGCGCGCCAGCGACAGGCTGATATGGCCATGGTCCTCGGGGACGAAGGAACGGGCGTTCTCGATCAGATTGGTGATGACCTGGCCGATGCGCAGATCGTGACCGACGACGACATAGCCCTTGGCGCCCTGCGGCAGCTTGGCGACCTTGAGCTCGATCTCGACCGCCTTCTTGTTGCGCGTGGTTTCACGCGAAACAGCGACGAGGTCGGTGACGAATTTCTTCAGGTCGACGGTGCCGGCATCTTCGCGCGCCAATTCCGCATCGAGGCGCGAGGCGTCGGAAATGTCGGTGATGAGGCGGTCCAGCCGTTTCACGTCATGCTGGATGATCTCCATCAGGCGCGCACGGGAGGTGTCATTCTTCGCCAGCGGCAATGTTTCGACAGCACTGCGCAACGACGTCAGCGGGTTCTTCAACTCATGCGAGACATCGGCCGCGAAGCTTTCGATCGCCTCGATGCGCGCATAGAGTGCGTTGGTCATGTCGCGCACGGCAATCGACAGATTGCCGATCTCGTCCTGGCGGTCGGAAAAGTCTGGGATTTCCTCGCGGCTCTTGACGCCGCGACGCACCCGTACGGCCGCCGCCGACAGCCGGCGCAGCGGGTTGGCGATGGTGGACGCCAAAAGCATCGACAGGATGGCTGTGACGAGCGCCGCGATGCCGAAGACGCGCAGGATCGCCTTGCGTTCGGCGGCGACGATCTTGTCGATATCACCGCCTTCGGTCGACAGCATCAGCACGCCGAGCACGGCGCGAAAACGCTGGATCGGCACCGCCACCGAGACGATCTGCTCGCCCTGTTCCGAGACGCGCACGATGGTCGACGGACTGCCCGTCAATGCCTTGACCACTTCCGGGAAGGCGGCGCCGTTGCCGCCGGGCTGTTCGTGATAGACCGGCAGGTCGGTGTTGCGGAAGAAGTCGAAGATGAATTTCTGGACGCGCTCGACAAGGTCGGGCTCCTCCTCCTCGACCGGCGGCAGGTCGTAGCGCAGGATCTGACCGCGCGAATAGAGATGGCGCGAATCGAGCAGCAAATTGGCGTCGCGGTCATAGATGCGGGCTCGGGTGCGGGTCGGCGAGATCAGCCGCCGCAGGACCGGCGCCACGCGCTCGGGATTGATCGGAAAATCCAGATTGTCGAGTTGGTCCGAGCCAGGCCCCAGGCTTTCGCCGGCCTGCAGCTCAAGCAGTTTTTCCGGGTCGATGCTGATCGAATCCGTCTCGACCGTCGCCGACGCCGCAATCGCGCCGGCGATGATTTCGCCCTGCGTCATCAGGCTTTCGACGCGCGCGTCGATCAGCCCGTCGCGGAAGGTGTTGAGATAGAGGATGCCGGTGACGAGCACCGCCAGCCCGGCGAGATTGAGGAAAAGAATACGCCGCGTCAGGCTGGAAAAGATATGGTGGCCGAGGAAGCGGCGCATCGGCACCGTGATTTTCGACACGAAGGAAGGCATGATGCGCGACGGCCGCCTGGCGGCGCCCGCCGGTCTTGTTCGCTGTGCTTCCACTGCCATCGAATAGCAGCTCCCGCTAGTCCCAGGTTTGATGTATGTCGCAGCCCCACACTGGGGACCGCTTTTGCTCGACATACATCAAATTACGCTTCGCGGAACCGATATCCGACTCCGTAAAGGGTTTCGATCATCTCGAAGTCGTCGTCGACAGCCTTGAACTTCTTGCGCAGCCGCTTGATGTGGCTGTCGATCGTGCGGTCATCGACATAGACCTGCTCATCATAGGCCGAATCCATCAGCGCATCACGGCTTTTTACCACGCCGGGACGCTGCGCCAGCGAATGCAGGATCAGGAACTCCGTGACGGTAAGCGTCACCGGCTCACCCTTCCAGGTGCAGGTATGGCGTTCCTGGTCCATGACGAGCTGGCCACGTTCGAGCGAGCGGGCCTGCTGACTCGGCGCTTTTGCCGCGGCCTCGCGGGCACTGGCACGGCGCAGCACGGCGCGCACCCGCTCCACCAGCAGGCGCTGCGAGAACGGTTTGCGGATAAAGTCGTCGGCGCCCATCTTGAGACCGAACAATTCATCGATCTCGTCGTCCTTGGAGGTCAGGAAGATCACCGGCAGGTCGGATTTCTGGCGCATCCGGCGCAGCAGCTCCATGCCGTCCATGCGCGGCATCTTGATGTCGAGGATGGCGAGATTAGGTGGCCTGGCCGCCAGGCCTTCCAGCGCGGACGCACCATCCGTGTAGGTCTCGACACGATACCCCTCGGATTCGAGGGCGATCGACACCGACGTCAGAATGTTGCGGTCGTCATCGACAAGCGCGATTGTTGCCATTTCAAGCGGCTCCCTCATGAGCTGTCCCTTCTGTCGTAGAGAAGGGGCTTTTGCAGGACAAATTAGGTACAAAATGTGGCATAGGCCTTAACCGCTGTCACGCGCGGGGTGCCGCCGGCCACAATCCGACCTCGACATGGATTGGACGAACGAACCTCGCCAATCCTTTGGGCAACCGTGAAACTTTTCGCATATATAAACGATTTAAACAACTTTCAAAATATTTAAATCGATTAATGATTTGATATCATTTGGCTTTTCTGGTTCTGACCATCCTAGCCTGCTTAGTGGGTGTGCCGGAAATGCGCCGGCAAAGATGCGGCAAATCTTGAAAAGGGTCACCAATGTCGGAAGTCGGCAAACGCAATCCTGCCTGCGCGATCGATCGTATCGGTCTGAAAACCTCTGGCACGGTGCGTTACAATTTCGGTGCGGCCGCGCTCTACGAGGAAGCGATCCGGCGCGGTGAAGCCCGGCTGACCGCGCATGGCGCGCTGCTCGCCGAGACCGGCCAGCACACCGGTCGCTCGGCCAAGGACAAGTTCATCGTCCGCGACGCCGCCACCGAGCCGCAAGTCTGGTGGGACAACAACAAGGCGATCTCGCCGGCACAGTTCGACGCCTTGCTCGCCGATTTCCAGACCCATGCCGGGGACAAGGACCTTTATGTGCAGGATCTGGTCGGCGGTGCCGACGCGGAGCTCAAGCTGCCCACCAGGGTGATCACCGAACTTGCCTGGCACTCGTTGTTCATCCGTAACCTGCTCATCCGTCCCGAGGCGGCCGAACTCGAACACTTCGTGCCCGGGATGACGATCATCGACCTGCCGTCCTTCCGCGCCGATCCCGGCCGCCACGGCAGCCGCACCGAGACGGTGATCGCCGTCGACCTGACGCGCAAGATCGTGCTGATCGGGGGCACCTCCTACGCCGGCGAGATGAAGAAGTCGGTGTTCACCATGCTCAACTACCTCCTGCCGGAGAAAGGCGTGATGCCGATGCACTGTTCGGCCAATGAGGGACCGGCCGGCGATGCCGCTATTTTCTTCGGCCTGTCGGGAACCGGCAAGACCACGCTGTCGGCCGATCCGTCGCGCACCTTGATCGGCGATGACGAGCACGGCTGGGGTCCGCACGGCATCTTCAATTTCGAAGGCGGCTGCTACGCCAAGACGATCAAGCTGTCGGCGGAAGCCGAGCCGGAGATCTTCGCCACCACGCAGCGCTTCGGCACCGTGCTGGAAAACGTCGTACTCGACGCCGATGGCATGCCGGATTTCAATGACGGCAGGCTCACCGAAAACACACGCTGCGCTTATCCGCTCGACTTCATCCCCAATGCCTCGAAGACCGGGCGCGCCAGTCACCCGAAGAACATCATCATGCTGACCGCCGACGCTTTCGGCGTGATGCCGCCGATCGCCCGGCTGACGCCGGCGCAGGCGATGTATCATTTCCTTTCCGGCTACACGGCCAAGGTGGCCGGAACGGAAAGGGGCGTGACCGAGCCGGAAGCGACTTTCTCGACCTGTTTCGGCGCGCCGTTCATGCCGCGCCATCCGTCGGAATACGGCAATCTTCTGCGCGAGCTCATCGCTCGCCACGGCGCCGATTGCTGGCTGGTCAACACCGGCTGGACCGGCGGTGCCCATGGCACCGGCAAGCGCATGCCGATCAAGGCGACGCGCGCCTTGCTCGCCGCTGCCCTCGACGGCTCGCTGAAGGCAGGCGCTTTCCGCACCGACGCCAATTTCGGCTTCGAGGTGCCGCTGGCGGCGCCTGGTGTCGACAGCGCCATCCTCGATCCGCGATCGACCTGGGCCGACAAATCGGCCTATGACCGGCAAGCGGCAAGGCTGGTCGGCATGTTCGCCGTCAATTTCGAGAAGTTCGAAAGCCATGTCGACGCCTCCGTCCTCGGCGCGGCGCCGCACATGCAGGAAGCGGCGGAATAGGCGCAGGCAGGACGTCGGTGCCGTCAGCCGTCGGTCGAGACAGTGACAGACTTCCACACCTCGATTTCCTGCCGGAGACGTTCGATTCTGTCCGACACGAGCTTGAGAGCATCGCTGCCAAGCAGAAGCTGCGGCGGCGGATCACTGGCGTCGACCAAGCCTAAAACGGCGGCTGCCAGTTTATCGGGATCACCGAGCTGCTTGCCGCTCTTTACCTGTCGCGCCTCACGTATCGGATCAAAAAGCGCGTCGTAGTCAGTGATTGATCTCTCTGTGCGGACCATTGATCGTCCAGCCCAATCCGTCCGGAACGAGCCGGGGCAGACCGCGGTCACGCGGACACCGAACGGGGCCATTTCCGAACGCATCACCTCCGATATGCCCTGGAGCGCAAACTTGCTGCCGCAATAGTAAGCAATGCCGGGCATGGTGATCATGCCGCCCATCGACGTGACATTGACGATGAATCCACGACGTCGCTCCCGGAACCGGGGAAGAAAAGCTTTAGCGACGGCGACAGCGCCGAAGACATTCACGTCGAACTGACGCCGCATCTCTTCGATCGGCGACTCTTCAAGCACTCCCTCATGCCCATAGCCGGCATTGTTGATCAGCACGTCAACCGGTCCATGTTCGTTCTCCGCCTGCCTGACCACGTCGGGTATGGCGTCGAATTCCGTTACGTCGCACAGTACCGGTCGAACTGCGGGAAGAACGTCGGCGAGCGCTGCGCGTGATGTCTGCGAGCGAACTGCGCCAATCACCTTATGGCCGATCTGGATAGCCGCGGAAGCTATCGCCAAGCCGAAGCCGGAATTCGCGCCGGTGATAAAGAAGGTCTTCTGTGACATGACTCGCAAGCTTTCCTTGATTGGTGATGAGTTGACAAATATAATGAGGAACCGAGCGTTTCGATCGCGGATTCTCTGAATTTGTTGCCAAATCCTATTCCTCCCAAGCACGGACGATCCAAGCTGGTCGAGTTGGCCGGAGCTCTCGCCCCTCGTTGCGGCTACAATCCGACCGCGTTCAGCCGCGTCCGCATACTCCGGACGGAAGCCGTGCTTCACGACATCCCGGTCCTCTATAAGCCAGGCGCGGTGTTCGTATTACAGGGAAGCAAGCAGGGTATCCTCGAAAGGGAGATCTACCTCTACGACGAGGAGCACTATCTGGCGGTTTCGGTGCCCGTTCCATTCCGCATGAAATCGATGGCCAGTTCGGAGCGACCATTGCTTGCGGTCTATGTTGAGTTCGATATGCAGATGGCAGCCGAGCTCGCCATGCAAGCTCAGATGCATGCCGAACCGGCGAGCGGCAAGCCGCGAGGTCTCGTGTCAAGCAAGATGGCCCCCGAAATAGAGGATGTCCTGCTGCGCCTCCTTGTGGCACTTCGCAGCCCCGTTGAAGCTCTCGTCCTTGGTGACGGCATTCTGCGCGAACTGCATTACCGGGTGCTGGTCGGCCCGCAGGGCGGTGCAATGCTCGCGGCGCTGCAGCAGAAAGGCACGTCTGGAAGGATTGTCCAGAGCCTGGCCTGGTTGCGAGAGAACTACGGTTCTGAAATTTCGATCGGCGACCTGGCAAAAGACGTGGGCATGAGCGTTCCTTCCTACCATGTCCATTTCAAGAGCCTGACCGGCAACAGTCCAATGCAGTACGTGAAGGCGATACGGCTCCACGAAGCACGATTGATGATAGCACGCCAGAACAGGACGATCGCAGAGGTCGCGGCTTTGGTAGGCTATGCGAGCCCCTCCCAATTCAGCCGCGATTTCAAACGGCATTTCGGGCGCACGGCATCGGAAGAGACGAAATGGCTCCGTCGCCATCTTGGCGAACTCGCCTGGGCGTCGTGATCAGGATCGTATATGTCAGTTAGGGGCTGCGCTTTCGATCGGGCCTTTTCTTTTTCGGTCCGCCGCGCCATGACTGCGGCATGCCGATCGACGACGACATCATCATATCGGGCGAAGCCGTGATTCACCCGGGCGACCTGCACGAGGATTTCATCCGCTCGTCCGGTCCCGGCGGCCAGAACGTCAACAAGGTGGCGACGGCGGTGCAGCTTCGCTTCGACGCGCGGAACGCCGAGGGCCTATCGGACCGCGTACGCGAGCGGACCATAAAACTTGCCGGCCAGCGCGCCACCAAGGATGGTGTCATCGTCATCGAGGCCGGACGCTTTCGCACTCAGGAGCAAAACCGCGCCGACGCACGGACCAGGCTGGCGGCACTGGTGGCCAAGGCCGCAGAACCGCCGCCGCCGCCGCGCAAGAAGACACGGCCGTCGAAAGGCGCGGTCGAGCGTCGGCTGAAGAGCAAGGCCGGGCGCGGTACGATCAAGAAGCTGCGCGGTCGCGTGGAGAGCGATTAAGCAACACGCAAATCGTGCCCGCAAAACCACTTTCAATTTTGCGTTGCGGATGCGAGGTTTCCCTTATTGCCACAGCAAGGGAGACCTAGAGATGGGTATGTTCGATTTCGTCAAGAACGTCGGCAAGAAGCTCGGCATCGGCGGCGACGAGGAAGCCGCACCCACCGCCGACACGCTCAAGAAAGAGCTCGATTCACACAAGCTCGGTACCGATGGCGTGCAGGTCGTTGTCCAGGGCGATACGGCGGTGCTGAAGGGCGTCGTCAAGGACCAGTCGATCTTCGAAAAGGCGGTCATCGCCGTCGGCAACACGCTGGGCGTCTCCAAGGTGCAGGCTGACGAGTTGCAGGTCGCGCCGGCTTCCGGCACGGCGGCCGCAGCCAAGGAGCCGACTTTCTATACGGTCCAGAAGGGCGACAATCTCTGGAAGATCGCCGAAAAGAGCTATGGCAAGGGCCAGGGCGCCAAGAACACGGTCATCTTCGAGGCGAACAAGCCGATGCTGACCCATCCCGACAAGATCTATCCGGGCCAGGTTCTGCGTATTCCAGAACTTGGCTAATCGCCGGGCATGGTTGTATCAAAACGCTGAAATCAGTGCGCCGCGCGTCCGAAAGGCGCGCGGCGTTGCCTTACCAGCGGCGCTTCAGCGAAGCCGTGATGTTGCGGCCCTGGCCGATGTAGCAATAACCGGAATTGCACACCGTCGCGCGGTCATCGGCAATGTTGCGGACGGCGAAAGCGGCCGAGACACCTTCATACCTCTTGTCGATGGCGCCGAAATCGTAGGACGCCGAGGCATCGAGATAGACGGCGGCATCGTTCTTGGCGGTGTTTGACGTGTCGGTATAGGTCGCGCTCTGCAGCCGCACGCCGGCTCCCACCGAAAGGCCGGGTGCCGCACTGCCCTCGTCGAATTTGTAGTTCGCCCAGAGGCTCGCGACATGTTCGGGGGTGACGGCGGGGACCTTGTCCAACTCCGTCGAGTCAGGGCCGGCGCCCGTGATCTCGGCATGGTTGTAGTTATAGGCCGCGATCACGTCGAGCCCGTCCATGACGGCCGCGCGGGCTTCCAGTTCAAAACCATTGCTGGTGACCTCGCCCAGTGAACGATAGGTGCCCGCATTGGGATCGACGACTACCGGCTTGTTCTTCTCGACCAGATGGTAGGCGACCGCGGACAGCAGGATATCCGTTCCCGGTGGCTGGTACTTGACCCCCAGTTCGAACTGTTCGCCCTTCGTAGGCTGAAGAATGCCGCCGCCATCGGCCGAGCGGTTCGAGATCGGTTCGAATGACGTCGCGTAGCTGGCGAAGGGCGCGACGCCGCTATCGAACAGATAGAGGGCGCCGGCCTGCATGCTGAAGGCGTTCTTGTCCACCGCTTCGGAACCGCCCCCAAAATAGTCGCGCGTCTGCTCGACCCAGGTCTGGCGGCCACCGAGCGTGAAACGCCATTTGTCCAGTTCGACCTGATCCAGCGCATAGACGCCGGTCTGGCTCAGATCCGCGTCGGACGCAGAGAACGTGGTGTCCGGGGTCGGGCCGGAGAAACCGTAGGTCGGGTTGGCAATGTCGAAATCGTAGGCCGGATCGGGCGGATCGAACCCATAGCCGAAGGACGAGGTCAGGTTCGTGTAGTCGAGGCCGAGAAGCAGCGTGTGGGCGAGCGCCTCGGTGTCGAACCTGGCCTCGACCTGATTGTCGGCCTGGAAGACGTTCATTTCGTCGCGAATTGCGGTCGCATAACGATGCGCGACCGTACCTGTCCAACCGGAGACCGCGAGATAGCGCGACCTCAGGTCGAGATGGGAGTATCGTACATTCTGGCGCACCGTGATGCCGCCGCCGAAGTCGTGCTCGAACTTGTAGCCGACCTGCTGCTGCCGGATCTTCTGATGGTCATAGTCGGGGTCGCTCTCGCGCAGGGTGTGGACCTTTCCCGACGGATCGGTGATAACGCCGACATTGGAATCGGTCTCGTCCGCCTGCACCAGCCCATAGATGGTGAAGGACGTCGCGGCGTCCGGATTCCAGGTGAACGACGGCTGCAGCAAATAGCGGTCGTCGGCGATGTCGAAATTGGTGTCGCCGTTTCGCGCCAGGCCGACGATCCTGTAGAGGAAATCGTCACTGCCCTTGGTGACCGGACCGCCGAAATCGAAGGCGGCCTGCGCCCTGTCCTTCGTGCCATAAAGCAGTTCGACTTCCCTGATCCTGTCCTCGGTCGGCAGCTTGGGCACCTTGTTGACGATGCCTGCCGGCGTTCCCGCGCCGTAAAGCACCGATACCGGTCCCTTGATCACCTCGACGCGTTCGAGCGAGTAGGGGTCGGTGCGGAACGTGCCGTAGTTGATATAGGGCTGGCGCAGGCCGTCCTTGTAGTCGCCGAGCGTGGTTGCGTCGTAGCCCCTGATATAGATCTGGTCGAATCGCGGGTCGAATCCGTAAGCGCCGGTGCTGACGCCTGAGGAATAACGCACCGCCTCGATAATGTCCTGCGCGCCGCGCTCATCGAGTTCCTTGCGTGTCACCACCGAGACCGAGCGGGGCGTTTCGATGAGCGGCGTGTCCGTCTTGGTCGCACCGGAGCTGCGCTTGGCGGCCACCGTCTTGTCGTCCTCGGGGGACGTGTCGCCGCCGGCCTCGCCGCTGACCGTAATGGGCTCGAGCACGGTGGCGCCGCCCGATGCCTGGGTGCCTGCCTGCTGGGCGGAGGCTTGGTAGGTACCAGCCAGCGTCGCCAGGCATGTCGTGGCAAGCAGCCCTCGCCGCGACCAGATGCAGCCCCGTTCGATCGCGTTGAAGCCTTGAAGAAATGTCACTTCCATATCCCTCGCTCTCGTTGGCTGCCCGCGGCTTCTCTGGACGCGGAAGCTGAAAATTCTAGCGTCAACCGGTCCGGTTCTAAATCTTGACTATGTTAGTCATCTTTGTTCGTCAACCGCCATTTGGCCAAGACGAATTCGCTGCGGCCATCGCTCGTAAAAACCACGACCGCTTTCGGGTCGCCGTTTTCGTCTGGCGGTGGCATGCTGAGGCTCCGAACCATTCACATGAGCCAACCCATGCTCGTTCTGCCCAAAGGCATCCGTCACATGCCGGCCCATCTGTCCCGCGCCGTCCAGGAGACGCTGGTCGAGGAGGTGAGAAGCATTGTCCAGCAGGCGCCGCTGTTCGTGCCGGCCATGCCTCGG
This sequence comes from Mesorhizobium sp. ESP6-5, assembly GCF_020164695.1. Taxonomy (NCBI): domain Bacteria; kingdom Pseudomonadati; phylum Pseudomonadota; class Alphaproteobacteria; order Hyphomicrobiales; family Phyllobacteriaceae; genus Mesorhizobium; species Mesorhizobium sp. ESP6-5. Next base: position 449,883 of record NZ_JAIUGR010000004.1, read on the forward strand.
ACCGGCAAGGAGATGAGCGTGCGCATGACCAATTGCGGCCCTCTCGGCTGGGTCACCGACAAGGAACGCGGCTATCGCTACCAGCCGACGCATCCGCTGACCGGAGAGCCGTGGCCGCCTATCCCCGACAGTCTGCTCGACCTGTGGCGGCAGGTGTCGGGCTATCCCAATCCACCGCAGGCCTGCCTGATCAATTTCTACACGCCGGAAGCGAAGATGGGCCTGCATCAGGATCGCGACGAGGCCGATTTCTCAGCACCCGTCGTCTCCGTCTCGCTGGGTGACGATTGCCTGTTCAGGGTCGGCCAGACTACCCGCGATGGCGCCACCAAATCGTTCAGGCTCAAAAGCGGCGATGTCGTCGTGCTTGGCGGCGAGGGCCGTCTTGCCTTCCATGGCGTCGACCGCATCTACCCTTCGACCTCGGCGCTGCTCAAGAATGGCGGCAGGATCAATCTGACGTTGCGGCGGGTGACGAAGCCCGACGAGGGCGCCGTATAGGCGAGGGTTCGCGCCCCGCACGGCGCCGCCGACCTTTAGGCGACCAGCGATAGTTCAGTTCAGCGCAGCGGTGAAAAAATCGCCGAGACCAGATGGAAAGGCAAAGCGCCGTAGGCGGCGACCGTCGCCTGATCGTCCCATTGGCGGAACTGCCGGGACGGCCGCGCTTCCAGCGTCAGGGCATGCTGTCGGCCATCGAACGTAACCTTGCCGCGAAAGCACAGCACCCGCTCTCCACCAGACCGGCTGATGGCCATCGCACGCAGACGCGCGACGTGGTCGTCGCCCACATTGATCTCCATTTCGATGCGGCGCCGGACCGGCGGGACGCTGATCCTGATCGTGATGTCCAGCATCATCTCCCCTGCCGTCGCAGGGCACGGTATGGTCTGCGAGAAGGCCAGGGGCGACTGTCCTTCCAGCGGCTCGCGAGGTGCCTGCCTGCCGCGCCATGCTCTGCCGCGCCATGCCTTGGCGGGCGGCTCCTGCCGCAGCCGACCGCTCTTGCGTCTCAGCCGCAACTGCTTGGCGAAGCCGCGCGACAGCCAGGTCAGCCTGCCGAAGTCGGTTCGCGGCTTGGCCTGCAGCACCGCCGACCAGCGTGCAAGGCCGGTGCGGTCGGCCATCTCCAGCACGCGCGCCAGCACCTTGTCAGGCACCGTCACGCCAACATCGAGCGCAAGGTAGGAAAGCGCCACCGCCGCGGCAACGGCAAGGCCACGCCTGGCGACGACATCGAGGAACACGTCCCAGTCGACGCCGCCGGCGCGAATGGCCACCGCGCAATCGACCAGCCAATCGCTGTGGGTGTGGGCATCGAGCCCGCCATGCGCGATGGCGAGCGCGATGCGATCCGCGGGCGACGGCACCAGCACGCCGACACCGCTGAATTCGGCCGTCGCCGCGCGCTGCCAGATCTCCTGGTCATCCTCGTCGCTTTGCTGCGAGCCGTCATAGGCAAGCTGGTGCAGATCGATATCGCCATAACTGCCCTTGAAAAAATTCATCGAGCGCAGCGACGCCAGCCTTGTCCTCAGATATTGGGGACTCACCCCGGTGGCGATCTGCCAGTCGCCGTCGCGCAGCACGCCGAACGCCGCCGGCATGTCCTGCGGCCGCACCAATATGTCGATGTCGTGCGCCACCCGGCCACGCTGCGCCGAGGCGTTCAAGGCAATGCGGCTGGCACCCTTGATCAGCATCACCAGGCAGCCGGAATCCGTCATCGCCTGCAGCGCCGGTTCGGCCTCGCGCATCGCCATGCGCGACTTGGTCCACAGCATCTTTTGCAGGCCGACAAGGCGCGGATAGGCGGATTGGCCGGCCAATTTCCGGCCGAACCGATCGCAGATCGCGGCCAGCAGCCGGTGTTCCCTGAAGGAGACAAGGTCGATGTCGTTCGCGCTTAGCCACTGCATGGCGCAACCGGCGGCCGCGTCCTCATCGGCAAGAAGGGCGGCCTTGAGCAGTTGGTCGAGCCCGCCCGTCGGCCAGGACCAGCCATAGTCCGGGAAACGTCGGCTGATGCGGCGAATGCCCGCCATCAGCCCGCGCCGGCCTTGTTCCGGGCCCGTCGCAGCATGGCGAGCCGCGCCACTTCGAGATAGCCGCGGTCGCGCGCCGCATCGCGGCCATAGGACAGGCTGCCGGGCCTGATGCGGCGCAGCGCCAGCACCTCCTCCACCATGTCGAGGGCAAGGCCCGTCTCGCGTGCCCGCGCGATCCAGTCGATCATTTCGCCGCGGCCGCCCGGCGGATCGACGATTGGTCCGACGGTCTCGGCGGCCTCGCGCCGGATCAGCATCGTGGTCCGCGACCAACCGGGTACGATCGCGTCCTCGGGTGCATCGGGCCGGTCATTGCGGAAGTTTCGCAAATGGCAAAAAACGCCCGACGTTGCGGGATGCCTTTCGAGATGCGCGAGCTGTGTTTCGGCCTTGCTCGGCAGCCACAGATCGTCGGCATCGAGCGTTGCAATGAGCGGCGTCGACAAGGCGGCGATGCCCCTTGTCGTGGCGCTCCCAGGTCCGGCATTTGCCTGGCGCAGCAATTGCAGCGGCAGGTCCGTTCCGCCGATCGCCGACGCGAGATCGTCGCTGGATCCATCGTCGACGATCACCACCAGCTCAGGCCGCACTGTCTGCGCCGCGACCGATCGCAGCGTCTCGGCGATGGTGCCGCTGGCGTTGAAGGCCGGTATGACGACGCCATAGCTCCGCATGCTACATGAAGCGCCAGTTGGCGAGTTCTTTGACATCGAAGATGCCTTCGATCCCGCGCAGTGAAGGGTCGGCCTTGCGCCGTTTCATCGATTTGTGGATGGCCCGCAAGAATTCCCGAAGGGATGTGTCGACCTGCTTCGTCATGTTGCCGGGATGACGTCGGTAGTAAAGCGATACGGTATCCGGCAGGACGAATCTGGGGCCGCTTTCAAAGGTGCGCAGCAGGTAGTCTGTGTCTTCGGCCTGGCCGAAGGCCTCGTCGAAGCCGCCGATCCGTTCGATGAGCTTACGCGAGAAAATGCCTGACGACAGATGAATTCCCCGCACGGTCATGAAATGGCTGCCGGGGCAGGGTTCCAGCAGATCGTCGTCGATGTGTTCGACCATCATCATCAGGGAATAGGTAAGCTCCAGAGCGGGGTCGGCGTCAAAGCATGCGATATCGGCCTTGAATCGTCCCGCAGGCGAGACATCATCCGAATCGAGGAACGACACGAGCTCCGTTTCCGGCGTGAGCAGTCTGAGACCAGCGTTGCGAGCCCGGGTCACGCCCATGTTCTCTTGCCGGAAAAGACGAATGCAGGGGTTCTCGGCCATCATCGAACGCACGGCCTCCGGCGACCCGTCGGTCGAGCCGTCGTCGATCACGATGATGTCGAGATCGGCGGCATCTTGCTGCCGCACGAGCGAGCGCAGCGCCGAGACGACATAGCGCTCGCGATTGTACACAGGCATGATCACGCTGAGCTTCACCGGGCGCCTCGTGTCAGGAAATCCTCGATCGTGCGGGCGATCTCTGCCGGGTCGATGCCGAGGGACAAACGGAAGCACGGCAGGTGGCGCGTCAATTCGCTGAAGAAGCGAAAGCCGCTTTCGCGCTCGCCCGGCATCTGGGCGATGCCGGACGGCGCCAAGGCAATCATGGCATCCCTGCGCGACACCGGCATAATCGAACTTGCTCCGCCTCCGCTGATATGTGGCACCACCAGCGCGACGATGTCCAGCATGGCGGGCACCGGCCGAGGCGCGATATCATGAATATGGAACGTGTGCTTGCCTTGCCAGTTCAGCGGGCCTTGCGCCGTTAGCCGCTGCCGCAGGCCCAGCCGGGCGAAACCTTCCGTGTCCTGCTTCAACGTCGAAAAAAGGGAGCGCGCGGTCACGCCGTCGGTGAGATCGATCAGCACATAGTCGTCGCCGACACTGTCGAGCCCGTTAAGCAGGCCGGCGGCGACGGTCCCCGATTTCCCGGCCCCGCCCGAGCCGGCAAGCAGAATACCGTTGCCGTCGATGCCAAGCGTGCCGGCATGCGTCAGCCGCATGCCGCGCGCGGCATATTCCCAGTGCAGGAAGGCGCGCAGCGGTGCTCCCGGCTCCCAGGGCGGAAAGGCATCGGCCGAGGCCATCAGCTGCACGCCGACGCGGCGGTGCGGATCGTAGACCTGCCAGAAATCCAGGTCGTGGAAATGGTGCCCGCGCAAACCGGCTTCGGCGAGCCGTTTGGCAAAACCGTGCTCGGTGAAATGGGCATCGCCCCAGTGCGCCGGCTCCGGGATGCCGTCAATGCCGGGATGCGCGATGAAGATGCGACCCGTGGACGGTGCCGGCTGGTCATGCCCGGGCTCGACAAAAGCATGGCCCAATGCATCGGCAAGCACGCCGTGACCGAGATGCACGGTCAGTTCAAGCCAGGGCAGGCGAACCTTTCGCATGGTCGGATAGCACGCGGCCGCGCCTTCAGCGGCGGCGATGAGATACCTGGCGTAATCCGGCAAGGTTTCGAGCGTGACGCGCGGCATCAATCGCCTTCCATCACGCTGCGGCCGCCCCGTCAGGAAGCCTGCTTGACCGCCGGCCAGCCGAGAGGTTCCTCGACCTCGTGGATGGGATCAACGACGATCAGGTCGGCGAGGTCGTCGTGAATGCTCACATTGAGCGGCTCGTTCGTGGCGGCAAGCTCGGCAGGCAAATCGCCCGGCAAAGGCTGCGCCGCCGCGTCCAAGCGCACCAGCAAACCCAATTCGAGCAATTGCGATATGAAGCGTTCGAGTTCGGCCTGGCCTATTGTCGAGCCGCCGGCGCTCAGCCCGACCAGAGCCTGGGCGTCCGCGCCGGATGAAAGCGCCTGCCATACCTTGCTGCCGGAATCGGAAAAGCCGAAATATTTGCCATTGGCAAGATTGAGCACCACGGCCTCGCCATCGAAAGATTCGAAAACGATATCCCGGCTCGCTACCGCATAGGCGTGGGAGTCATGCGTCATTGTTGCCCCGTCCTGCATTTCCTGCCCGCCAGCAGGACCGCTTCCACCAACAACGCCTGTAAACTTTCAGGTCTTCCTTGGCAAGGTAACCTTTGCCGGCAACGCGGGACCATTTCCGGGTTCAGTCGAAAGCCGGGCGGATCAAGCCTCGATTTCAAGCGGCGACAATGGCTTGGAACAACAGGCCAGGATGAAGCCATCATCGATCTCATGATCGAGGATGCCGCCATTGTGGCTCATCTCGACGCTGCCGGAGACTTTCTTCACTTTGCAAGTTCCGCAAAGGCCGAATTCGCAGGCGGCCGGTATTCGCACACCCGAGGCGCGCGCCGTCTGCAGCACGGTCTGGCCGGCGACACAGTCGGCGTCGACATCCGAAAGCGCGAAGCGGATCGGCGTCGCGGCTTCGACGCAAATCGCCGCGCCGTCTTCAGCCGGCGAGGCAAACGGCGCTGGGATTTCCTCCATCGCCGGCGCGGCAAAGCTCTCCTGATGGCATTTTGCCATGTCGAACCCGGCGGCCTCCAGCATGCCGCGCACGGCGCGCATGAAAGGGTCGGGGCCGCAGCAGAAGATTTCGCGTTCGCGGAAATCGGGCGCCAGGAGCGGCAGCCGGATGGCGTCGATGCGGCCCATATGGCCGTACCAGCCCTCGCGGCTCGACCGCTCCTCGATCATGAAGCCGAGCGACAGGCCCGGCATATGGCCGCCGAGCAGTTCGAGTTCCTTGCGAAAGATGATCTCTTCCGGGCGCCGCGCGCAATTGACGAAGCCGACATCGGTCCATGGCGCGCAGTCGTTCAGCCAGCGCAGCATCGACATCATCGGCGTCACGCCCGAACCGGCCGAGATGAACAGGTATTTCGCCGCCGGGTGGCTGTGCAGCGAAAAGTCGCCGCCCGGTCCATAGGCCTTGACGTGCGAGCCGGGCGTCAGGTGATCGAACATCCAGCGTGTGCCGACGCTGCCCGCCTGCGCCTTCACCGTCACCGCGATCGAGAATGGCCGTGACGGCGATGATGACAGCGTGTAGGTGCGCATCAGCGGGCCGTCCGGTGTCGGCAATTCCAGCGTCACGAACTGGCCCGGCTTGTAGCGGAACCAGGTCTGGTTGTCGGAGCGGAAGGTGAAGGTCTTGACGTCGGGCGCCTCGTCGCTGACGCCGGTTACTTCCAGCACCTGCAGCCTGTCGTTCCACGGCGCCATCTGGTCGAGGTGGCGATAGAGGCCAAGATCAGTCATGGCGTTCATCCCTGCATACCTTTCATTTTGGGCGTGTCGTGATCCCAAAGCCGCTGCACAGTTTTGGCCGACATGCGCTAGGCGACACTGCGCAGAGCAGGCCGGCCGTCTTCGGAAAGCCGTGGGCCGATAAAGCGCGCGTACCAGTCAACGAACTGGATGACGCCGCCCTCGTGCAGCTCCGAATAGGGACCGGGCTCGTAGGCCGGCGACAGGATGCCGAAGGCGTTTTCCTCGACGATGCGGCGGTCCTGGTCGTTGGTCTCGGTCCAGACATGGGTGAGTTCGGCGAGATCGTAGTCGACGCCTTCCACGGCATCCTTGTGGACCAGCCATTTGGTCGTAACCGCTGTTTCCGTGGCGCTGACCGGCAGCACGCGGAACGTCACCGCATGATCCACGAGGATATGGTTCCAGGTTGTCGGGTAGTGATAGTGCATCAGCGTGCCGATCCGGTCGGCCGAGACGCTGTCGGACAGGTTCTTCTTCACCGCCCGCTTGCCGGTCATCGTGTAGCTCTGGGCATCGCGCAGCAGCGGCGCGCGGGTGGCGCGGTATTGTCCAGCCGGGTCGATGCGAAACTTGCTGGGCAGGCCAACAGCTTCGCACCTCGCCCAGTGGGCCAGCATCTCCGGATCGCTGTCGGCGCCTTGCACGCCGGTCACGGTCGGCGCTTCCGGGAAGGTCTTGCACAGCTCAGGATGATTGCCCGCGCAATGGTAGCATTCGCGGTTGTTTTCCCAGACCAGCTTCCAGTTGCCCTTCTCGATGATCGTGCTCTCGAAGGCGATCTTGGCCTCGCTCAGCCGGTGCGGCAGGAGATAGGGCTCGATCATCGCCCGCATCGGCGCGAAGTCGGCGGGCTCCTTGGCCAGGCAGATGAAGACATAGCCGGCGACGCTTTCGCAGGCGACCGGTTTGAGCCCGAACTGGCTCTTGTCGAACCCATCGGCCATCTGGCGGGCGAACAGCAGCCGGCCGTCGAGTTCGTAGGTCCACTGGTGATAGGGACACACCAGTTTGGCGGCCATGCCCTTCTCGGTGTTGCAGACGCGGCTGCCGCGATGGCGGCAGGAATTGTGGAAAGCGTTGATCTTGCCCTGCTGATCGCGCACCAGCACGACCGGATAGTCGCCGATCTGCACGGTGATGAAGCTGCCCGGCTTGGGCAACTCGCAATCATGGCCGATGAACAGCCAGTCGCGATACCAGATCAGTTCCATGTCAAACTTGAAGTAGTCCGGGTCGGTATAGAAGGGCTGTTCCAGCGAAAGGCCCTGTCTGCGGCCGTTTAAAAGCCTCAGCATGTCGTTGCGCGCGTCCATGTCCTGTCCTCATTTTCAAGGACTGAACTGGTGGTGATGGAGGAAGGACTGGGCGCAAGCCGGCGAAAGCCGGACAACACCATCCGCCCCTTGACCGCCCACCGCGATCAGTCGAGTTCTAGCGATCTCGGGCTGGTTTCCGGGCTCTGGAGTTGTCCTGGCGGACCATCGCGACACCTTCCCAAGCTTTCGCCCAGTGGTCTCCCGTTGCGACTTGAACTCCACCACCGTTGCGGGGGCAGCGCCGGAATCTGACCGGCTTCCCAATTCTCCGCTCCGTCGTCACGCAGCGGCACCTGAGATCGCTCGATCTAATCACGACAGGGTTTGCGACATCGGCACGAAAGCGACATCGCATCCATGCGGCGCGACACGTACGCGGGATCGTCCCGGCGCGGTTGCAGCGGGGGAATCGCCTCTTCTCGCCAGGTGCGCGGGCACCGTTTTCGACCCTCAGCGGGCCGGAAAAGGGTTAATGGTTTCGAAAAGTGACTATTAGCAGAGTCTAAAATCGAACCGAACGGTTCGTTTCTGTTGACGGTGCGTGCAGGACGGTGTGAACGCCCAGCCTTCCGACACAGTTGGTGATCGGGGCGTGATCTTATGCAACTATTTGATATCAAATGGAAAAATCAGACATGTAGAAGGCGTTGGTACAATTTCAAGTGGTGGAGTCATGGTCCACGCTGAACAACTTCGTGATTGGAAACGGCAAGGGGGCTCTCCCACATCGGGGCTGTCCGAACGACGCGATTTAATCCCAAGACACGCCGCTAGACGGACGGGAAAAATACTGGAGTACAAAAATGAAAAAGATCATTCTCACTGCCGCCGCCCTTCTGGCTATTTCCGGCAGCGCCTTCGCTAGCAGCGACCATTATGGTTCGAACGCCGCGACCCCCACGGCCACTGTCGACAGCTCCTACACCGCTTCGACCAAGAAGTCGGAGCCGGCTGCCCAGACGCCTGTGACGGGCGCCGACCACAACCTCTTCGGCAACAATTAATAGCGATCCCCGGCACGCGGCGGGTGACCCTGCCGCGCTGGTGGACCCTACAAATTCAGGAGTATTAAAATGAACAAGATCCTCATTGCTGCCGCCGCCGTTCTGGCCCTCTCCGGCAGCGCTTTCGCCGGCAGCGACAACTATGGCTCCAACGGCGCCAACCAGGCTGCTGCCGCTTCGACCGACAATTCGAACACCGCGTCGATCGGCAAGTCGGCTCCGGCCACCTCGGCGCCTGTCCAGCAGGGCAGCGACCGCAACCTCTTCGGCCATTAACGGCCATCCCACGGCCGGTGGGCTCTGGCCCGCCGGCAGCCGGACTTCCAAAATTCAGGAGTACCTAACATGAACAAGATCCTTATTGCTGCCGCCGCCGTTCTGGCCCTTTCTGGCAGCGCTTTCGCCGGCAGCGACAACTATGGCTCCAACGGCGCCAATCAGGCTGCTGCCGCTTCGACCGACAATTCGAATACCGCGTCGATCGGCAAGTCGGCTCCGGCCACCTCGGCGCCTGTCCAGCAGGGCAGCGACCGCAACCTCTTCGGCCA